>DATNHL010000098.1:0-4081 GCA_035604995.1 Occallatibacter sp. | reverse complement strand
GGGGACTCCCGCGGCCTTCCAGCGCTTCTGGCCGTATTGCAGAGTGGCGAAGGCGCGGCGGGAGGCGGTGACGAGGTAGGCTCCGGGCGCCAGCGGCGGGAACTCGAAGGCCCCGTAAACATTGGTGCGCACGGAGATCGGGGCTCCCGGCGTTCCGGCTACCGGCTGCACCGTCACCAGGGCGCGCGCCAGGGGCCTGCCCGTCTGATTTTCCACGACCACCCCGCGAATCATGGCGGCCTGCAGGGCGCCTGCGGCGAGCGACAGGAGGAGCCATCTGGGCATAGGTTCTGACACGATGACGCAAAGGGAGGGCGGGGAGTGCAGGGAAAATGACTCGAAAGGAAAATCGGGTGATCCAGCGTTCTAGCTGATGAGTAACTAAAAGGAGTTAACTATGTGGCTTCCGCCATATTTTGGAAACTATGAAGACTTTCTCAAGGCGCTGTTGCACAACCCATTTCTCGGCAGCGGAGGCGGCCCTAAGCCGCTGGCCGCAGGGCCTTCACCAAGGATGATGCATGAGCCCGACGCGGTGGCGTGGCGCGCGGCAAACCCGGAGCCGGTACCTTGGATGCTGACGTTCCTGATTTCCGCTGTCGCGTCGAAAGAGGCGGCATCCGCGATGACGAATCGGCAAGCGGCGCAACAGATCACAGCTACCGCGGAGACGGCAATCTCACAGTTCTTAGACGACTACTGCGGGACGCCGCCCAGGCTCATCCCCTGGCCCTTTCCCGGACCGCCGCCCTGGGTCTCAGTGATCGCGGCTGAACTCACTGGGGTAGCCAATACTCTTCCAGCCGGGGGGCTTCGAAGCGGCTTGCTGCAGGTGGCGGGGCAGATGCTCGACCGGGTCGCACTCAACCCGCAACCGCTGCCTCCAAAGGAATAACCACAGCGGCAGGCCACAAAAGGCGATGGCCTGCCCCACAAAGCAGCAGAGCCGCAACCAAACCGGGAGGGCGAGGAGCCAGAACTCAGGAGCCAGAAGCCAGAACAGCCCGGGAGCAGCGCATCGCGCCACCATGCGCCAGTTCATGACTGCGCCTGAAAATCTTTCTGGGCGGAAAAGAAATGGAGGTGTTGTAATACTTTGGCTCCCGCTTGCCCGATGGGGTCCGGACAGTGCATGATCAGAGTCATGCATACCAGACTCGTGGTGGGGATCACCGGAGCACTTATTACAGTGCTTCTGTTTGGGCAGGCGCCCAAGAAGATTACGCGCGCGGCGGACGTGCCGCAATTCCAGTATTCCGTCAAGGGCAAAGTGGAAGACCTGGTGAAATCGGAGGAGGCCTTCCGGCCCTTTGCGGCGCAGGTGCGGAAGAACGTGGAATCCATCCTGCGCGATTACGAGGTGGACGACGCCAGCACCAAACGGGGCTTGTTCAGCGTGCTCGCGTCGCTCGATCTGCTGGAAGGGCACGATGAGGACGCGCGGAGGCGGCTGGGCGAAATCAAGGCACTCGAGGAGAAGCCGGCGGCCAAGGCTCTGAGCGGCCTGATCACAGGGGCCATCCTGGAGGCGCGGAGCAGCGTTCACGACCGCACTTCGCCGGCCTACCGGCAGGCCGTCTACGCAGCGGTCAAGCGTGCGCTCGACGGGCTGCCTTTCGACATCGTGCAGAACGATCTGAAGACCACCAAGGCAAGCATCGAGATCGGGTCGAAGGCGCTGGTGATTGGCCAGTTGCGCGCCGCATTCGATCCGGTGGTGGAGAAGACTGGCGGGCTCAGCTCCGACCTGGCTAACGCGCTGCCGGGCGTCCGCGTGATGCTGGTAGAGAGACTTCCGCTGAAGGACACGCTGAACGAAGTGCTGGGCGCCTATCTCGCGGCGCACGCCAAAGAGAAGAAGGACATCTGGACCGATCGCGAGGTCACGCTGGCTGCGGGAAAGAACTACCAGCCGGTCAACCTGGCGGTGTGGGACAGCGGCGTGGACCTGGCCATTTTCGGGGATCGCGTGGTGAAGGACGCCTCCGGTCAGCCGGCCGTGCGAGCTTACGACATTGCTGCGCGCAAGACGACAGGCAACCTCTATCCGCTCAGCCACGAGCAGGCTCGCCGCTTCCCCCAAGCCAAGAAGGAGCTGAAGGGCATTTCGGACCTCCAGGCCAATGTGGAGAGCCCGGAGGCGACAGAACTGCGGCAGACGATGGCCAAGCTGAAGCCGGAAGAAGTGCGTCCTTTCATGGAAGAACTCTCGCTGTTCAGCGTTTATGCGCACGGCACACATGTGGCCGGTATCCTGACGGCGGGAAATCCCTACGCGCGCCTGGTGACCGGGCGGCTCACTTTCGACTGGAAGATGATTCCCGACCCGTGCCCCTCGCGGGCGCAGACGGATCGCGATGCCGCGGCCTCCCAGGACTACGTCGATTTCTTCAAGGCGAACCATGTGCGAGTGGTGAACATGAGCTGGGGCAGCTCGGTAAAGGAGGTGGAGGACGGGCTGGAGAAGTGCGGGATCGGCAAGGACATCGAGGAGCGCAAGAAGACTGCGCGCGAATGGTTCGACGTGGAAAAGAACGCGCTGGAGAAGGCCATGCTTTCCGCACCGGATATCCTGTTCGTGGCCGCGGCAGGCAACAGCAATGCCGATTCGAGCTTCGACGAAACGATTCCGGCCAGCCTTAGGATTCCGAACCTGCTGACGGTGGGGGCGGTGGACCAAGCCGGCGATGAGGCTGCGTTTACGAGCTACGGCCCGACGGTGGTGGTGGACGCCAACGGTTACGAAGTGGAGAGCTACATTCCGGGCGGCGACCGGCTGAAGATGTCGGGCACGTCGATGGCATCTCCCAACGTGGCCAATCTCGCGGCCAAGATCCTGGTGGTGAATCCGAAGCTGAAGCCGGCGGAGGTGATTGGGATCGTCCGGCAGACGGCGGATAAGAGCGCGGACGGGCGGCGGAATTTGATCGACCCGAAGAAGGCGGTGGCGGCGGCGGGCCGGTAGGGTGTCGAATCGCCGGCCTCGTGTTCGACGCGGTTATTTCTTCTGCTTTTTGAACTCTTCGAACTTCTTGCGGTTGGCCTCGTTCAATTCCGGGTACACACCGTAGATGGGCTCGCCCCGCAATAACAGGTATCGCTGGAACTCTTCCTGATCGTCGTGCGCCATGGCCCTTTCCAGCACCTTGTCGACGATCGCAGCGGGAATCACCAAGACTCCGTGATCCTCACCGATCAGAATGTCACCCGGGACGACGGTAACGCTGCCAATGCGGACCGGCACCTGGTAATCCACGCTCATCAGAATCGGGCTGACGCTCGACGCGTGGCCGCAGCGGAGATAGACGCCGATGGGCATCGCGGTAAGGTCGGGAATATCGCGCAGGCAGCCATCCACCATGATGCCGGAGCCGCCTCGCATCACCAATCGCGTGGTGGTGATGGCGCCCGAAACCGTGGAGTGAGTCTCGCCACCGGCATCGAATACCAGTACGTCGCCGGGCAGCGCCTCTTCCGCGGAGCGGTAGTTGAGCTGCGGGCCCTGGGAATAGATTTTGTCGCGCAGGTCTTTGCGGTTCGGCAGGTAGCGGATGGTGCGGGCCCTGCCTACCATGCGCCGCCCGGTATTGAGCGGGTGCAGCTCGTTGATGAAGCATTGCGGATAGCCTTCGGCTGTGACCACCGCCCACGCCGCCTCCAGCCCCACCTGCATCAGTTTGCCGAACAGCACCCGGTCGGAGGGGCTGAGACGGTCGGCGACCGAAGGCGGCAGCTTGGAGGGAGGGGCGGCCACCACCGGCGGCGCCGTCTGTCCGAAGAGGGCGCAGGAGATCAGCAGGAGAGCCAGGCATTTCATGATGAGGAGCATATCGAACGCGGGGCGCTGCGGCAAGGTGTGCCGAAGAAGCGCCGAGACGAGATCTCTGGCGGCAGAAACCTCGCTGGTTGCGGAGCGCCGGCTGAAGCCGGCGGCAGCCATGATTGGCTGCCCCGCAGAGCAGCAGAGCCGCAACCAAACCGGGAGGGCGAGGAGCCAGAATTCAGGAGCCTGAAGCCAGAATCTGCAAGCGGGGGCCTCTGCCGCTTGAAGAAAATCTTCTCAAGGAGGAAAGAAATGGAG
>DATNHL010000097.1:0-4220 GCA_035604995.1 Occallatibacter sp. | reverse complement strand
GAGGCCGTTGAGCGGCTCGTCGAGAATCACCACCTGCGGGTCGTGAGCGATGGCCTGCGCCAGCTTGACGCGCTGCCGCATGCCCTTGCTGTAAGCGCCGACGTGGCGGTTGGCAGCATCCTGCAGGCCGACCAACTGGAGAGAGGATTGCGTCCGCTGGTCGCACTCCTGGTTGGTCCAGCCGTACATGCGCAGGAACGAGTAGATGAACTGGTACCCGGTCATGCCCTTGGGGAAGGCGTCGAACTGGGCGCAGTAGCCCACCAGGCGGCAGAGCTGTTCGGGATGGTCGGGCGCCACACCGAGCACGCGGATCTCGCCCTGCGTGGGGCGGATCAGCCCGGTCAGGAGGTTCATGAGGGTGGTCTTGCCCGATCCGTTGGGGCCGACCAGGCTGGTGATGCCGGGCGGGATTGCGAGGCTCACTTTGTTGATGCCCAGCACCTCGCCGTAGAAGCGCGACACGTTGGCGAACGTAATGGTCGTGGGGGCTTCGCTCCGTGCAACGGAGTCGCTCATTTGACCACTTCCGTGCCGCGGATCTTGCGGGCCAGCATGTAGAGGCAGATGAGGCAGAGCACGGCCAGTGCGGCCCAACTGCACCACAGAGGCAGCTCTTCGCCTTGCGGCGCGCGGAAAAACACAGCGCCGTTGGTAGTCTTGTTGTTGCCCTCGAAAAGCCACACCCAGACCGAGCCGATCAAGTAGCTGATGTTGAACAGGTGCCCCCAGTTGGTGCGCTGCACAGCGTTGATGGTGGCGCCGAAACCGGCAGCCACAAAGAACACGCCGAACATCAGGCCGCCGGCCGCGGGCTTCCATTTGACCCATGCGGAAAGCGCCAGCGCCAGGAGGGAGAGAATCAGGATCCAGATCCACGCGCCGAAGAAGATGGCGGTGGCGAAGCGGACGTTGGTCTTCATCCAGTCCCAGCCTTCCAGGTAGCCCTGGTAGGAGAACAGCAGCAGGCCGGGAACCCAGGTCATGGCGGACAGCAGAATCAGCAGCACGGACATCTTGCCGAGCACGTACTCGGTGCGCGAGAACGGCCGCGCCAGGTAGAGCGCCAGTGCGTTGTTCGCCAGGTCGGGCGACACCTGTCCGGGCCCGATGAAGGACGCCAGGAACAGCGCCAGCATGCTCTGCCACCCGAGGCTCGACATGAAGAATACGACGTTGATGGAAATCAGGCGGTTGGCGCCCTGCGCTCCCACCAGGTTGAAGACGGTGGCGTTGTGCTGCACGTAGATGATGATGGCGAAGATCAGCGGCTGCAAGAAGGTGGCGCAGAAAAAGATCGTCAGGAACTTCGAGCGGTGCAGGTCTTCGAACGCATAGCGGGGGATGACCAGCAGGCGCTTGAGTGGCGAAGTCAGCTCGCCTTCGTAGGGCCGGTAGGTTTTTTTATAGACGGCCATCGGGACCTCCGGGGGGGCCGGGGACCGGGACCGCTTCCTGACGGTCGCGGCTCGGAATCGGGAGCGGAGCCGCGACCGTGCCTCGCCCTTGGCGAGCAAGGGAGCGGTTGGTGCGGCTACGAGCGGGCATCGGGGGCCTCCATGGCTTTGAGGAAGATGTCCTCGAGCGAGTCGCGCTTGTGATTCAAGCGGCGAATTTGCACGTTCTGCTGGGCGGCGACTTCGTAGAGGCGCCGCACTTCCAGGCCGTCGGGCAGAATCAGCTTGATGCGGCCCTGCGCGCCCTGGGCGGTCTCGCAGCCCAGCTTTTCCATGGCATCGAGGAAGTCTCCGTTGTTGGAGCCGCGCGTCTCGATCTCCAGGAAACGGCGGTTGGCGCGGCGCTCCTCCTCCAGGTTGCAGAAGGCGGCGATGTTGCCGTCCTTGAGAATCAACACCTGGTCGCAGCACTCCTCGACGTCGCGCAGCAGGTGCGAGGAAAGGATCAGGTGCAAGTCGCCGCGGTCGCGGATCTCCTGAATGAGCTGGATCATGCGCGTGCGCGCGGGCGGATCGAGCCCGTTGGTCGGCTCATCGAGGAACAGCAGCTTGGGCCCGTGAGCGATGGCCTGCGCGAGTTTGGCGGACTGCTTCATACCCAGCCAATAGGTACCGAGGGCCCGGTAGCGGACCTCGCCCAGACCGACATAGAAAAACGCTTCGTGCGCCCGTTCCAGGGCGTGTTCGCGCGGCAGGCCGGCCAACTCGGCCATCAGCCGCACGAAGCGAACTCCGCTCATCGAGGCGATGAACGAATCGTTCTCGGGCATGTAGCCGATCAGGCTGCGCACCTCGCGTGCGTGGGTACGGATATCGCGCCCCAAGATCCGGGCGGTACCCGACGAGGGCTTGTGAAAGCCGAGCAGGGTGTTGAGGAGCGTCGACTTGCCCGCTCCGTTCGGCCCCAGCAGGCCGATGGACCGCCCGGTGAGGGAGGCCTTCAGCTTCTTCAGAATGGCGCGATTGCCAAACCGCACTTCCAGGCCGTCGAGTTCGATAACCGCGGAGTCCATTACTTATTTTAAAACCGCCCGTAACCTATTTAAACGCAGGTTGACGCCGCGGTGTTCCCTGGAATTGCGGGAAAGGCAGCGCGTTGCCCACCACGCCCGTCAAATTGCCTCCCAGGAAGGTGGTGATGCCGTTGCCAAAGTTGTCTCCGGTGCCGGCGATGCTGATGCGATCCGGCTCGCCATAGGCGGCGATCATGGTGGGCTTCATATTGGAGATGCGCTGGAGGGCAGCTCCCGAATTGGCGCCATTGGGTGCGAAGGCGCCCAGAAGGCCGGCCAGCGGGGCCAGCGTAGTGCCCAGGTTCTGATAGATCACCGCGGAGAAGTTGTTGTAGCGATCGCGCGGGATCATGGCGATGAACTGCGCGGAATGGGTGATCGACGTGCCCGCCATCTTCATCTGGAGAGCGCGGGTGAGCATGGCGCGGGTGGGAGCCGCGATCATGTAGCCGTTGGCAAAAGTGTAATGCACCTCGGTGAGGGGATTCGGGGGATCGTTGCTGGCGATCGTGTAGTAGGTCTGGCCTTCGACGCTCTCCTCGGCCGTGCGCAGGGGCTTGCCGCCGGTTTTGGCGGCGGTCTCGTCGTGGGCGACGACCAGCTTGTGGAACGCGGCCTTCATGCGCTCGGGATCGTAGACTTCGGTGACCAGCTTCCAGGAGGGCACCGGGAAGGGCGGGCCATCCAGCGACAGCGAGAATTCGCCTCCCAGGCTGGCCGCCAGGTCATCGTGCACATCGATGGCGCTTGGCTCGCGAACGTCGCCGTGGCCCTTGTTGTTCCCCATCGGCAATTGATCGACGAGCTGCTGTACCTGATCCACAATGGCGCCGGGGTTCTTCACTACGAAGGAGGTGACTAAGGTGGCGTCGGGCGAGACGTAGTCGAGCGATCCCATGGGAGCGGGGTCGGCCAGCCAGGCGGCGATGCCGGTACGTGGGCCATCGAACGCGATTGACGCGGCGGCTTCCATCTGGCCGTTCACCTGTTTCTGATTGGCGATGAAGTAGCGCAGGCCGGACCCGGCGAACGGCTGATGCGGCATTTGCGAGAGGTCGGCCGAAATCAGGATGCCGGCGCCATCCTGGTAGGATTCGGAGATGCGCGCGAAGAACGGTGTGGCGGGAAACGTGGAGGGTGTGTCGAGCGCGGAAGCGAGGGCCTTCACGGCCGCCGGGACGGGACCGAAGGCTACCAGGCCGGGGCGGGTTTCGATGGCGATGGCCGGGACTTCACGCTTGAGGAACTCGGGGAAGCCGTCGCGTTTGGTTTCGGCGAGGAAGACCGGGGCTTGGCTGGTGGCAAGGCCGTCTCTGGTACCGACGATGGCGACTTCGTCGCCCAGGTATTCGCTGGCGGAGCGAAGTTTGTCGAGTACGGGTTCAGCATTGCGAACACGGCTGCCCCACTGAGCGCTCAGCTCGGGGCTCTGCGCCAGTTGCTGGCGGAACACCACCTGCGCTTCGGCGAGGTACTGGCCGAGATTGGGAATGGCGACGTACAGAACGGTGTCGGCGGGCAGACGCTTCAGCAGGTTGCTGGAGTAGCGCAGCGCGGGCATTTGAATCTGCTGCAGGCTGGAGCGCAGTGCACTCAGTTGCTGCATGAGGCGGTCGCGATTGCGGCTCCAGGAGATATCGTCCTTCACGGAAACCGGATCGAGGGTGGCGCTGGTGACGGCCTGCTCGCCGGGGTGGAGCACTTTCTCCAGGTTGTCCTGAAAGACGTGGACTTCGCCCTGCACCACGGA
>DATNHL010000096.1:0-15105 GCA_035604995.1 Occallatibacter sp. | reverse complement strand
GTCGATCTCGAAGTGGCGCGCCGCCTCGGCAGCTGATTGCTGATTGCTCATGGCAAGGGTCCTTCCGGATGATAACCGGCCTGAATGCCCCCCAGAACTCCGCAAAGGCGCCGCTGACTCATTGTACGTAATGAAAACGTACAAGATTGACTCCAGGGGTACTTATTTGTACAATTTGAATGTGTCAGCAAGGAGATTCGGCCGATGCCAAGAGTAGCCGTCGAAGACAACAACCGGATGTCTCTGAGGATTCGCGCTCAAGAGAAGGCGCTGCTGCTGCGGGCAGTGGCGCTCAAGAATACGGACCTGACGGATTTCGTTGTGCGCCAGGCAGTGGCTGCCGCGCGAGAGATTATCGCGGAGGCTGAGCATGTGCAGCTTTCCCAAAGGGACAGCCAGCGGGTCCTGGATCTGCTCGAGAATCCTCCTGAGCCCAATGCCCGCTTGCTGGCTGCGGCTCGCGCGCTGCCTGTGCGTTCGTGAGCGGCGCCGCGTGGCATGAGGAGCCGATTGGGAAGCACCACGACCGGGAAGCTTTCGACTGCGGCGAAACAGCTTTGAACGAGTTCCTGCGCCGCTACGCGCGTAAGAGCCACGAGTTAGGCGGCGCTAAGACTTTTCTTGCCATTGACGACAGCCACAGCCAAACCATCCTTGGCTTCTACAGTCTGAGTGCGGCTTCCGTGGCCTATGCGCGGACGCCGGAGATTGTGAAGCGCGGGTTGGCGCGCCATGAGGTTCCGGCGTTCCGGTTGGCTCGCCTTGCGGTGGATCGCAGATTTCAAGGGCAAGGCTTTGGCGGTCAACTTCTGCTGGCGGCCGGGAGACGCTGTCTGCGCGCCTCGTCGGAGGTGGGTGGCGTTGCCATGCTGATCGACGCCAAAAATGACCGAGTGGCGCAATGGTATGCCGGTTATGGCGCGCTCCCTCTGCTCGATGCGCCTCTTTCGCTGTTGCTCCCGTTGAAGACGATCGAAGCCGCGCTGAGAGCCTGCGGGAAGTACTGACGTTCGCGTGGCCGGATCGAAAGTCGAATCCATCGGCGAGCAAGCTATTACTGAGCGCTCTTCGGCGCCGCCGGAAGCGTGAACTGAAAGCGGCTGCCTTTGCCGGGCGTGCTTTCGGCCCAGATGCGGCCGTTGTGCTGCTCCACGATGCTGCGGCAAAGGGCCAGTCCCAGGCCGGTCCCGCCCAGGGCGCGGGAGTCGGAGGCGTCGCCCTGCTGGAAGCGGTCGAAGATGCGATCCAGTTTTTCCGCAGAGATGCCGCGGCCCTGATCTTCCACGGTAAAGCAGACTTCATCGGGCCCGTAGGCTTCCTCGGCGCGGGCCTGTGCGGTCAAGCGGATGGCGGTCTCAGGGGGTGAGAATTTGATGGCGTTGGTGACAAGCTCGTTGAGTACCTGCAGAATGCGCTCTTCGTCGGCCAGCACGCGCGCGGACCGGGCGTGCACGCGGACACTGATGTGCGCCTGGCTGGCTGCGTTGTAGGCCACGTCGGCAGCGCGGTGCAGCAGATCGACAGCCTCGACAGGCTGGCGATCGATCGGAAGAATCCCCTTCTCCACCTTGTCGAAGTCCAGAATGTCGTTGACCAGGCGAATGAGGCGGTCGGAGTTGCCGATGGCCATCTCCACCATCTGCCGCTGCTTCTCGGGGCGCTTGTCGAACGCGCCGGAGGAGATGAGCCCCAGCGAGGCGCGCAGCGAGGTGAGGGGCGTGCGCAGTTCGTGGCTCACCGTCGAGATGAACTCGTCCTTCATGTGCTCCAGCCTGCGCCGCTCCGAGACGTCCTGGAACGCCACCACCAGGCCGGAGATGCGGCCCTCTTCGATGAGCGGGTTGGCGCTGTATTCAACCGGGAAGGCGGAGCCGTCCTTGCGCCAGAAAACCTCGTCCCTCATGCGGATCGGCTCGCACCGGCGCAGGGCCTGCAGGATGGGGTCGGTGGATTTCGAGTAGGGCGTGCCGTCGGCGTGGCTGTGCTGGACGACCTCATGCAGGTCGCGGCCGGTCAGCTGCTCGGGGGTGTAACCCAGGGCGCGGGCTCCGGCCTGGTTGATGAAGGTCAGCTTGCCTTCGAGATCGATGCCGTAGATGCCGTCGGCCACGGATTCGAGGATCAGTTCCCGCTGCCGGGTGGCCACGTGCAGCGCCTGCTCGGCTTCGTGCTGCTCGGTCACATCGCTACCCTGCATCAGGATGAAGGGCCGCTCGCCGCGCAATTGCAGGCGGCGGCTACGGCAGGCGATACGGCGAAAGACACCGTCGCTGCGGCGCAGGGTCAGCGCGCCCTGCCACTCGTCCTGCTTCTCCACGGTGTGCAGGCAATCCTGAAAGATGGCCAGGCCGCTCGCATCCATAAGCTCTGAGACGAAGCGGCCTGTCAGCGCCTCGGCGCGGTAGCCGAGCGTCTCCGCGGTGAAGGCATTGAGCGAGGTGAGCTGTCCCTCCAGGGAGCAGGTGAAGACAAAGCCCAGCGAATTTTCCACCACCTCGCGGTAGCGCGCCTCGCTGGAGTGCAGGGCCATTTCCACCCTTCGCTGGTTGGTCACGTCCTGTCCGCTGACGATCAGATACTGGATTTCACCGTTGGGGCCTTGCAGCGGGCGCAGCGTCCAGCTCACGCGCCGGCTTTGGCCGCCGGCCACGCGCCATGCGGTTTCGTGGGGGCCTGACACCTGTCCGGTGGCTGCGTCGCGCAGCTTGGCGGAGGCCCAGGGGCGGTCATCCGGCTCCAGAACCCCGTCGACAAAGAGCCGCCCTACTGCGTCGGCCAAGCTCAGGCCCGTCAGTTGCACGCAGGAGTGATTCAGCCGCACGGTGCGGCCGGAGGTGTCGAGGACGGCCACCAGGGCAGGCACCGAGTCCAGCGTCGCGGCCACAAAGCAGCGTTCGATGGCCAGGGCGCGCTCAGTCCGCTGCCGGGCGCGCACCGCCTGCTCCTGCGCGCGGATGCGGGCGTAGAGTTCCAGCCGCGTCACCGCCTGGCGGCCCAGGACCTCAAGCAGCGTGATGTGTTGCTGGTTAAAACAGCCCGGCCCCTGCGCCAGCACGGCCAGCGTGCCGACCACCTGTTGGGCGCTGGAAATGAGCGGGACGCCTACATAGGAGCGGCACGAGTTGGCCCCCGACACCGGGACCCCCGTGGGTGGGAAGCGCGTATCCTGGCCGGCATCGTGGATAAGCAGAGGTTCACAGTTTTCGAGCAACCACTGGCAGGCGGTGGACGAACGCGGCTGCTCGGCGGCCCTGAAACCAAACTGCGATTTGAACCACAGCCGGTTGAAGTCCATCCAGCCGATGTAGCCGTATTCCGCGTTGCTCAGGACGGCGCAAAGCTCAGTCAACTCATCCAGGGCGGGGTCAGGGTTGCGGTCGAACATCTCAAATCCCGTGCGCAGAGCCACTGCCAGGTGATCTCCGGGATGTATACCCTGGCTTCCGCCCATAAGACACACTTACGCCTACCGCCAGTATCGGCCATCTGGTTGCAGTTGACTCTGCCACTTAGAGGGGAGCTTTGGTTCCTCTGGAATACGACCTAAGTAATTCGATTCTCAGGCCTAACTCCCTCTCAAGCGTTACGTTCGAGGGCTATGCTTTTGCTCACTGTGAGTTACCGTTGCCAATTACCCCAGATGCAGTTTTGGCCAATCCGGGCCAGCAGCTGGAGCCACGCGAAACGTCAGCCGCAGCCTCAGGGCCCGGGAGTCACTTTGCAGCAGTCTCCAGCCGCGACGGGCTCGTTGCTGCCGGCATCCAGCACCACCTTCCAGTTACCGTCCGGCTGCTTGCGCCAGATGGTGATATACCGTCCGCTGGTGGTCACCGGGTTGCCGTTGGCGTCCTTGCTGTGCCCCTCGAAGTGGCCCCAGGTATAGCCGATATCGCCGGACGGCCCCATGGTGGCGTCGGTGGGGGTCCAGGTCAGCTGGTAGTCCTTGGGCGACCAGCTTGCCGACTTGACGATGGCCACCTTGCCCACCAGCGGAGCAGCGCCGTTGCCCAAAGCCACGCCGTCCTCGGCAAACCAGTCGGCAAAGGCTGCGCCGCCGCGCTCCAGCACGTCCTTGGCAAAGCGCGCCTCCAGATCGAAGAGCACCATCTTGCCCGGCTTCACAGTCGTATCCGACAGCGGGTTCGGAGCGCCGGAACCCGTGCTGCCCGGTTCCGGCAGTTGTCCGTGGGCCGGCATGGCCGCACCCAACCCGATGGCCAGCAACCCCGTCAAAATTACCTGTGCAGTCTTGCCCACGTTGCGGTCCTCCTCTTGCACCTTACAACGCAATCCTACAACGCTGGATTTGGGGCGTGCGGCGCGGCGGCTTTTCGCCTCAGGTGTCAAACCGCCCAGGTTCCCTCGCGTCAAAGCCTCCGAGGGCGGGGTTGGTATACTTGAAGGGATTTCTTTGGATCCGCGCCTCGCAGGGTCAGGTGGCTGAGCAAAAGGGATAGTCCCCGGCCCCAATTTGGGTGTATCGTGCTGAATTGAGAGGTCGTTGGCAGCCCCGTTGTCACCGGGGGCTTTTTTGTTGGGGCCCCGGCCCGCCTCCGGGGGAAGGAAGACCATGGGACCATTGCTGGAGACCATCCACTCGCCTGCCGACCTGAAGCAACTGAATTTTGCGCAGATGGCGGAACTGGCGGAGGAGATCCGCGCATTTCTGATCCAGACCCTGGCCAAGACCGGCGGCCACCTGGGCCCGAACCTGGGCGTGGTGGAGCTGACGCTCGCTCTTCACACGGTCTTCAACACTCCCGAAGACAAGCTGCTCTTCGACGTCAGCCACCAGGCGTACATCCACAAGATTCTCACCGGCCGGCTTGACCGCTTTTCGACCATCCGCCAGCCCGGCGGCCTCAACGGCTTCATGCTCCGCACCGAGAGCGAGCACGATTGCTTCGGCGCCGGTCACGCAGGTACCGCGCTCTCCGCAGCCCTGGGCATGGCGGTGGCCCGCGACCTTTCCGGCGGCAAGGAGCACGTCATTGCCGTCGCCGGCGATGCGGCCTTTACCAACGGCATCTCTTTCGAAGCGCTCAACAACATCGGCGAGCAGACCAAGCGCCTGATCATCGTGCTCAACGACAACGAGTGGTCCATCGACCGCAACGTCGGCGCCATCGCCCGCTACTTCCACAAGATCGTCACCAACGAGCACTACCAGAATCTGCACGAGTCGGCCAAGCGCATCGTACAGAAGATCGGTGGCAAGACCGCCGTCACGCTGGCCCGCCGCGCTGAAGAGGCGGCCAAGAGCATGCTCTGGCCCTCCATTCTCTTCGAGGAGTTCGGCCTCGAGTATTTCGGCCCCATCGACGGCCACAACCTGCCCCTGCTCGTGGACACGTTCAAGTTCCTCAAGGCTGCCGACCACCCCGTGCTGCTGCACGTGCTCACGCAGAAAGGCCGGGGCTACCAGCCGGCCCTCGACGGGCAGAAGAAATTCCACGGCCTCGGTCCCTACGATCCAGATACCGGCAACACCAAAGCCGCCGGCCTGCCCACCTACGCCGAGGTCTTCGCCAACACGCTGGTGGAACTGGCCAACCAGGACGAGCGCATTGTGGCCATCACCGCGGCCATGCCCAACGGCACCGGCCTCGACCTCTTCCGGCCCCATCACCCGAAGCGCTACTTCGATGTGGGCATCGCCGAGGAGCATGCGGTGGTCTTCGCCGCCGGCATGGCCACGCGCGGCTATCGCCCGGTCTGCGCCATCTATTCCACCTTCCTGCAGCGCGCCTTCGACCCCATCGTCCACGACGTCTGCCTGCAGAAGCTCCCCGTCGTCTTCTGCATGGACCGCGCCGGCCTCTCCGGCGACGACGGCCCCACCCATCATGGCCTCTTCGACATCAGCTACCTGCGCGGCATTCCGGAGATGGTGCTGATGGCGCCGAAGGACGAAGACGAACTGGCAGACATGATGAAGACCGCCCTCCAGCTTCCCGGCCCCAGCGCTATTCGCTATCCCCGCGGCGTGGTGGCAGGCGTCACTCGCAAGCCCGAGGCGCAGGTGCTGCCCGTGGGCAAGGCCGAAGTGCTCGAAGATGGCTCCGACGTGGCCATTCTCGGCCTTGGCCCCATGATCGCCCTGGCCCGCGAGCTGGGCGCGCGCCTGGACCGCGACGGCTACTCCGCCGCGGTCATCAATCCCCGCTTCGTCAAGCCCCTCGACCGCGCCCTGCTCGAGACCTACGCGCGCCGCGTGGCCGCCTTTGTCACCTTTGAAGATCACGTAAAGATGGGCGGCTTTGGCGCCGCAGTCATTGAGGCTCTGGAGGAGATGGGCAGCAAGGTTCCCGTGGTCCGCATCGGCTGGCCCGACCAGTTCATTGAGCACGGCAAGATCGACGATCTGCGCGCCAAATACGGCCTCACCGTCGAAGCCGCGCAGGCCCAGGTGCTGCCGCTCATCGCGCCGCGCCGCCGCGCCACGCTGGTGGCCAGCTAACAAGCTTCGGCACAAAGCGAAGTTTTGCTGGGTGCGCGCATTGAAGGCTACGGACAGACTCATTCGGAGCTGCAAGAAGTGTCAGGGCACGACTTCAGTCGTGCCGAAAACGTCCCAAAATGAGCGTGGGCTTTAGCCCCTGAGGGAATGCGAAATCAAGAAGAAGAACTTGCCCAGAGGTTCTCTGAAGCGTGCCTGAGCATATCGGCTTCAGCGCGGTTGCGCTTCTGCTCGGGCGGGCCCCAGCGATGCCCCGGCCCAACCCTCTGTGCGACAATTCTCAAAAGAACAATTCCTCTATGCGAATGATTCGGGACCTTGCGATGGGGTTGTTGGGAGTGGCTCTGGCCGGAGTGCTGGCCTGGCCGCAGGCTCCAACTCCCGCACTTCCGAAGGCCCCGGCCGCAGCCCCTGCTCCGCTGGTTCTCGCCGGCGGAACCGTGGTCGACGTCACCGAGTGGGGCCGCTCCGCCAAAGACCTGCAGGACGCCGTCGTGATCGTCCGCGACGGCCGCGTCAGCGAGGTCGGCTCGCGCTACGCCGTCACCATCCCCAAGGGCGCGCAGGTCATCGACTGCACCGGCAAGTACCTTATCCCGGGTCTGGTCGACGGCTTTGCCGGCATGAACTCGCAGGGTCAGGCAAGCGCCAATCTCTACATGGGCGTCACCACGGTCGTGGCCTCCAGCGACGACCGCCGTGGCTTCGTCGACTTTGCCGCCAATCCCGGCCCTCACCTTTATCTGCTCGACTCAATCGGATCGACCGACGACTGGAGCCTGCTGGCCAAGCGTCCGGAGTGGGCCGCAAAGCTGAAAGAAGGCGCCCACCCCGCGGAGCTGAGCCCCGACGACACCGCCCGCCAACTCGCCGATACTGCCAAACTGGGAACGCGCGTGTTGTGGCTGGGCCATGACCTGACCGCGGCCAACACGCAGTGGATCATCGCCCGCGCTCACCAGATGGGCCTCGTCACCTACGGCGAATTCGTTTCCACTCCCTACAAGGTTGGCATCGAGGCGGGTGTCGATGTGCTGCTGCACATGAGCCGCTACGAACTGGGTGTTGTTCCCGATGAACTGCAGCGTCCGCTCGTCGATGATCCGCAAGGCCCGCCCGCCAACACCGCCTACGATTACTCCGAGCGCCTTCCGCCCACCGACCTGCATCTGCGCGTCTACGCAAAATTCCTGGCCGCGCACCACGCCGCGCTGATGCCCACCCTCAGCCTCTTCTATCTCCGCTTGCCTGACCACCGCAACCTGTGGAAGGAGCCGGCCGCCGCGCTGCTTGACCCAGCCCACATGTTTGATCCTCCCGACCGCGCCAGCGGCGAGCTCAACTACCCGCTGGCTCCCTGGACGCGCCACCTGCCCGCCGTCGGCCAACGCTACCTCGAAGAGGGTCAGCGCAAGAAGGCCGATCAATCCGCAATGCGTCTATGGCGCATCAACGAAACCATCTATTCCGCCTATCCGCGTTACCTGGCCGCCAGCGGTGCGCCGGTCTTCGGCTCCATGCCCGGCATCTCCCTGCACACCGAACTCGAGTTGCTGGTTCGCCTCGGCCTCTCGCCCCGCGAGGCGCTGGCCGCGGCCACCAACAACTATGCCCTCCAGTTCGGCTGGAATGAGCTGGGCCAGATTGCCCCGGGCCGCCGCGCCGATATCGTGATCCTGGACGGCGATCCGACGGCAAACATCTGGAACGCGCGCCACATCTCCGGCCTCATCGTCGACGGCAATGTAATCGACCGCGACGCGCTGCTGAACAGCAGGAAATAACTCCGCCCATCGCTCAGCAGATGATGGCAGCGCGGCAAGCTCGAGGGCCCGCAATTGGGAGAACCCGCCGCCATCGTTTAACGTATCGATAGGAGCCCACTGGCAATTGGGCCCTGCATGGCAGAGGAAACCATCAAGTCCCGGTCCAAAATCTCCACCCGCAAGCGCCACCACAACCAGTGGCTGGTGCTCATTGCGGTCTTCAAGCTGGCCCAGGCGCTGCTTTTCATCGCAATTGGCGTTGGCGCGCGCCGCCTGCTGCACAAGGACATCGGCGACCTGCTCGGCAGGCTGGCCCACCACCTGCGATTCGGCCCCGAGTCGCGCTTTGTCGACTTCATCCTCGACCGGGCCTCCATTGTGAATGACCGGCTGCTTCGCCGCATCAGCCTGGCCTTGTTCTCCTATGCCGCCCTCGGTATGGTGGAAGGCATCGGGCTCTATCTCGAAAAAGCCTGGGCCGAGTACCTCACGCTCGGTATCACGGCTTCGTTCCTGCCCTGGGAGATCCTGGAGGTTTTTCGCCGCGTCACGCTGATGCGATCCGGCCTGCTGGTGGTGAATCTCCTGGTCTTCTTATACCTGCTCAAGGTGATTGTGGAGCGGGGCAAGCAGGGCCGGGGAGGAGCGGCGCGGAAGGCCTAACCGACGCATTTCGCTTTTTGTTCGCTTTATATCAAGCCGATGAGTTTCGCAAGCTCACTGCCCGCGAAATCTCTAAATGAGGAACCAAGAGAGTCAACATGCACTATTAGTAGTGGTCCCCTTCGAGTCCTTCTCAATTACTTGTGTGTAGACCATCTTGAGACATCCCCCCGCTTCCTCCCCCGCAAAACTCTTGAAAAAGGCGTGCATTTTCCACATGCGCACAGGCTCTTCTTGCCGCATAATGGGTCCTGTTGGGAGCAAATGGGCCCAAAAAGGTAAATTTGGGAGCACCTGAAAGGGAAGCGCCCCAAGTGAGAGCAAAAAGTGACCGAGAATCCAGAACCTCGAGCAACCGGTGAACCTGACGCCTCCAATTCGGCAGCCGGCAGGGGTCTGGAAACCTGGGACGATTTGCAGGTTGGGTTTTGCGGCAACCCGCGCGCCAAATTGGACGAGCGAGGCCGCCTGAAAATGCCTGCTGAGTTCAAGGCATTCATTGAGCGCAAGTACGGCAATGACTTCAACGAGTTTTATATCACCAGCCGGGAAGGTCTGGACGCAGAAATTTATCCCATGCCGGAATGGCAGCAGCATTGGGCCAAGGTTCTCAAAATGCCCCCCAGCCACCAGGCGCGGAAAGACCTGTTGGCCAGGTACAGCCTGTACGGCGCAAAGGCGGATATGGATCCGCAGGGGCGCCTGCTGCTTCCAGAGGAGCTGCGGAACGCCGGAATGGTGAACGAGGACGTGAGTGTTACCGGAGAAGGAAATCTTTTGCGGGTGACGGTTGTAAGCCGTCTGCGGGAAAAAGTGCAAGACAAGCAGATGATCGCGCAACACATGGATGCATTGGCCGAATTTGGATTGTAGGCGGCACGGGTTGACACACCCCTCAGGGGGAGGACATGACGATAGCGAATCAGCGGCATGTCCCAGTTCTTTTTCAGGAAGCGATCGAATTTCTCAATGTGCGCGCGGGCGGCGCCTATGTTGACTGCACGCTGGGGTTGGCGGGTCACGCCGAAGGGATTTTACGGCGGCTGGGAGCTGAGGGTCATCTCATCGCTTTCGACCGGGACCCCGAGGCGCTGGAGTTAGCCAGGGCAAGGCTGGCGCGAGTTAGTAATGAGTTAGGCAGTCAGGCGCCGAAAGTAACTCTGATCAACGAGGCGTTCAGCACCATTACAAGTTATGTGCAGCCGGCTTCAGTGGATGGGTTACTGGCAGATTTTGGAGTAAGCAGCCTGCAGTTCGATGAGGCGCACAGAGGGTTTAGTTTTCAGGCCGCAGGTCCCTTAGATATGCGCATGGATACGCGCCGGGGACCAACGGCCGCACAGGTGGTGAATGAGGCGAACGAGCGTGAGCTTGCCGACCTCATTTACGAGTACGGAGAGGAAAGGAGGTCGCGGAGAATCGCCAGAGCCATTGTTCGGGGACGGCCGGTTGCAACCACGGACCAGTTAGCCCGGCTTGTAACTTCAGCCGTCCCGACAATGAAACAAGAGCGCATTCATCCGGCGACCCGCACGTTTCAGGCTCTCCGTATCTTCGTCAACCGCGAGTTGGACGAGATCAAGGCATTGTTCGAGGCCGCACCCATGTTGCTTAAGCCCTCGGCAAGGCTGGTGGTCATCAGCTTCCACTCACTGGAAGATCGAATTGCAAAAGACAGTCTGCGGGAGGGCGCGCAGAAGGGAATCTGGGAGATTTTGACGAGGAAGCCGGTCACCGCCGGCGAAGAAGAAATGGAGCGCAACCCGCGCTCGCGCAGCGCCAAGCTGAGAGCGGCGGAAAGGAAAGCCACTAGCTTCTAGTTACTACCGTTGAAGCGCGGGCACGAAAGGTCTTGGACTTGGGATCGAGTTCTAGGGGGAATTGAAAGAAGCGAGCTGACAGCGAAACGGAGCTAGCAGCTGGAAGCTGATAGCTAAAGCTCGGGAGGATCAATCATGGCGGCAATTGCGACAACGTATCTTGAACCGGGCCTCAGCCTTGCGCAGCGGATTCGCGAGCGCAATGCCGAGTTGCTGGCATTGCAGCCGCTGCGCCGCCGCGGAGTGCGCACGCCGGAGTTCCACTTCGTTCGCCACTTCGACAATTCGAGGCTGGTCAAGGCGCCGGACCCGGTGCGGGTGCGCGAGATGCGCGTTTTCTGCGCCGCCATTTCAGTCCTTTTCTCCCTGGTCATGGTTTACGGATTGCAGCATTTCTATGCCATTGAAGGCGGCTACCGCGTGGAGGCGGAGAAGCAGGCCGTGGAGCAGTTGCGGGAAGAGAATCGCCAGTTGCGTCTGGCCGAGGCACAGCTTACACAGCCGGGCCGCATCGACTCGATGGCCCGTCAGCTGGGCCTTGCCGAGCCGGCGCCGGGCCAGGTAATCCATCCCAACGCCCGTCCCGATGCAACAGGTCCCGTGCTTGCCCAGGTAACTCCTCCGGCAGCGCCGGTGCAGTAGGAAGAACAGCTGTTAGCTTCTAGCTTCTAGCTTCAAGCTACTAGCTTCGGAGTGCCGGTGACAAGGCTCTTGGCGAAGAACGGCAGCCTTCTAAGTAAGAAGCAAAAGGTGATTAGCCGGCTGAATGCAGTGAGAAGCTAGCAGCTAGGAGCTGTCAAGGTCCGCGGAGCAATACCCGATGCAGTTACCTGTTCGAGCCGGCCGGAACCGCAACACCGCGGCACGCGTCATCCCTCTCAAGCGGGTTCGCTTCTGGCTGATCTGCCTCTTCTTTCTGTTTTGGGCGGTAGCCATTGGCGGAAGGCTCTTCTGGCTGCAGATCGTGCGCCACCAGGAGTTCGTTGAGCGCGCCGAGAAGCAGCAGTTGCGCACCTTTGAGGTAGCTCCGCGCCGCGGCGTGCTCTATGACCGCAACCTGCACGAACTGGCCATGACCGTGCTTGCGGACTCGTTCTATGCCGTGCCCAGCGAAGTTGACGACCAGCAGAAGGCGGCCTGGGTGCAGACCACTGCGCATGAACTGGCCGCGGTGGTGCACACCGACCCCGACGATGCGCTGACCAGCGAGGCGCAGATTGCCGAGCGCCTGGCCAACGGGCACAGCTTTGCCTGGGTTGCGCGCCGCGTCACGCCTGAGGTTCCCGATCGCGTGCGCGCGCTGAACATCAAGGGCGTCTACTCGCAGAAGGAATTTCAGCGCTACTATCCCGACAACGAAATTGCCGCGCAGGTGCTCGGCTATGTGGGCACTGACGACAACGGCCTGGGTGGCCTGGAGCAGCGCTACGAGCCGCAACTGCACGGCGTACCCGGCCGCATGTACACAGCCATGGATGCGCGGCGCAAGGTCCTTGGATCCAGCGAACACGAGCCGGAACCTGGCCAGAACCTGGTCCTCACCATCGACGAGAACATCCAGTTTCTGGCCGAGCGCGCGCTCGACAAGGCCATGGAGCGCACCCAGGCCGCTAACGGCACGGTGGTGGTGCAGGACGTGCACACTGGCCAGATCCTGGCTCTCGCCATCCGCCCCACCTTCAATCCCAACATGGCCCGCAAGACCACGCCGGCCCTGCTCAAGAACCACGCCGTCAGCGACGTCTATGAGCCCGGCTCGGTGTTCAAGCTGGTCACCTATTCGGCCGCGCTGGAGCAGCACGTCACCACGCCGGACGACAAGATCGACTGCCAGGGCGGGCAAATGTCTCTTCCCGGCCGCATTATTCACGACGACAAATCGGACCACTACGGCGTGATCACGGTGCACGAAGCGCTCGAGCACTCCAGCGACGTAGCCGCCGTAAAGTTGGCGCAGAAAGTCGGACAGGACAAGTTCTACGAATTCATTCGCAGCTTTGGTTTTGGCGCGCGTACCGGCTTGGAATTGCCTGGCGAGACCCGCGGGCTGTTGCAGCCTGTCAAGCGCTGGGGCACAACATCGTATGCGTCCATCGCCATCGGCCAGGAGGTCGGCGTAACCCCGCTGCAACTGGTCTCCATGGTTTCCACCATTGCCAACGGAGGGACCTACCTGCCGCCCCACGTGCTCATGCCGGGCCAGGTGGGGACAAATGCCCAGAAGTCTGCCGCACCGCAGGTGCCTTCGCCCTTCAAGCCGGGCGGCGATCTGCCCAACCCGCTGCCGCCCGGCGCGCATCGCGTACTCTCCGAGATGACCGCCGCCCAGATGCGCAAGATGATGGAGGGCGTGGTGCTCTACGGCACAGGCCGGGGCGCGCAGTTGAACGGCTATTCCTCCGGCGGCAAAACCGGCACCGCGCAGAAGATCGATCCGGTCACGCGCACCTACTCGAAGACCATGCACATCGCCTCCTTTGCAGGCATTGCGCCGGTCAACGATCCGGTCATCTCCGTGGCCGTAGTCATCGACAATCCCAGGGGCGGGTCGTACTACGGCGCCGCTGTCTCCGCTCCTGTATTCACCGATGTCGCGCAGCAGGTGCTTGAGTATCTGGGCGTGCCGCACGACATTGAGCTGCACGCGCCGCGCGTCAAGCAGATGCCCGAGCCAGCCATTGCGGAAGATGATGCGCATGGGCAGGGCGAAGACATCAACGTCATGTTCGCGGCCATCAACGATTTGCCCAGCGACGATCCGCTCCGCGCGGATCCAACTCCGGCAAGCGCGCCGGCAACAGCTTCGCAATCTGTGAGCGCGCAGTCAGCTACGGCCGCGCAAAGGACTGCGGCAGCCGGGGCGGGCGACAAGGCCGGAGGCGGTCAGACCGACACCCCTGCGGCTCCGGCAGCTCCGCCGCAGGGCACTGCGCAGCCCTTGGCCAAAGAGGTCATGGTCAGCGACGCGCGCAAGCTCAAGGTTCCCTCCCTGCTGGGTCTGCCCATGCGCAAGGTCATCGAGCAGGCCTCCGCTGCCGGCCTTGAAGTCCAGATTGCCGGCAGCGGCACCGTGCGCGAACAGGCGCCCGCCGCCGGCACCATGGTCGCCGCCGGCACGCAGATCGTGGTTCGCTGCTCCCGCTGAGGTCCACCCCCCCCCGCGCAGCGAAACGCCGCTCACATCCCCTTGGGAGATTGGCCCGTCCCTGCCAGAGGCTCGCCGGTCTCCAGCAGACTCTTCAGGCTCGAAAGGATGATCGGCCATCCGCCCGACACGGCCCCGATGAACTTCGAGTCCTTGACGTCCATCTCGTGCAGCACGGTCAGCTTCACCATCTCGCCCTGCTGAGCAAGTTCGAAGGTCATCCGCGAGTATCCTTCCGCGGTGAGCTCAGGCTGAATCTCATGCCGCCATTTGAGAACCAGGCGCCGCGCGGGTTCAATCTCCACCACCTCGCCGCTGTCGGCCACGCGGCCGTCGGCAAACCTGATGCACCACGCCGACCCCGCCCGCCACTCCGACTCCTGCGCGGTGGCGAACCAGTAGCGCCGCGTGAATTCGGGGTCGATCAGCGCCTGCCAGAGCTTTTCCGGCGTGGTGCGGATAAAGGCCACGTACAGAAATTGCGATTCAGCCATCGGTCTTTTCCTCCAGTTTAGCTTTGAGTTCAGCCAAAACACGAAGCCGTCCACGCTCATATTTGCTGATCCAGCGCTCGGCAATTTCATGGATAGGCATGGGGTTCAGGTAGTGCAGTTTCTCCCGGCCCCGCCGGATGGTCGCCACCAGGTTGGCCTCTTCCAGCAGTTTCAGGTGGCGCGTCACTGCCTGGCGTGTCATCTCCATGTCCTGACAAAGCTGGCCCAGCGTCTGCCCGTTGTTGGCCCTCAGGCGGTCCAGCAACACCCGCCGTTCCGGTGCGGCCAGCGCCTTGAAGACCTTGTCCTGATCGCCGCCCATACTCCTCAGAATAGGCAACAGTTTTGTTGCATGTCAAGCACCGGCCACAGCCGGAGAGAAAAAACTTCAAATTCATACTTGACACCACACACTGTGTGTAATACAGTATGTGAAGTACAGTGTAGGAGGTACAGCATGACCCTCGCCGAAAACCTCTTCGAAAACCTCCGCCTCGAACTCCGCCGAGGCTGCCTCTCCCTGGCAGTCCTCGCCCAGCTTCGCCAGGAACGCTACGGCTACACCCTCCGCAAGGCTCTCGCCGACCAGGGCCTGGTCATCGACGAGAGCACGCTCTATCCGCTGCTCCGCCGCCTGGAAGCCCAGGGGCTGCTGGCCAGCGAATGGCGCGAGGAAGAAAAGCGCAACAAGCGGTTTTACCGCATCACCCCAGACGGCGAGCAGATGTTCGCCCGCTTGCTCGGGGAGTGGCAGGCC
>DATNHL010000095.1:0-3738 GCA_035604995.1 Occallatibacter sp. | reverse complement strand
GGTTACATTTTAGATGGCGCGATACGCTGCACCAACTCCCCCCGGCATTCCCGCCGCGGCCGCCAGGTGTGGACCTCTTTCACTCGCCGCCGCGCCTTCCATACACCCGCTGCCATCAACCACTGCCGCAGCGTCTCCTTGCTGGCCGGGATCCCGTCGTGCGTCGCCAGGTACTCCTGGGCCAGCGGCGGGCCAAAGTCCCGGTAGGACTCTTGCACCCGGGCCACCGCCCGCGCCCGCCACGCCTCCGGCAACTTCGGCTTCGAAGGCCGGCCCCGCGACCGATGCACCACCCCGCGGTCATCCTCCGCCCGCACCCGCCCCAGCAGCTTTCGCACCTAACGATCCGTCAGCCCTAGTACTTACTTGAATTAATAAGCGAACTTATTGTATGCTTTTCGGCATGAGCCGAAAAGCCGCCGAAATTACCTTGAACGATATTGAACGCGTACAACTGGAACGTTGGAACCGAGGGCATCAGACCCCGCGATCGCTGGCGGAGCGCGCCCAAATCGTCCTTTTGGCCGCTCAGGGGATGCGCAACGACGCCATCGGGGATCAGTTGGGATGCCGCTTGGCGCGAGTGAGTAAGTGGCGCCGACGATTTGCCCAAGCGCGTTGCGCAGGATTGTCGGACGCCCTGCGTCCTGGCCAGCCGGTCAAGTACGGGGCGGACGCGGAAAAACGTCTGCTGGCAGAACTGGACAGTCCCCCACCGAGGGGTTATGGAGCCTGGAATGGTCGTCTGCTGGCGAAGACTTTGGGGTTGTCGGCGGACTGGGTCTGGGCCACCCTGCGGCGGCACGACATCAGCTTGCAGCGCCGGCGTTCCTGGTGCATTTCCACCGACCCGGAGTTTGCGCGCAAGGCGGCCGATATCGTGGGGCTGTACTTGCATCCGCCGGAAAACGCGGTGGTTTTGAGCGTCGATGAGAAGCCGCATATTCAAGCGCTGGAGCGCGCGCAGGGCTGGCTGCGACTGCCGGACGGCAAAGCGCTCACCGGCTTTAGTCACGAGTATAAACGGCATGGTACTTCCACCCTCTTCACCGCCTTGGAAGTGGCCAGTGGGCAGGTGAAGGCAGGACATTTCCACCGCCGTCGGCGCCGGGATTTTCTGGCCTTCATGAATGAAGTGGTGGCGGCCTATCCCCAGCGCCCCTTGCATGTGATTGTGGACAATCTTAATACGCATAAACCCAAACAGGACCGCTGGCTGCGGCGACATCCGGACGTGCATCTGCACTTTACTCCCACGCACGCCTCTTGGCTCAACCAGGTAGAAGTTTGGTTCAGCCTGCTGGCCCGACAGGCCCTGCGCGGGGCCAGTTTCACCAGCGTTCGCCAGCTCCGGGAGGCCATTGATGCGTTCATTGCCGTCTACAACCCGCTGGCCCTCCCGTTTGAGTGGACCAAGCGCGAGGTGCGGTCGGTTGAGCCTAAACATAAATACGCTTACTTAAGCAACTAAGTACTAGTTGCGCCGCCGCTTACTTCTGACGCAACTGCCCCTTCTGTACTTCATGCAGAACCTTCAGACGATCCCGTTCTCTCTGGCTCATTTCCAACAGCTCCGGTTGGCTCATCCCTCCAGCGTGGCCTGCCTAGACCGGAACTTTCTACTTTGCTACAGCGGAACTCTTCACTTCGCCGCGACAGTATCGAACCCGTGCGTCATGTATCACTTTCGACAGACAGCGGAACTCAACTTGCCTCTCTAGAACCCCTTTGTTGATTCTAAACAACTTGATCGGTTCGTTCCTTCATTCTCTCACTTTTTCTGCGAAGGAGACCCTTGAGCTTGGTAGCGAGCTCAGCTACCACTACCCTGCGCCCTTTCCCTCGCCGATGCCCAAGAAATCGAGTCGCGCTCCATCAACAACAAGACAACGAAAGGCGGCACAGGTGGCGATATGTCTCCTTATAGAGCAGCTTACGTTTGTGTGTTTTGAGCTGGCTCGCATGCGACGTGTTCCGCAAAGAATCAGGATCCCTGGGCACGCCCAACCTTGCGACAGATAGGCTCCGGGCGTTGCCCTAATGTGCGGCCCCTGGCCCGGTTTGCTTCGCGGGATGGATGAGGAGCAGGACGATGACGGTTGCCAGAAGTGGCAGGGTGGCCGCCGCGACGAAGGCTGGGAAGTAAGAATAATTATCCACGGTCCAGCCTACGGCCAGTGTGAACGCCGCGCCTGCGAGTCCTGCACCAAGCCCGCTTAACCCCGTCACGGACGCCACGACATCCTGAGGGAAGAGGTCGGCAGGAAACGTCAAACCCATGGTGACCCACGCCGTGAAGCCCCACACGGAAAAGCTGATAAGGGCTAACGCCCAATAAGCGTTGTGAGTCGTCGCTGCAGGGATCCCCGCCAGGATGGGCAGGGAACTTAACACGCAGACCCACTTGCGGGCTCGCACCACCGGCATCCCGCGCTTGATCAGAAAGCTGGAGGCGAATCCTCCTGTGAAGTTGCCGATGTCGGCGGCCACGAACGGCACCCAGGCGAACGCGGCAATCTGTTTCAAGCTGAATCCGCGCGCGTCACTCAGGTATTGCGGGAGCCAGAAAACGTAAAACCACCAGATAGGATCGGCGACGGACCGGCCGAGGACGACGCCCCACACATTGGACTGCTTGAGCAGCACCAGCCAGCGTCCCACTCCGCGCTGGGCGGAAGCCGCCGCCGCATCGCGGCCGGCGGCGATGAGCGCGCGCTCCTCCGGCGTCACGCGGGGATGCCGCTCGAGGGGATGATAGTAGTAAAGCCACACCGCCAGCCAGAGCAGGCCCAGTATCCCAGAGAGCACGAAGGCGTAACGCCAACCCAGCAGGATGGCGACCCACGGTACGGCAATAGCTGCGACCGCGGCTCCCACGCTTGAGCCGCTGTCGAAGATCGCCACGGCCACGCCGCGCTCCTTGGCAGGAAACCATTCCGCGACGGTCTTGCTGGCGCCAGGCCAGTTGCAGCCTTCCCCGATGCCCAGCAGAAACCGGAAGGCACTGAGCGAGAAGACCGAATTCGCGAAGCCGGTGAACATGCTCACAATCGACCACCAGATCACGGCCAGCGCCAGCCCCAGGCGGGTTCCGACAATGTCAAGGAGCACGCCGCCGATAAGCCACATGACCGCGTAAGAAACCTGAAAGGCGGAAAAGATCTTGGAGAGGTCGGAGTGGGTGAGGTGCAGTTCGTGCGTGATGACGGGCGCGAGCACGGAAAACGTCTGCCGGTTAATGAAGTTGATGAACGTCGAGCCGAATAGCGTCCAGACAATCCACCAGCGAAGTCGCTTGCTGGGTTTCATCGCGGGCCTCCTTGCCGTTCGGGGCGTACCGCTCGGAGACAGCGCGGCACGATACAACAAGCCGCCCAGGCAAGCACGCAGTTTGGACATGGACGGGGAACTGCTACCACCGGACACCACAGAGCGAAAAAAGCGTCCTTCCTGGCTCCGCCGCCGCTGGCCGCTCTCATCAGGGTCGCGGCGGGATCCCTGCCCTGGGAACTAGCCCTCTTCAGTCCGAAACGGATTAATACCTGCTCGCAAAGCCTAATGTGAACATAGCCGCAACCAGGATCGCTAGCCCCGCCGCTTGGAGGTGCAACGGGCTGCCGTGGATCCCCTTCCATTCACCGCTGAAGAAACCCCAGCTATTTGCGACGAGCACCGTGGTAGACAAGAAAACGGGCCAACCGATGGCTGGCCCCAATGAACCCATTACATTGGCCCCGA
>DATNHL010000094.1:0-3207 GCA_035604995.1 Occallatibacter sp. | reverse complement strand
ATTCGGCGACCAGTCCGCGACTTCGCGCGGCATGGTGTCCTCTTCCGTCTGGATATCCTCGTCCAGCGACACCGTGCGGTCCGAGCGCCGCCGCCGCAACTTCATCAGCGACTCGTTCACCGCGATCCGGACCAGCCAGGTGTAAAACTTCGAGTTCCCCTGGAACTGCTCCAGGTTTCCGTACGCCTTCAGGAACGCATCCTGAACCACGTCTTCCGCATCCTCGCGGTTTTGCGTGATGTGCTGCGCGATGCGGAAGATGTTCCGGTCGTACCGCTTGACCAGTTGTTCGAACGCCGCTACATCGCCGCCTTTGGCGGCCTGTACCAGCGCCAGCTCGTCCGTCGCTGCTGCGTCCCTTGCCTTTGTTTCGATGATAGCCATGGTCCCCGGATGCACAATTTCGTGCAATCGAATCGTCTATTGTAGCTGGTTCCCGGGCGCTCGGCGAGTCCGCGCTGCCTCGCCCCCTTGAAGTACGTAAGCCGCTGCCTCTTGGACGGGCGGCGCCCGGCTTTCGTCAACCTGTCATTCAGGCTGCCGGAGCGGGTGGAGCAACCTTCAGGCCTGCACTCAACCAGGGCGCTCTATGCAGGTGAAGCCCCTGCTCCACCCTCATGATGGGACCAGATGGGGTACCCCCTCCCTATGGACCGGATCGCAAGTCCCTGCGATTCAATAACTTCCAAAAATGGTGCCCGTAAAATCCCATGAAATAAGGACTTTAAGTCCTTTAGATGATCGGATTTACGAGGGTCTCATCATTTAAAGGACTTACACGCAAAGTCTGTCGGGCAAAGGACTTAGCGGGCCACGCTGCATGATTATCAGGAAGCTATATAAGTGAAACACAAAATATCATACATCCAGCGCTGTGTCAATGGAAAAATCTCTGGCGTCGCCGGCGGGCCCGGCAAGCTGTGGATGTGCCGCTGTCGCTTGCCTGGGGCAGCCAGCGTGAGAACCGGGGTTTGTGTCGGCCACCCGCCAGGGTGAGACAATCTGCACATGGCAGACCAATTCACGTTCTATGGCTTCCCAGATGAATGTCGTAAGTTCGAGCAGCGGCATCCCCTCTGGAACGAAATCATGGAGAATCTTGTGCACGCTATGAACATCGCATTCACGAGAGTGCAGGTAATGGAAGGCTCAGCGGATAAGCTTGTCTACTTCTTTGGGAGAATGGTGCTTGAAGACTTCATGGAGATCACGCTTGTCTGTTATCACGGCTACGGCGTTGCTGCGTCTAAACTGGTGCGCAGCATGTACGAATATTCTGTCACGCTGCGCTACTTGCACGAACATCCGCGGGAGGCTGAAACATTCTTGGCATACCACCTTGTCCAGCAGGACAAGCTGATTAGCCGCTTGATTGAGACATTCGGCGACAGCATCTTGCCAGCCGAGCTTATAGCGGAAACCAGACGCAAAGCAGGGCTGGTGGCCCACATCTGGGATTTGTTCCCGAGGGTGCCCCACATCTGCCCGACTTTGGCAGATGTGGGTCTTTGCGATTCACCTCGCGGGAATCCGCAGCAGTTTCGGGGTTCTTCCACTCCGCCGGTCAGCGGTCCATTGTGACTCGATCTCCACTGGCCCGATCTCGCCCGTAGCGTAGTGCCGGAAACTGCTCCACTTCCAGTCCTCGGGTTTTTCCACGAGCCCGCGCTTCACGGGATTGCGATGAATGTAGCGCAGCTTCCCGACGAAGCTTTCGTAATTGCGTACGTTGTGGTCGTAGTAGCGTTTCTGCCAAAAAGGCGCGCCGCGTTCCGTCCCATAGCTCCAGGCCAGGCGCGCGACCGAGATCTTCAGGGATTGGATAGCCTTCGCCAGCACCTCGCGATACCCCTCGCCTCGCCCGGGATTTTCGGCCCTCGGCTCGGACGCCGCGGAAAGCGCCTCAAGTTCGGATACCAGCAAGTGCACGTGCTCGGGCATGACGACATATCCGTACACCCGAAAACGATAGGTGCGCCGCACTCGCTCGAGACATTTGAGAAACAGGTCGCAAAGCCGCCCGTCTCGCAAACGCGGCAGCCGTCGATAGCAACTAAATGTCACGAAGTGACACTGCTTTGATTTTTGGTAGCGCTTCAGCCCGTAAGGCATTCCGGAGAGAGTATCACTCGTCGGCGGAAATACCCACATCTGCCAAAGTCGGGCAGATGTGGGGCACCGTCGCCTCGAAAAAAGCAGATGTGGGCCACGCCCCCTGTGCTCAAATTGAAAACCGAAGTCCACTTCCCATCCGTTTAGCGCCTTGGTGCCCCCGGTTGGGCGAAGATGGATTTGGCTCTATAATCGCTACAGAGCTGCCGAACGACACAGGGAGCGCCGCGTTTCACTTTTCATGCAGGATTCCAAACAGATCGAATTCATTGCGGAGCGGGTGGTATCCGAGGTGCTGTCGCGCCACCTGCCGGAGATCCGCCAGGAGATGGTGCGGCGGGTCATAGCCGAGCTGCCGGCCGCGGGCACGGGTGAGGGCGGCGCCGCGTCGGCGGTGCTGGAAGCTGCCCTGGCGGCGCTGCAGGACGTTACCTCGCAAGCCGACATTCTCAACGTGCTGCTGGATTTCGCGGCTCGCTTTAGCGGGCGCGTAGCCCTTTTCGTGGTGCGCGGCGAGACCGCCACCGTGTGGCAGGCGCGCGGATTTCCCGACGACAACGGCCTGCGCAACTTTAACCTCAACTTGACCGACGCCGTGGTTGCGCGGGTGGTGCACGAGCGCGTCCCAGGGGCGGCCGGCCTGGATTTCGATCCCAACTTCCTGGCCCGGGTCGGACATGCCGCCGGGGGCAACGCCATCCTGCTGCCGCTGGTGCTGCGGGAAAAAGTTTCCGCCCTGGTGTATGCGGATTGCGGGCTGGAGGGCGGCAAGCTCGATGTGGCCGCGCTCAAGCTGCTGATGCGCTCCGCCGGCATGTGGCTGGAAGTGCTGGCCCTGCGCAAAGCCATGATGGGAGGAGCCCCGGCACCGGAGCCGGCGCCACCGCCTGCGCCCGAGCGGTCGCCGGTGACGGTGGCCTCGGTCACGCCGCAGCGAGCCGCCGCCGTGGCCGCCTCCGCCCCACCGCACGCCGCCCCACAGCAAGCCGCCCCACAGCAAGCCGCGCCCGCCGCCTCCAGGACGGCCATCGCCGTCGCCACTCCGGAATCGGACTGGACCCCTGAGGAGCGCGATCTCCACCTGCGCGCCCAGCG
>DATNHL010000093.1:0-2883 GCA_035604995.1 Occallatibacter sp. | reverse complement strand
CTTCGGAGGCCTGCACATCATCCGCATCGTGCTGAGCGCCGTTTTCGGTTACGGGTGGTGGTACTACGGCGGATGGGCCAACCTGGGCGTCGGCGCCTTGCTGCTCGGAGCTGTGGGCTTGATTTCCTTGGTGCTGTGGATCGTGTGCATGGTGAGGGCCTATCAGGGCGTTCGCTTCAAGGTGCCCATCGCCGGCGATATCGCCGAGGGCATGGCCGGGCGCTGACGCCGCCACTGTCTCTAGCGCCGCGTTCCGTCCGCGCGGCGCCCCGGGAAGCTCACTGCCGCTGTTGCTGCCGTGGTGGTTCGGGTTGCGCCGCTGGCGGCGGTTTGGCGTGCGCCGCATACCGTTCCAGCGCGCCATGGATGTAGCCCAGGCGAAACCGTGCCCGGTCGACCGGCGATGCTAGGGTGTTGATCGCGCTCCGCACCAAGTCCGCATCCATGTCGAGCATGGACGGCCCGAACTGGAGGGGAGAAAAATCGTAACCGCGCGAAGGCTTCCAGTGCTCGCCCGCAGGGGGATCCACCGGAATTCGATTCAGCCCTGATACCGCCAGGCTGAAGGCCTGCGGCGCTTCTGCAGGCAGGAACCGCGCGTGGGTCGTCAGCAGGGTCAGGTAGACATCGGGATCGTCGACCTCGACTCGCTCCAGGGTGCGACGGGCTTCGGTCAGCATTTGCGTGCCCAGACCTCGATCTTCGTGGGCGAACAGCGTGGTGGCCAGCGCCAACTGCAGCTTAGGTCTTGCCGCGGGCGGTGTGTGTTCGATGGCAAGGGCGACGCCACGAGCATCGTGGAGCTTGTAATATTCCAGGATCGCTTGTTCCGCCGCCGGCCCCCGGTCTCGCAGCCAGGTGGGCTGAGCGGCACGCTCTTCGGCGGAGAAGCTGTCCCAGATCTCCAGGGCGCGGACCGGGTCCTGATCTTCACGCAGCGCCTTGGTGGCCGCCATCAGCTTGTAGTGCACGCGCTTTTTCAGGGCGGTCTCCGACTGCGCCGCTGCCCAATAATCGGCGGAGGTCCTCAGGTTCAGAAGCGCATCCTGCAACTCGTCTGCATCCCCAGTCGGGAAATTCCCCTGGCACGATGTGACCGCCGACTGCAGCCCTGCAGCCTGCGACGGATCGAAGAAGGGTGATAGCCGCGCTGCAATGGAGGAAAGACCGCAGACCCTCGACATGTCCGCCGCACTCGCGGAGGGACGCAGCATCGCCTCTGCTATCAGGTCCGATACCGCGGATTGCAGCGTCGCAGGCACCGGCTCCTGGCCGGGAGTGCCGACCGTGGGGAACGCGATTTCACTCAAGGCGAAAATCATGCTGTAGTCGTAATCCGTCCGGGCGTTGGAGACGGCATCCATGAACAGGCGGTCAGCGGTTGCCGGATCACTCGAACGAAGCGTAGAGAACCAATAGCCCGCCACGGTCGCTCCGTAAAGCCGGCCGCTGCCGAACAGGCTCTCGATCCCCTTGGAGCCGCGCAACTTGATGATGTTGCTCGCCAGGCTGGCTGCCAGCTTGGGGTCCTGGTTGACGACCGACTGGGCGGCATCGAGGAATTGCCGGGTCTGTTGCCAGCGGTCCTGGGGCTGCGCGGCAGCCGATTGGGGCTGCGGTGAAACGCTCTGGTTGGGCAGAGCGGCCGGCTCAGAGGTTGTGGTCTGAAGCTTCAGCAGCCGTTCGCCCAGGCTGCGGTCGAGTGGCATGATGATTTTCAGCAAGATGCGGACTGTCTCCGCCCGCTGCGCTGCCGTTCCGGGGTCGCCGTTCTGTGCCTGCAGCTCCATCGCCCGGACCGCTGAACGCAACTGGTGCCGCGCGGTTCCCGCGTCCACCTTGATCCATGCCTCGCCGAGCCTCGCTGATAGCATGGCGTGCTGAAGCGTGGCCAAGGCCGGCTCATCTTCGCGAACGTCACCCGTAAGCGTTGCCGCCAGCAGGAAGTTTGGGTCCTGGGAGGGCTTTGTCTGCTGGGTGTTCGGTGTCAGAGCCTTATCGGCCGTGATCGAGGGTCGGGCGTGAGACGCATTAGCCCAGGTCCGCTGCGTAGGTTCGGCGGATGGCGCAGGCTGTTCTTGCTGCGCCGGCGAGGCCAGCGGAAGGCACAGCATACCCGCACAAACCAGAGCAGCGTGGAGAGGCACACCGCGGCCTTGAAGCTGGCTTGAATTCGTTCTGAGGCAGGCGCTCTGCGCTGGCATGGGCCACCCCCTGATAGGTGATTCGCCGCCGGTTACAGGAACAACAAGCTTAGCCGTCGCTCCAAAATTACTTGCGGGAGGGGCGTGAACCAAAGCAGGCCGGAGTCGAGCGATCCGGAATCGCCCGGCCACTTCGTTTTCAAATCCCCACATCCTTTGTGATTTGCGGGTGGAACTTGCTGGCTATGATAATGGGAGACCCCGAGCGATTCGCGGCTTTTTTTGCCGGGTGCCGCAGGAGTGCTGATCGCCATGCCACGATTCCTCAGAAGACCTGCTGTCGCGGCCCTGTTGTTCCTGGGCCTTGCGGCTTCGCTTGCGTTCCGCTCGAACCTTCTCCGGGCCCTTGCTGCAACGGGAGAGAGCCAACCGCCGTCCCCGGCAGAACCGGTCCAGGCGATATCGCCGTTCGTGGACGTGCACGCCCACCTCGAACCCGCCGACCCCGCACACTCGGTCCAGGCGGCGCTGCGGGCGATGACCGTAGAGAACGCGGCGAAGATCATCTTCATGCCGCCGCCGTTCACCGCCGATGATCCCGGGCGCTACGATGCCGAAATCATCCTCGCGGCCGCGAAGGGTCAGGACAAACTCGCGGTCCTGGGAGGCGGCGGGACCCTGAACCCCATGATCCAGCAATCGGCGCGCACCGGCGACGCGGGGCCGGAAGTCCGGCGGA
>DATNHL010000092.1:0-12672 GCA_035604995.1 Occallatibacter sp. | reverse complement strand
GTCCCTCGAGACGGCATCGAAGACCATCAGCTCGCGCCGCGTTTCAAAAGCCGTAGCCTCGTCCATCACCACGGTGCGCGAGGGCAAGAGCCTGGCCGAGTCGCTCACCGGCACGGGCGTTTTTCCCGAACTGGCCGCGGAGATGATCACCGTCGGCGAGCAGACCGGCGCGCTGCCGCAGATGCTCAACTCGGTGGCCGAGTTCTTCGACGAGGATGTGGCCACCGCGCTGGCCGCCGCACTGGCGCTCATTGAGCCCATCATCCTGATCATCATGGGCATCATTGTGGTCTTCATTCTCATCTCGCTTTACCTGCCCATCTTCTCGCTGGGCATGGCAGGCGGGGGAGGGGCGGGAGGGTAAGCGAGCCATGGCAGACGCAACCGTACTGGCAGTTCCGATTGCCGCAGGTCAAGACGACCAGGCGCAGGCCGAGGCGCTGGCCCGCCGCTATCGCGCGGAGTTTGTCGACCTCAAGAACTTCAAAATCCAGCACGACCTGCTGCGCACGGTTCCCGTGGAGCTGATGTTCCGCTACAACTTTGTGCCCATCGAACAGCAAGGGGACGCGCTGGTGATTGCGGTCAGTGATCCCTCGCGCCTCATGGTGCTCGATGAGATTTCAGGCCTGCTGGGTCATCGCATCGTTCCGCGCGTGGCCACGCTATCGCAGATCACCGACCTGCTGAAGAAGACCGAGCAGTCGCAGCGCGTGCTCGACGAGGCCAGCGAAGGGCTCACCTTCGACGTGCTCACCGGCGAGGAGAACGCCGACGAAAACATCTCCATCGAGAAGCTGACTAGCGAAGAAGACATCAGCCCCATTATTCGCCTGGTTGACACGACCATCTTCACGGCCCTCGAACGGCGTGCCTCCGATATTCACATCGAGACCAATGACGATTCGGTGGTTGTCAAGTACCGCATTGATGGCGTGCTGCAGATGGCCATGGCGCCCATTGCCCGCGAGCACCACACCACCATCCTGAGCCGCATCAAGATCATGAGCGAGCTCGACATTGCCGAGCGCCGCGTGCCCCAGGACGGCCGTTTCAGAGTTCGATATAAGGGCCGCCTGATCGACTTCCGCGTCTCCATCATGCCCACGATTCATGGCGAAAACGCCGTGCTGCGCGTGTTGGACAAGGAGTCGATGAGCGAGAAGTTCCGCAACCTCACGCTCGACGTGGTGGGCTTTGCCGACGAGGACCTCAAGCGCTTCCGGCGCTACATCCGCGAGCCCTATGGCATGGTGCTGGTCACCGGCCCCACCGGCTCCGGCAAAACCACCACGCTCTACGCCGCGCTCAACGAGATCAAAAGCGACGAAGACAAGATCATCACCATCGAAGACCCGGTCGAGTACCAGATTCGCGGCATCACGCAGATTCCGGTCAACGAGAAAAAAGGCCTGACCTTCGCGCGCGGCCTCCGCTCCATTCTCCGCCACGATCCCGACAAAATTCTTGTCGGCGAAATCCGCGACAACGAAACCGCGCAGATCGCCATCAACTCCGCGCTCACCGGCCACCTCGTCTTCACCACCGTCCACGCCAACAACGTAGTGGACGTGCTCGGCCGTTTCGTCAACATGGGTGTAGAAGTCTACAACTTCGTCTCCGCGCTCAACTGCATCCTTGCCCAGCGCCTGGTCCGTACCATCTGCGAGCACTGCGCTCACACGGTCCACTACAACGACGACATTCTTCTCACCTGCGGCATGGAGCCGGACGAGTGGCGCGACTTCGGCTTCCGCGAGGGCCAGGGTTGCATGGAGTGCGGCGGCACCGGCTATCGCGGCCGGACGGCGATTCACGAATTGCTGGACTTGACCGACCCCATCAGGGAGTTGATTCTGGAGAAGAAACCCACCTCTGAGGTGCGCAAACTGGCCCGCAAGGAGGGCATGAGCTTTCTGCGCGAGTCGGCGCTGGACCGCGTGCGCCGCGGGCTTACGACCCTCAAAGAGATCAACAAGGTTACGTTCATCGAGGCTTCCCGCTAGTGACTTCGTTCCTGAGCAAGACAAAACTCGGAACCCAGCCCGGCGGACGCCCGCCGGCTGCGGTGGAGATTACGCCCGAAGGCGTGCTGGCGGCAGCGTTGCCGGCTGCGGGGCAACCGCCGGTCTATGCGTACCAGGCGCTTCCGGCCGGCGCGCTGCTGCCCGGCATCGGCGAACCCAACCTGCGCGCCACCGAAGCGATTGTGGCTGCGATTCGCACTACGCTGGGCGAGGTTTCGCCGCGCACCCGCGCGGTGACCCTGGTCGTGCCGGACACGGTAGTCCGTGTCTTTGTGCTGGACTTCGATTCCCTGCCCGCCAAGCCCGCCGAGGCTTACCCGGTGCTTCGCTTCAGGTTGCGCAAGATGGTGCCTTTTGACGTGGAACATGCCGGCCTGAGCTACCAGGTGCTTGCCGCAAGCAAGAACGAGTGCCGCGTGCTGGCAGCCGTGCTGCCCGCCCCGGTGCTTGCCGAGTATGAGGGCGCGGTGCGTGCTGCCGGATACGAGCCCGGCGCGGTGCTGCCCTCCAGCCTGGCGACGCTCGAGGCCATCGACGTGATGGAGGCGGTCCTGATTGCCAACCTGAGCCCGGTGGCGCTGACCACGTCCATTATCAACGGACAGGACCTGCTGCTTTACCGCACCCTGGACTTGCCCGAAGAACCCGTTCTGCGCCTCGATGAGGTGCGGCGCGGCGTAGCCGTGGCTGCTGCCTACTACGAAGACAAACTGGGAGGCCGCCCCGCGCGTCTGCATTTTGCCGGTAACTCGGGAACGGCCGACAGCGGGGCGGAAGAGTTTGCCCGCTGGATCGACGACCCCGAATTAAGCGTGGTGGACCTGGCGGCGCGTCCCGCCACCGGGGCGGTCACCTCGCTCGGAACCGCAAGCATTGCCGCCGTAGCCGGCGCGCTGGCGGGAGCCCGATAGACCCATGAGAATCACTCTCAATCTCGCCACTCGCCCGTTTGCCGATCTGGGCCCGGCCATCAAGCGCCTGCGCATTGGGATGGGCGTGCTGGCCCTGATCGCCATCGGCCTGGGTGTGGGTCTGCACGCCATCCACCAGAAGGCCGAGGCAGCCCGCGCCCGCGACCACTCGCTGGACGGACAGATTGCCCGCATTACCCAGGAACGGCAAGGCTACCAGGAGCTCATGCTCCAGCCGGCCAATGCGCAGCTGCTGGCCCAGGCCGCCGTGCTGAACAAGCTGTTCGATGAGAAGGCCTTCAGTTGGACGCTGGCCATGGAAGACCTCGAGACCGTGCTTCCCGGCGGGGTGCAGGTCACCACGCTTGAGCCTGCGCGCGCCAAGGACGGCCACATTACCCTGCGCCTGCGCGTGATTGGCCCCCGCGACCGCGCCGTCGAACTGGTCCGCAACCTTGAACACTCGAAGCGCTTTTTGCTGCCGCGCATTGTGGGTGAGAACGCATCCGAGACCACCGCCGGCCCCAACCAGCGCCTGCAACCCGTCAGCGCCTCGGACCGCTTTGACTTCGACCTGCTGGCCGAGTACAACCCTGCGGCCCTGGAAGAACGCAAGGCAACCCGCAAGCTGAAGGCGGCCGGTGAAGAATCTGGGCGTGCGCCCACCGCGGCGCCGCGCGCGGTCCATCCGCTGCCCCAGACGCCCGCGGGGCAGGGCCGTCCGCCTTACATCGGTCCTGTGCAGCCCGTGAACCGTGGGCCCGCGGGCCGCAGCCCCATCGCTCCCGGCGCTCCGCCTCCTGTTCCCTCCGACCGCCCGCAAGGAGGCCCGCAATGAGCGTCCGCACGGCGCCCACATGGCGCGAGCGCCTGACCTCACCGCTCAACTGGCACGCGGCCGGCTTCGTTGTATTACTCGTGGTGGTCATTGTTCTCGCCGTCCGCCTGGGCCTCGACTGGGCGGCCACCAACGACCGCTCCAGTGATGCACTGGCGGGAAAGCAGTTGGAGCTGAAGGCAATGGACCTGCAGACGGCCCCGCTGCGCGGCCTGGACAAGCGGGTGGCGGAGTCGCGCGCGCAGATCAAGGCCTTCTACGACAAGCGCATCCCGCCCAACTACTCGTCGATTTCGACCCGCATCGGCGAGCTGCAGATCAAGTCGGGAGTGCGCCTGTCGCGCGTACAGTACACCCAGGGCGCCCCTGGATCCGACCTGACTGAGATCTCCATGGATGCCGGCATCAGCGGCGCCTATCCGGACATCATGCGCTTTGTGAACAGCCTGGAGCGCGACCAGAACTTCTTCTGTATCCGCGCCATGCAATTGGCAGGCCAGCAGGGGGGCCAGGTGAACCTGCGCCTGAGGCTCTCCACTTGGCTGCGTCCGGCAGATGCGGCGGCCAGCGGATTGCCGCCCACGCCCAGGCCGGGCGAAGAAGGCTCCTCGCCATCCACCGAGCCGGCCTCCGGCGGCCCCAACCCGGCCGGTAAGGAGGGCGAGTAACATGGCCATCGCTCTGGGAACGGATAACAAGGCCAAGGTCTATCTGATCATCGCGATCTGTCTGGTGTGCTTTGCGGGCGCCGGCTATGAGGTCTACTACTATTTCGGGGGTTCGTCCACGCCGCCGCCCCCACCGCCCACAGTCGCCAAACCCGGGGTGAAAACGCCAACCCCCAATGCGCGGCCGGCAACGGCCGCACCCACCGCAGCCGCCAGCCAGAGCGCAGCGGGCGGCGATGCGGAAAAGCTGACCAATACCGGCCTTGACCCCACAGTGCACTTCGAGAAGCTGGCGCAGAGCGAGGATGTGGAATATGCCGGCACGGGCAGAAACATCTTCTCCGCCGAGTCGGCCCCAGTGAAGATCGAAGAGCCAGTCGGCCTTGCCCGCCCCAGCCCCGGCACCCCAACGGTGACTCCGGCGCAGGTTGCAGCCGAAGCGCCCAGAGCGCCGGCGATCGATTTGAAGTACTTCGGCTACACCGTGGCCAGGGACAAGACGATCAAGGCCTTCTTTACCCATGGCGACGACATATTCATGGCCCGGACCGGTGAAATTGTGGATCACCGCTACAAGGTAGGAACCATCCAGGCAACCAGCGTGCAGGTCACCGATCTGAGCTACAACAACACCCAGACGCTGACGCTGACGTCGAACTAGCGATGTCATCCTGAGTGGAGCCTCTTGCAGCTTTATCGCGAGAGGCGCAGTCGAAGGACCTGCGGTTGAACTTATGAACACGAAAACCCCAACCCGTCCCAGCAAGCCCTCCGAGCAGGGCTACATCCTGGTTGCGGTCATGTTCATGCTGGCCATTCTGATCGTCGCCATGTCCGTTGCCGCGCCCAAAATCGCAAAATCCATCCAGCGCGACCGCGAGCTCGAAACCATGCACCGCGGCAAGCAGTACGCCCGCGCCGTCAAGCTCTACTTCAAGAAGTTTGGCAGCTATCCGCCCAATGTGGACGCGCTGGTCAAGACCAACGAGATTCGCTTTCTGCGCAAGAAGTATATTGACCCGACCACCGGCAAGGATGAATGGAAGCCGGTCCGCTACGGGCAGAACAAGGCGCCCACGGCCATGGGCTTCTTCGGTCAGCCCCTGGGCGGCACAGGCATGGGTGGGGGCGGCCTGTGCGGGAACGCGCTGCCCAGTTCCATGACCTCTGGCACAAACTCAGGCATCGGCGGTTCGACGTTTTCATCGGGGAGTTCCGGAAGCAGCTTCGGCTCCTCGTCTTCGACGTTCGGTTCCTCCTCCTCATTCGGCTCGTCCAATCCCATGGCCGGCTGCCCCACCGATACCTCAACCACCACCTCGAACACAACCAGTTCGAATCCGGCCGGCTCCACAGACTCGAATGCCGCCAGCGGCAGCACCGATCCCAACGCCGCCAACGGCAGTTCGACCACTGCAACGACAGGCGACAATGGCACTTCAACGACTGGGACCGGGACTGGAACCGGAACGGGAACCGGCACAGGTACAGGCCCGAGTACAGCCCTGAACGGGCAGCAATTTGGCGGAGGGGCCATCATCGGCTTCTCGCCCAACAGTCCCAAACAATCCATCCTGGTCTACAAGAAGAAGAACCACTACAACGAGTGGGAGTTTGTCTACGACCCGCTTGCCGAGCAGATGATGCAGCAGGGAGCGAACGGCGGTAACGGCCTTGGCGGCGCCGGGCTTGGGGGCAATGGGCTCGGGGGCAATGGGCTCGGTGGGAACGGAATTGGTGGCGGCGGAATTGGCGGCGGGACTGGCACCGGAGGCGGTACAACGCCCACGCCGCAGCCTCAGACGCAAACCCAACCGGAGCAATAGATCGAGTAAGTCCGCAGCCTGGCTGGCAGGTGTGGGCAGACGCGAAAAGGCCCGTCTCTCCAGTCGAGAGACGGGCCTTTTGTCGAAGCTGAACGGGTTGGTTCCGCTCCCGACTTAGACGCTGAACGAGGAACCGCATCCGCAGGTCGACTTCACCTGGGGATTGTCAAACTTGAAGCCGGCCGCCTCCAGGGTCTCCACGTAGTCGACCGTGCAGCCGTTCAGGTACATCAGCGAAGTGGCGTCCACAAAGACCTTCAGGTCCTCAAAGTTAAACACCTTGTCCATCATCCCGCTCTGGTTCTCGAAAGCCATCGAGTACTGGAAGCCGGAGCATCCGCCGCCCACCACGCCGATGCGCAGGCCCGCGGGCAGAGGATCCTGGGTGGCCATGATCTCACGCACCTTGGCGATGGCCTGAGGGGTCAGGTAAAGGGGCGCCTTCTTTTCGGTTTCCTGTGCGGGTGCAACGGTTGCTGTGGCCATGGTTTCCTCTCAAGACTGTGAAATGCGTGCCGGTATCCCTAAACTCTACCTGCTTGGCGGGCCGGGATACAAGCCCCAATTACAACATCATCTCATTGGATGCAACCGGGGGAGCAAAGTCGCAGGTTTGCCTGCAGTTGGGCGGCCGGACCGGGAGCGGGTCGCAAGGGCTCGGAATGCAGCGTCTTAACTGGCCAAAAATACCTGTGATATTTATCACCACAGGACTCTCCAATCCGGGCTATGATGGTCAACCGTAAGGCCCCTCTACTCTCGAGACCGTGATTCCTTCACGGACCCGCAGGGATCGGGGACCAGAAAGACATCTGGAGGTGGACTCATGACAGGATTTGTACCCATAATGTGGGTGGTCTGGGGAGTGCTGGTACTGATTATGCTGGCTCTCAAGATCTACACCGGCAAGCTGACTCAGAACGAGGACGACCAGCTGGTTCTGGACGAAGCTTTTGATCGCGTGAAGGCGGAGCAGGCCGCCATAGTCGCCAAGGTGAACAAGATTCAGCCCTTCCGCAAGGTGTCGATGTGGCTGGCTGTGGCCGCGACGGTGTTTGTGATCGGCTACTACATCTGGGACATCGCCAACCAGTTCAAGTAGGCCTGGGCTGCGGGGATTTCCGCTTCCCGGCAGAAAGCTGCCCCTTGGGCAGCTTTCTGTCGCCCTATGCTCCCTTGAGGGTTGTGGCTTGGCTACTCCACCTCCTGCCTGGCGCGATACCCTTCACGGGCAATGATGTCGAACTTCAGCGGCTTGTGCTTTTCGTCCTGCATCCGCAGAGGCTGGCCCTCGTCGTCCACAAGCTCCACGCGCAGCTTCCGGTAAGTCCCGTCCTGCTTCGCATTCGTGGGATGGTAGACCAGTTCGTACTTGGAGCGGATGTTCTGATTGATCTGCGAAAAGATGTCCGGAAACTCGCCGGTAAAGCGCGGAAAGTAGCTGTAGCCGCCGGTGATCGAGGCGAAGGTCCGCATCTCGTTGTCGGCCTGCAGATAATCCATATCCCGCATCTGCGCCCCCATGCCTCCGCGGCCTTCCGTCATGGCGCGCATGAAACCGCCCGTTGAAACAGTGTAGATGGTAATGTCCCGCGACTCTTTCACCTTCTTGGTGATCTTGTCGAGCGTCAGCTTGGAGAAGGAGTCGATGCCGGAGGCGATCAGAATGATGTACTTGCGGCCCTCGATGCGTTCCAGCCGGTCGATGCCTTCGTAAAGCGCGTCAAACACGTTGGTTTCGCTGAATCCGGGAATACGCAGCGAGTCGATGGCCTCCTCGAGCTGCATCTTGTTTTGCGTGAAGTCGGTCACGATCTGCGTGCGCATGTCGAAGGTCATCAGCGCCACGTAGTCCTGCGGACGCAGCTGCTGCGCAAAGGCAAAGGCGGCGTTGCGCATGTCGTAGATGAAGCGGTAGCTTCTGGCGGCAAACTCGCAGATCATGAGGGCTGTAATGGGCGCCTCGACGCGCTTGAAGCCGGAGACCTTCTGCTGCACCCCGTCCTCATAGACGCGGAAGTTGGCGGGCTTGAGGCCTGGCACAAACTGGTGCGTCTTTTCCAGCAGGACCCCCACGTCCACCGTGACCTCGGGCACATCGACGCGCAGGGAGAAGTTGGCCATCCCCTCTGGGTTCTTGACCTTGGGCTCAGCTGGGGCGGGCGGCGGCACATCCGCCGGGGCTTCCTTCTTCTTCGGCAGCGCAATCACGCCGGAGTCGCCGCCTGGACCTCCCGCATCGGGCGCGGCCTGGTCGGGCTGCTGCTGCGTGGTCGGCGTAGCCGGCGTTGCCGGCGTGTTCTGAGCGCGGGGCAGCGGCGCGGCCGCCAGCGCCACCAGCACAAGAAACAGAACTCTACCTGGGAAACAGCGACGAACAAGGAGAGACGGGCGCAAGGTGGACATGACGACCTCTGTGCTCAATAGCATACGGGATTGCTCAGGTCGAACGACAGCTTCCGGCTTCTGGCAGCTCCGGCAATGGCTGTACTCTAATAGACGTGGAAACTCGGTTGAAGGAAACCCGGACAGCCCTGGCTGCTTTGATGCTGGCCATGGGCATTGCGTCTATGGCTCTGCTCACACCCGGCCGCTTGCTGGCCCAGAGCACGCCAATCGCCGGTCCGCCGCCCTCCAGCGGAGGGTTCTTCCCCCTCAGCGAAGTGCGCAAGGGGATGACGGCGACTGCGTGGACCGTTTTCACCGGCAGCAAGCCGGAGCCAATGGACGTGGAAATCCTGGGCGTGCTGCGCGGAGCGCGCGGACCGGGTCACGACATGATCCTGGCCCAGTTGCACGGCGCCAAGCCCGAGTACACCGGCGTCGTGGCCGGCATGAGCGGCAGCCCGGTGTACATTGGTAACCGGCTGCTGGGCTCGCTCTCCTACCGCATCGGCCAGTTCAGCAAAGACCCCATCGCCGGCATTACCCCCATTGAGCAGATGCTCGAAGTGCGCGATCTGCCCATGGACGGCGCGACGATCACGGCCGCAGGCAGGCCTGCGCTTCGGGGTCCGGGCGTAAACAAAGACACCGCCCAGCAGGACGCAGGAATGAACTTCCAGGCCATGGAGACGCCGCTGGTCATGAGCGGTTTCCGGCCGGAGGCGATCCGCCTGTGGCAACAGCAGGCGGCGGGCACGGGTCTAGAGACAGTTGCAGCCGGAGGCGTGGGCGGCTCGTCCGCATCGGGACTGGAGACGGAACCCTCCGCTGCGGCCCTGGCCACGGTTGTGCCCGGTTCGGCGGTGAGCGCGCAACTGGTGCGCGGAGACGTGGAGATTGCGGCCACCTGCACGGTCACCTACATCGACCCCAAACAACTGCTGGCCTGCGGCCATCCGCTTCTGCAGGCGGGACCGGTTTCACTCGCCATGACCACCACTGAGGTGGTGGCTACGCTGGCGTCGCCCCTGAACGCTTTCAAGATTGTGAACACCGGCGAACTGATCGGCGCGTTTACCGAGGACCGCGACTCCGCCATCCGCGGCGTGCTGGGCGCGAAGCCGAGGATGATTCCCATGCACATCTCCGTTCACTCGCCGGGCCGCTCGCCGGATGTCGCTCGCAAGCTGAATGTGGAGATTCTGGACCTGCCCTCGCTCACTGCCCAGGCCATGCTGGTCACGCTCTACCAGAGCCTGCTTGAAACCAACTCGAGCAGCGCGGAGACGAGCTATCACCTCACGGGCAGCATCGAGCTCGCTGGTTATCCTGCCTCGCCGCTGAATGAATGGGCCTCGGCAACCGATTCGGAACCGGCCCCGCTGGAGCTCGCCTTGCTTGCCGGCGGGCGCTTCGAGCGCATCTACGCGAACGGCGCGCGGCAGGGTGCGGTGCGCGCCATCAACCTCGATGTGGAGGCCATTCCACGGCGCATCCAGGTGCAACTGGAGACGGCGCGGCTGGTGAGCGGCGACATTGTCCACGCCGGGGACACGGTGGTGGTGGAAGCGACCCTGCGCCCCTGGCAGCAGCCGGAGCGCAATGTGCGCATTCCCTTCAAGGTGCCGGACCGGCTCGGCGGAGGCAATCTGCGGATTCTGGTTTCGGATGCCGGTACGCTGGACCGGACACTGGATCAGCCGAGAACTTCCGCCCACCCCCTTGATCTTGAGACTGTGCTGGATCAGGCTCGCCACAAGCACTCCGCGGACCGCGTATACGTCAGCCTCCTGGTGCCTGAGACACAGGCAGGCGTAGGTGGCCAGACGCTGGCAAACCTGCCGTTATCAATGGCTAACGCGATGGAGACCTTGCGGGCGGCGCAGGATGTGCGCCTGAATGGCGAGTCGGCGGAGACGGCCGCCGAAGCGCCCGCAGGCGGAATCCTGAGCGGATTCCAGATTCTCAACCTGCACATAGAGCCGGGCGGCGGTTTAAACTAGGATGCAGTAGAATCGCATCTGCCAATTTGCGGGCCGGAACGCTTGGGGTGTCTGCCGGCTTTGCTTCTTACCCCAGTGAGGAACTCGGAACGACCATGGCTCAAATTCAAGGACTTGCAGCGCACGCAGCGGGAGCGGAACTGCTCCCTTATCGCTATGACCCAGGAAAATTGGGACCGCTGGACGTAGAAATCGCCGTTTCCCACTGCGGCGTTTGCCATAGCGATCTCCATCTGATCTCGAACGACTGGGGCATCAGCCAGTATCCGTTCATCCCCGGCCACGAGGTCGTGGGCACGGTCGCCGCCGTGGGCTCCGAGGTGCGGTCGCACCAGATGGGCCAGCGCGTCGGCCTGGGCTGGCAGTCGAACTCCTGCGGAGAGTGCGAGTGGTGCATCCGCGGCATGGAAAACCTCTGCCCTGCGTCGGAAGGCACCTGCGTGCATCGCAACGGCGGCTACGCGGAGCGGGTCAGGGCCAATGTGCGCTTTGTCATCCCCATCCCCGAGGCGCTCAAGAGCGAGTTTGCCGCCCCGCTGCTCTGCGGCGGCATCACCGTCTACAACCCGCTGCGCACCCATGCAGTCAACCCCTCTTCGCGCGTGGGTGTCATCGGCATCGGCGGACTCGGCCACCTTGCCATTCAGTTTGCCCGCGTCTTCGGCGCGCACGTCACCGCGTTCTCCACATCGGCCGCCAAGGAAGAAGAAGCCCGCGCACTGGGCGCGGACCACTTCGTCAATAGCCGCGAGTCGAAAGCATTGAAAGAAGTGGCCGGAACGCAGGACCTGATTCTGAGCACCATCAACGCCGACCAGGATTGGGGCGTCTACATCCAGGCTCTGCGCCCCACCGGCACACTGTGCTTTGTGGGCGTTCCCCCGTCGGCGGTCTCGGTGCATGCCTTTCCACTCATCGCCGGCATGCGCTCCATCAGCGGCAACCCTACCGGCAGCCCCTATCGCCTCAAGGAAATGCTCGACGTAGCCGCCCGCCACGGCGTCAAGGCGCAGATCGAAGCCTTCCCCATGGCCAAGGCCAACGAAGCCATCGAGAAGGTGAAGAAGAACAAGGTCCGCTACCGGGCTGTCCTGGCGAACTAGAAACTGCAGGGCGTGCACTGAGGCGCGCGCCCTGCTTCCTCCTGACGATTCCCCAAAAGCCAAAAACTGCTCCGTGTGCTCAGCTTGATTTCAGGTTCGCGGAAACATGCGCCACCAGGTCGGATGGATGGACGGGTTTGTCCACCAGCACAAACTCATGCGCAGCGCCGTTCCCCGGCGCGGGCAAATCGGCCGCTGCTTCCTCTCCGGCAAGCAACAGGATCTTGCAATCCGGCAGTTTCCTCTTCAGGACGGCCGCCACTTCAAGGCCACTCATCCCCGCCAGCCTTACATCCGCAATCACCAGTTCCGGCGGGATCAGGAGAGCGGTTTCAAGAGCGTCTTCGCCATCGTAGGCCGTGATTGCGGCATAACCATGGTGACTGAGGATCTCCGCCACCCTGTCGGCAATGGCCGGTTTGTCATCCACCACCAGAACCACGGGGCGATCCATACTCGAGTCTTCTGACGGCCCAGGAGCCGGAACCTCCACGATTGGTATGGTGGGGAAGTTCGTTCTCCCGCTCGCTGCGGCAATCGGAAGCTGATCAGAATGAGTTGCGTGCATAAGTCCCTCTCACCTCGCGCACCACCGACCGGCTCACGGGGCACATACTGCAGGTGACGCGCCCAAGCATGGGTGCGTTCGAATCGATCGAAACCTGCCTCTGGACAACTGCAACCTTGTGGACACCGCAGATGGGCGGATTTGAGTCTCTCCTGTTGAAGCATTGCTCTATCATCTGTTTCTCCCGGTTCGCTTGGAACCTTTGGCCATCTCCGGCGGGGCTCGTGCCTGAACGGACCGTGCACCGCGCGCAGCCCATCAGGAAAAGCAGACGGAGCCAACCCCGGAAATCGCCCTCTAGTACTACAGTTGTAGATAGAATGAGGGCAGAGGCGATCCGCGC
>DATNHL010000091.1:0-3178 GCA_035604995.1 Occallatibacter sp. | reverse complement strand
TGCGGGGTCGAATTCCAATAGGTCGGTCATCTTTTCGCCTACGCCTACGAAGCGGACAGGCAGGTTCAGTTCTTGCGCAATGGCTACGGCGATGCCGCCTTTGGCGGTGCCGTCGAGCTTGGTGAGAACGATGCCGGTGACGCCGGCGGCCTGGGTGAAGAGGCGTGCCTGCTGCAGGCCGTTCTGGCCGGTGGTGGCGTCCATGACGAGCAAAACCTGGTGGGGCGCGCCGGGGATGAGCTTGGCGGCGGTGCGGCGCATCTTCTCGAGCTCGTCCATGAGGCCGGTTTTGGTGTGCAGGCGGCCGGCGGTGTCGACGATGAGCTCTTCGATCTTGTGCGCCTTGGCCGAGGAGGCGGCGTCGTAGAGGACAGCGGCCGGGTCGCCGCCGTGGCGGGTTTTGATCATCTCCACGCCGGAGCGGGAGGCCCAGATTTCCAACTGTTCGATGGCGGCGGCGCGAAAGGTGTCCGCGGCGCAGAGTAGAACGGTGCGATTGCGGGCGCGATACCAGGCGGCGAGCTTGCCCGCGGAGGTGGTTTTGCCGGTGCCGTTGACGCCGACGAGAAAGGTGACCAAGGGGCCTTCTGCGTGCTCGGCGGCAGGCGGGTTCTGGGCCATCGGGGCTTCGAGGATGGCGCGGAGTTCCTGCTTGAGCAGGGCGCGGAGTGCCTCGCCGCCTTCGATGGCCTGGCGGCGGGCGTGGTCGCGCAGGGCATCGAGGATGCGCGTGGTGGTCTGGATGCCGAGGTCGCTGGTTATGAGCGCGGATTCGAGGTCTTCGAGGGCCGACTCGTCGACCGTGCGGGTGAGCGCGACGATGCCTTCGATCTTGGAGGAGAGCGACTCGCGGGTGCGCGAGACGGCCTGCTTCATCCGGTCGAAGAAGCCCGTCTTCGGTGTTTCGTCTGAGGTTTCTTTTTTGCCGCCAAAAAACTTCATCGTGTGAGGGGTCCAGCTTTGAGTTTAGAACAGGCGGGAGAAGCGAGAGGCTGGGAATGCGGCGGGGTGGACGCGGGGGAATTGCGGCGCAGGGGTTGGGTGCAGGTCCAGGGCTCCGGGAGCGAGTCCTGGGCCTGCAAAACGGCGCAGCCCGGGTTGATTTGCGGCGCGTGGCTACTTCTTGAACACTGCGGCCAGTATGGGCTCGGCGTCAGCTTCGTCAATTACCACGTCGACGTGGATCTCCATTACGTCCGCCCATTTTGCAGCGAACTTGTAGATCGATTTTGGGTTGTCGGTCTCTGACAGGGCGAAGCCGCCGCTGCAGTCCACTTTGTGCCAGCGGCCCAGAACAGTAACGTCCGGCTCGGGCGTAGCATCACCAGCAAAGAACTTCTCGACGCATTCGGCGGTTGCACCCGGCAGAGCAGCCCAGGTTGTGATGTATTTCATGTCTTTCGATCTCCGTTCTGAATTTTGAATTGGGGGAGCCGCCTCGGGGTTGCCGAGTTCAGCGATTATAGGGTGCGTGGGTCGCGGCGGTCGTCCGTGGCAAGAAAAATACTTGCCATCGTCGATTTCGTGCGGAAGAATCGCAGCACGGCGCCGATGCAATCCCCTTTGCGCGCGTCCGGGATCAGGGGGCAACAACCGAGGAGGTCGACTTGAGCCAAGTGCGGGTGCTGGTGGGCACAAAGAAGGGCGCATTCACCCTGACTGCGGACGGGATGCGCAAGGACTGGAAGGTGAGCGGGCCATTCTTCGCGGGGTGGGAGATCTACCACGTGAAGGGCTCGCCGGTTGACCCGAACCGCATTTACGCGTCGCAGTCGAGCGGGTGGTTCGGGCAACTGATTCAGCGCTCGGACGACGGGGGCGCGAACTGGACGCCGGTGAACAACAAGTTCGCCTACGACGGCGTTCCCGGCACACACCAGTGGTACGACGGCACGCCGCATCCGTGGGAGTTCAAGCGGGTGTGGCACCTGGAGCCGTCGCTGACCGACGCGGAGACGGTGTATGCGGGCGTGGAGGACGCGGCGCTGTTCAAGTCGACGGACGGCGGGGCGTCGTGGAGTGAGCTGGCCGGGCTGCGCGGACACGGTAGCGGTCCGCACTGGCAGCCGGGTGCGGGCGGCATGTGTTTGCACACGATCATTCAGGACCCAATGAATCTGGAGCGGATGTACATCGCTATCTCGGCGGCGGGGACGTTCCGGACAGACGATGGGGGCTGCACCTGGAAGCCGATCAACAAAGGGCTGGTTTCCAACATGATTCCCAACCCAACGGCGGAGGTGGGCCATTGCGTGCATCATGTGGCGATGCATAGGGCGCGGCCGGATGTGTTGTTCATGCAGAAGCACTGGGACGTGATGCGGTCGGACGATGCGGGCGAGAGCTGGCAGGAGGTGAGCGGGAATCTGCCGACGGACTTCGGGTTTGCGATCGACGTGCATGCGCATGAGCCGGAGACGCTTTACGTTGTGCCGATCAAGAGCGACTCGGAGCATTTTGTTCCGGATGGGAAGTTGCGCGTGTACCGGAGCAGGACGGGCGGCAACGAGTGGGAGGCGCTGACGGCGGGACTGCCGCAGAAGGACTGCTATGTGAATGTGCTGCGCGACGCGATGGCGGTGGACACGCTGGATGAGTGCGGGGTTTACTTCGGGACTTCGGGCGGGCAGGTATACGCGTCGCCGGATGCGGGGGACACGTGGACGCCGATTGTGCGGGATTTGCCGGCGGTGCTGAGCGTCGAGGTGCAGACGCTGGCATGATACGCGTGGTGTTGCCGCAGCATCTTCGGGCGCTCGCCGGGGTGGGCGCGGAGGTTGCGCTCGAGGTGGACGCGCCGGTGACGGTGCGGCGGGTGCTGGATGCTCTGGAGGCGCGGTACCCCATGCTGCGCGGGACGATTCGCGAGTATGGGTCGGGAGAGCGGCGGGCGTTTCTGCGGTTCTTTGCATGCGAGGAGGATTGGTCGCATGAGGGGATGGATGCGGAGTTGCCTGCGGCCGTCTCGGAGGGCAAGGAGCCGCTGCTGATTGTGGGGGCGATTGCCGGGGGTTGAGTTGGCGATCATGGCCTGAGTTGCTAACAGCCTGTGGTGCAAGTCCCGATACCTTCCCGAGAAAATCGAGCGGTATCCACAGGAGTCCTTCGTAAAATCAAGATATGGCGATGGGAACGCGCAAGGATCGAGAGCGGCAAGAGGATCTGTGGGTGGCATATA
>DATNHL010000090.1:0-15139 GCA_035604995.1 Occallatibacter sp. | reverse complement strand
TATACCGGGGGTGGGTATCCGCCGCAAAGGATCGTCGCGACCGCCCCGCCGCAAGCAGGTGGGTGCCCCATCCTTGCTGTCATTCTGAGCGCAGCGCAGCGGAGCCGAAGAACCTGCGTCTTGTTTTCCCGTCGCATGGGGAGGAAACCACGAATCTTCTGGCGCGCAAGCGCCGTCTGCCCCACCGCAGGTGGTCAACCGCGCCCGGGTCGCAGGTGGCTCAGGTCGATCGGATCGGGGTCGTCGTAAACCGGCAATTGCGGCAGCCCGATGCGCAGCCCCGACCACTGCTCGGCCACCACGATCGAATTTTGCGGATTCCCTGGCTGGTAGCGGATCGAGCAGGGGAAGCCGGCGCGCACCTGGGCGGCATCCACCACTTCGCGCATGTCGGTAATGTCCTGCGAGCACTCGTAGTCCACGCCGCCGATCCGGCAGCTGTAAACCAGCATGGTCAGCGTGCGGCCGTCTTTCGCCTCCACCTCGCAAACGTCGAGCAGCATGCCGTCGACAATGCGCCCCGATTGCACCAGGAACTGCCGCCGCGCCCGCTCCAGTTCCTCGGCCGTGGGGCGCTTGCGGAGGATGAGCCATAGGGCGAGCCCACCCACGGCGGCCAGGACAACAAGGCCGACGGCGATCATCCAGGGATTGACGCCGTGGAGGGTCATAGGAGGCGGGACTCTGCTCCAGTGGTCACAACTAGAGGATACCGCAGCTTGAATCCGCGCCCTCCCGCATCGAGGAGGCGGCAGGCGCGGTCTCCCGCTGCGATATACTCGTGTCTGCATCTTCGATGAGTTCCTCCCCTGCCGGAGGCTCTGTTTCCGGAGGTTTTGGCTTGATTTCAGTTACCAGTTCCGCGGCGGCACAGGATTCCCGGAAGAGTAATCGGGCGCGGAATCGCATTCGCTCCACCACCGTCATCTGCGTCCGCCGCAACGGCGAGGTGGTGATGGCCGCCGACGGCCAGGTCACCCTCGGCGATCACGTGCTCAAGCACTCCGCCAAAAAGATTCGCCGCCTCTACCAGGACAAGATTCTGGCCGGATTCGCCGGCTCGACGGCGGACGCCTTCAGCCTGTTCTCGCGCTTCGAGACCAAGCTCGAGCAGTACGCGGGCAACCTGAACCGCTCGGCCGTCGAGCTGGCCAAGGACTGGCGCACCGACAAGATGCTGCGCAACCTCGAGGCCCTTCTGCTGGTGGCCGACAAGGGCCAGACGTTCCTCATCTCCGGCTCGGGCGACGTCATCGATCCCGACGAACCGCTGGCGGCCATCGGCTCCGGCGGCAGTTATGCCACGGCCGCGGCCCGCGCGCTGATGGAGAACACCGACCTGAGCGCCCGCGAAATCGCCGAGAAAGCAATGAAGATCGCCGGCGAAATCTGCATCTATACCAACGACCGCATCACCATTGAGGAGTTGAAGGGCTAGCGGAACTCGCTCGCTGCCCGGTTTATTCATGGCCATTTATCTACCCGCATCCGCTGAAGAACAGGATCTCTCGCTCGACGAGCTCACCCCGCGCGAGATCGTAGCCGAGCTCGACAAGCACGTCGTCGGCCAGAAGGCCGCCAAGCGCGCCGTCGCCATCGCCCTGCGCAACCGCCAGCGTCGCCAGAAGCTGCCCCCGGACATTGCCGAAGACATCATGCCCAAGAACATCATCATGATCGGCCCCACCGGCGTGGGCAAAACGGAGATTGCGCGGCGGCTGGCCAAGCTCACCGGCTCGCCCTTCCTCAAGGTCGAGGCCTCCAAGTTTACCGAGGTCGGCTACGTGGGCCGCGACGTCGAGTCCATGATCCGCGACCTGGTGGAGATCGCCATCGACATGGTCCGCGAGGAGCGCCTTGAAGAGGTGGAAGACAAGGCCGAGATGAACGCCGAGGAGCGGCTGCTGGATGTGTTGCTGCCGCCTCCGCCGCCCACGCCGCCGGCGCAGGAGGGCCAGCTCTCGCTGCCCGGCTCCGACAGCTATCAGCGCTCGCGCGAGAAGCTGCGCACGCAGTTCCGCGAGGGCAAGCTCGACGAGCGCCAGGTAGAGCTGGACGTGCGCGAGCGCGGCACGCCGCAGTTCGGTATCATCTCCAACCAGAACCTTGAGGACATGGAGATGAACCTCAAGGACATGCTGCCCAACATCTTCGGCGGCAGCTCCAAGAAGCGCAAGATGAAGGTGGGCGACGCATTCGACTACCTGGTGCAGGAAGAAGAGGGCCGCCTCATCGACATGGACCAGGTGAATCGCGTGGCCGTCGAGCGCGTCGAGTCCAGCGGGATCATCTTTTTGGATGAAATTGACAAGATCGCCGGCCGCGAGGGCGGCCATGGACCCGACGTTTCGCGCGAGGGCGTGCAGCGCGACATTCTCCCCATCGTCGAAGGCACCACCGTCAACACGCGCTACGGCATGGTCCGCACCGACCACATTCTCTTCATCGCCGCCGGCGCCTTCCACGTCTCCAAGCCCAGCGACCTGATCCCCGAGTTGCAGGGCCGCTTCCCCATTCGCGTCGAGTTGCATTCGCTGACGGTGGAAGATTTTCTGCGCATTTTGACGGAGCCGAAGGCCTCGCTCACCAAACAGTATTCGGCGCTCCTCGAAACCGAGGGAGTCCGCCTCGAGTTTGCTCCCGAGGCCCTCCGCGAGATGGCGGCGTTTGCCTTCAAGGTCAACGAGCAGACCGAGAACATCGGCGCGCGCCGCCTGCACACCATCATGGAGCGCGTGCTTGAAGATGTAAGCTTCCTCGCCCCCGATGTAGCCCGCCGCGCCCCGGACGACGAAGCGGCCGTGGTGCTGAGCGAAGCCATCAAGGCCGAGTCGTCCACGCCTTTGCCTTATCAGGAGCGCATGACGGCTTCGGGGCCGGAGAAGGTGTTTCTCATCGACGCGGACTATGTGAGGCAGATGGTCGCATCGGTGGTGAAGGACCAGGATCTGAGCCGGTACATCCTGTAGTCTCATTTTTTCGATTGCACGACGCGCGGGCTTTTGGTACTTTTTTCTCGTACCTCGGCAGTCCGCGTCTTGCACTCAATCAGCGGGCTCTACCTGCACTCTCCGGCTTCTGAGGGAATGTGGATGGGGGCGCAATCAGAAGCACACCTGGGAAGGGTGTGCCTGCGCGCTTCAAGTCCGCACCGCCTTTTCCTCGATTCCCCTTGCTTCAGAACACCCCAGGAGAGAAGCCATGAGCAACGCACCAAATCACCACAAGATCAACTACATCGAGTTCCATTCCACCGACATCGAGCGCGCCAAGCGCTTTTATTCCACCGTCTTCGGCTGGAGCTTCGTCGACTACGGCCCGGACTACGCAAGCTTCAGCGCGCCCCTGGCGGGCATCGATGGCGGCTTCGTGAAGAGCGAACCGCATGAGATCCCGGCCAAGTTTGCGCCGCTGATCGTTCTCTACTCCGCAGACCTCAAGGCCACGGAAGAGGCGGTCGTAGCGGCCGGCGGAAGCATTGTTGTGCCCACCTTCGAGTTTCCCGGCGGCCGCCGCTTCCACTTCTCCGATGGCGCAGGGAACGTGTTGGCAGTCTGGTCGGAGTGAAAAGGCAGGGAATAGGGAACAGGGAATAGTGACGCCAGGACTCATCCGCCGCGGCGAATGAGTCCTGGGGCGCCCGGCCACCTGCGGTGTTGCGATTGCGCCGGCTAGTTGATCGTCGGCGGCAGCATGAGTGGCTTTCGCGGCCCAAGCTCTTCGCGCACCAGCGTCAGCCCCAGAATGCAGCGCTCGAAGCGGTCGGAGAGCCGCGCAAACAGCGGCGCTTCCTGCTCATACTCGAAGAGGTTGAACTGGCTCACGATGTAGTAGCTCTCCTTGCCGGCGTGGATGAGCTCGCCCAGCGAGGGCTGATGGCGGCGCATGCGGCGGTCCGAGGCCATCGCCTCCGGATACATCCCGGCCACAAACAGCGCATAGTCGCCGATGTGCTTGCGCAGTGCGCGTTCGGCGTCGAACGAAGGCGCGGTGCCGTTGACCGGGTCGGAGGCGCTGATCATCTGCGTCAACTCTTCGATGGGCCGGCCCACTTCGTCGCGCACACTGTAGAGCTTGTCGGCCTCGGAGAACTCGCACAGCAGGTGGGCGACATAGGCAGTCACATCGGGATCGTTCAGTCCAAGCTTGCCCTCGTAGCTGTTGCGGACAGCCTGCTGGAAGAACGGTTCGAGCGGATGAGACGGGGCTGAATGATTCGGGGCCTGCATACACACCTCCCATAACTGCGCGCGGGCAGCCGGATTGCTTGTGAGGCAATGGCCGGTTGCTTGACGTGTGCAAAGCCGGGGGGGTACCAGCCACTGCTTTGTTATCTTGCTGTAACACAGAGAGTATCGGAAAAGTTGTAAAGAACAAGAGTTATGAATCAACTTTATTAGCAGAGCGCCGTCGCGATTGCGAACAGCCGCGAGCCCCTCGAGCATGAAGGGCAGCCTCTCGGGCTGCCCTTTGTGCGCATGAATTCGCCGCGATCAGACGACTGCCGGCGTGCGCGACTCCAGTTCGCAGAGCCGCTTCGCGAGCAGCCCTTCAAGCTTCACCAGCGCTGCGGAGAAGCCTTCAATGCCTTCCTTCAGCTTATCGGTGGCCATGCGGTCGGCGGCGTGCATGGCTTCGAAGACGTCCTTGTCCATGGGAATCTTTCCGATGGTCATGGACTGCGCCGCGACGGGATCGAGCTTGCGCGGCAGTTCGCCTTCAGTGGCTTCGAGCTCGGCCAGCAGTTGCGGCGAGATGGTGAGCAGGTCGCTGCCGGCCAGCTCGGTGATCTCGCCGACGTTGCGGAAGCTCGCGCCCATCACCACGGTCTTGTAGCCGAAGTGCTTGAAGTAGTTGTAAATCCTGGTCACTGACTTCACTCCCGGATCGTCCGCGCCATAGTAGTCCTTGCCCGTGTCTTTCTTGTACCAGTCGAGAATGCGGCCGACAAACGGCGAGATCAGCGTCACCCCGGCCTCGGCGCAGGCGATGGCCTGGTGAATTCCAAAGAGCAAGGTCAGGTTGCAGTGGATGCCTTCTTTCTCCAGCACCTCGCCGGCCCGAATGCCTTCCCAGGTCGAAGCAATCTTGATGAGGATGCGCTCCCGGCCTATGCCCGAGTGGTCGTACTCAGCAATGATCTTGCGCGCCTGGGCGATGGTGGCGTTCGTGTCGTAGGACAGGCGCGCGTCCACTTCCGTCGAGACGCGCCCCGGCACGATGGCGAGAATCTTTTTGCCGAACGCGATGGCCAGGCGCTGGAAGGCAAGGTTGGCCACCGCGGCATCGGTTGCGCCTTCGCCCAGTTCGTTGCGGGCATCCACGAGCACGTTGTCGACGATGGGCTGGTACTGCGGCAACTGCGCGGCGGCGGTGATGAGCGAAGGGTTGGTGGTGGCGTCCTGGGGGCGGAATTGCTCCATCGCCTCGATATCACCGGTGTCGGCCACGACAACCGTGTAGTTACGCAACTGTTCAAGCAGATTCTGCGGCATGATTTCCTCCTGGGGAAGGCCGGCCCGCGTTCGAGCCATTTGGGTTCAGTGTACCTCTATTTCAGATGCGGAAAATGAAGGTTGGGTGCATTTGGACCTTTTGCAGGCGCTAGCCGTTGTCGGGTTGGAACGTGTTTGCCAGTGTTCCAAGCCCGGGAATGCTGACCTCGACGCAATCTCCAGCCTTCAGCGGTCCCACTCCGGCAGGAGTGCCGGTGAGAACCAGGTCGCCCACCTCAAGCGTAATGGCTGCCGATATATAGCTCAGCAGCGCGGGGATAGAGAAGATGAAGTCGAGTGTCGACCCGTGCTGGCGCAACTCGCCGTTGACGCGGGTTTCCACCGTGAGCCCTGCCTCGGGGTCCACCTCGTCGCTGACGATGGGTCCGACCGGGCAAAAAGTGTCGAATCCCTTGGCGCGGGTCCACTGGCCGTCCTTCTTTTGCAGGTCGCGCGCGGTCACGTCGTTGGCAATCGTGTAGCCCCGGACCACGGCACGCCAGTCGGCGCCCGCGGCCAGCTTGCTGACTCGTTTGCCGATGACCAGCGCCAGCTCGCCCTCGAAGTCTACGCGCTCCGAGGCCGCCGGCATGCGCACCACGCCGCCCGGCCTGAGCAGCGACGACGGCGGTTTGAAAAACAGCAGCGGCTCGGCGGGGACTTCGTTGCCCAGTTCCTTGGCGTGGTCGCGATAGTTGCGGCCCACGCAGATGATCTTGGACGGAGTCACGGGAGCAAGCAGGCAGGCCGCGCTCAGGGGCATCGGCTCGAAAGCGAGGGACTCGAAGTCGAGAAACGGGGCTGCGGCGTGGCTGTGGGCCAGGCGGAAGGCCAAGTCCTCCTCTGGAGCAGAGGCGAGATCGACGATCCAGGGCTCATTGTTGCGGCCTTCAACCGTGCCGTAATGCGGTCGGTTATCAAGCAAAAAGCGGCAGCATTTCATGGGTAGGATTTCTCCTGGCGCAGCGCGCCCGGCTATGGATTAGGGACGGTCTCTTCTGCTTCGGCCGACCGGGTGCTCTCATGGCCCAGCTGGTCTATGGCGGTGACGGCGTAGCGGTAGGTGTGGCCGGGCTGAACCTGGGCATCGTGGAAGGCCGGGCCGACAACCGGCCCCTGCGGCGAGATGCGCTGCCAGCCGCTGCCGCCTTCGTGCCGATAGACCACGTAACCGGCCAGGTCGGATTCGGAGCCGGGTTGCCAACTCAGATCGATCGACGGTCCTGCGGTCGAATCTGCGGCGGTAGCCACGGCGGCCAGGCCGGTGGGCGCTGCCGGTGGAAACACGTCGATGGCCTCCACGCGGATGGGGTCCGAAAGCGTGCCGGCCAGCTCCAGCGTCTGGCCGTCCACGGCGACCCGGGCCACGCGTTGGGCGCGGTACTCATAGGTCTGGCCAAAGCGGATGGTCTTGTCGAGAGAGCGGCCGGGGTGTGCGGCGTCGTCGACAAGCAGGCTCTGCTCAACGGGCTCAGGCGCTGGCGCAAGAATTCCTGGCTGGGGTGTGGGCTTGTTGCCTGCGCCGGCCTTGGGCTGGGGCGTGAGCAGCTTGCGATGGAGCCGGATGACGTTGGCCGGCTCCTGTGCGGAATCGGCGGTCCAGCGGAGCACCACGCCTGCCTTGCGAACCTGGGCGGAGAGCCCGCCTACCGGACCAGGCGCCGCGCCGGCCAGCACCACGGCGCCATTCGAGAGCCCGGCGGAGCGGCCCTTGCTGTTTCTGAGTTCCACAAAGTAAGTCAGCGGGCGGGGCATGCCCGCGGCCAGCGCCGCAGGAAGCGTCTCCGTGAACGAGCCGTGGGCCTCGGGAGCGAATGCAAGATCGCCGGGTACAGGCACGCACGCGCCGGACCCTTCCTTGCGGCAGACGCGCACTGCGGTGTTGCCCTTGATCAGCAGCTTGTCCGTGTTCTTCCGGGGCATGGCCCAGGTCAGGGCGATCTGGTCGCCGGTGCGCACGGCGGAGAGGTTCGCGACCGGGTCAGGCAGCTTGAGCGAGGGCGGCAGGGGCGCGCCTGGTGTGCCGCAGCCGTTGAGGCCTATTCCCATTGCAATAGCCGCTGCCAGCACAACGGCCACCACCGTCCGTCTGCATTCCTCGGTTGCTTTCATTGCGCCTTGAATCACTCTATTGGAAGTCTAATGGAGTGGCGCGGGCCGGCGTCTGCAAGCAAGCCGATTGCACAGCCTGTGGGTTCGTCACTCGACGCGCAGCGCCTGCATCGGGTCGAGTTTCGCAGCGCGCGTGGCCGGGAGCCACACGGCCAGCAACGCCACGGCGCTGAGGATCAGTGGGACGGTGACGAATACAAACGGGTCCCACGATTTGACGCCAAACAGGAAGCTGGCGATCAGGCGCGTCAATCCGAACGACGCGGCGACGCCGACTACTACTCCGACCAGAGCCAGTCTCATCCCCTGCCAGACGACGAGCTTGCGAATGGTGGAGCGGTCCGCGCCTAGCGCCATGCGGATGCCGATCTCCTGCGTGCGCTGCTCGACGGAGTAGGCCATCAGGCCGTAGATGCCGATGGCGGCCAGAATCAGCGCCACCGCGCCGAAGATGGTCAGCAGCAGCATATTGAAGGTCTCGCGCGACGTAGACCGCACCACGATCTCGTCCATCGTGCGGATGCGGGTTACCGGGAAGCCGCCGCTTGCCTGGCGAAGTTGCTCGGTGATGGCGGGGAAAGCCTGGTGCGGGTCGCCGTGGGTGCGCACCACCCAGCGGAGCGGAACGATGCGCGCGTTGAGCGCGGTCATGCCGTCGGTAACCTGCGCTTCCGGCACAATCATCAGCGCGCCGGGATCGCGGCTCAGGCCGCCGTCGTGCGTGTTGCCCACCACGCCAATGATCTGCCGCGCCGGCTCTTCGAACTCCGGCCCTACGCCATGGCCGATCATGATCTGCTGACCGACCGGGTTGTCTTTGGGCCAGTATTGTTTGGCCATGGCCTCGTTGATGAGCACCACGCCGGGAGCGGCAGCGGTGTCGTTCTCCGTGAACTCGCGGCCGCGCACGATGGGAATCTTGAACAGGCTGTAGTAGCCGGGCGATGCGCTCATCCATCCTCCGCCGGGTGTGTCGTTGCCCTTCACCGGAGGGCGCCCCACGATGTTGAAGGGCAGGCCGAACTGGCCCTGGATGGGCAGGCAGCAAGTCGACGCCGAAGCTTCGACCCCGGGAATGGCGTTCAGACGCTCGCGGCCATCGCGCGAGAGCTGCGCCACGCCGGCGGTCTTCTGGAACCGGTCGCCGGTGAGCGACATTTCGAGAGTGACAATGTTGTGCGAGTCGAAGCCGGGATTGACTCCGCGCAGCGCCATGAATGTGCGAATCAGCAGCGCCGAGCCCACCAGCAGCACCAGCGCCAGCGAGACCTCGCTGATCACCAGCAGCGACCGCGCCTTGCTCTGGCGGAATCCTGTGCCGGAGCGGTTGCTGCTCTCCTTCAGCGTGGAGTTCAAGTCCGTGCGCGAGGCGCTGAGAGCGGGAAACAGTCCGAAGACAATTCCGGTGATCAGCGAGACAGCGAGCGTGAATCCGAGCACGCGCCAATCCACGCCGATAGCGCTCCCATCTTCGCCGATGCGCGGCAGGCCGGCGGGACTGATGGCCAGCAGAGCGCGGACTCCCGCCAAGCCGAGACCCAGCCCAAGAACGCCGCCCGTAACCGACAACAGGACGCTTTCCGTGAGCAACTGGCGGATGATGCGTGCGCGGCCGGCGCCGAGCGCGGAGCGGATGGCGAACTCGCGCTTGCGGCCGGTGGCGCGGACCAGCAGCAGATTGGCGACGTTGGCGCATGCAATCAGCAGGACCATGCCGACCGCGCCCAGCAGGATGAGCAGAGACTTGCGCGCATCGCCCACGATCGAGTCGCGCAGCGGTTCAGCGGCGAAGCTTTGTTGTGGATTTGCCTCCGGGTACGCGCGCAAATACTGCTTGGCCGCCAGCTTCATCTGTGCGTTGGCTGCGGCCAGAGTGACGCCGGGCCTGAGCAGCGCCGCAGCCTGGAAGTAGTGGCCCTGGTTGGTGCTGTTGGGTTCGAACTGGAAGGGCAGCCAGATGTCGGCTTCGGGATCGGAGAGGAAATCTCTCCCAAGCACGCCGATGATCGTGTAGGGCTGGTTGCCGAGCGAGAGCGACGTGCCCACCACCTTTGGATTGCCGCCAAACTTGCGCTGCCACAAGCCGTAGCTGAGCACCACCACGTTGCCGCCGTTGGGCTGGTCTTCCTGCTGCGTGAAGGTGCGGCCCAGCATGACCGGCGCGCCGAAGAGCCGGAAATAGCCCTCCGTCACGTGCAGACCGTGAACCTGCTCCGGCCGTTCGCCGGTAATGTTGAAGCCGGGTCCGGCAAAGTCGTACGCGGCAACCTCTTTGAAGACGCTGGTTTGCTGCTGCCAGATGTGAAACTTGGGGATGGAGGCGATGGCATCGTTGCCATTGGGCCCCGCCAGCTCAAGCTCGACAATGCGATCGGCGTCCGGATAGCTGAGCGGCTTGAGCAGCACCGCGTTGACCACGGTGAAGATGGCCGTGTTGGCGCCGATGCCGAGCGCCAGGGCACCCACGGCGGCGATGGTAAAGCCGGGGCTCTTGATGAACATGTGCAGCGAGTGCTTGATGTCATTCCAGAGGTTTCCCATCGGTTTGCTCGGCTCCCTGATTTACGCACGGTGTTGTCTGGAAGTTCCCGTTTGGTCGAGCGGCAGTACTTGGCAGTACAATTCTGACGAATTCGTTTCAAAAAAGTAACTCCCCCTGGGTTGAGTTTCCCCCACCAGCACCCGGCAATTGAAAGGAGGTCAACCCCGTGTTGATCTTTGCAGCCATCCTGGCCATCTTCGTCTATGGAATGATTGCCGCCATGCTGGGCACCATTCTGCCCGATCTTTCCGATCGATTTCGCCTGACCCCCACGCAAAACGGAACCATCGCATTTGCGCAGGCGCTGGGACTGATGATCGCCTCCCTTGGCGTCGGCCCGCTGCTTGATACCGAGGGCGACAAGGCCGGCCTCATCCTTGGCCTGGCGTTCATCGCCGTTGCGCTCTTCTGCCTGCCGCGGTCCAAAGGCTTCCGCAGTATTGTGGTTCTTCTTTTCCTGCTCGGGGTCGGCGGCGGCATCGTGGTCACTGGCGCCAATGCACTGGTCAGCGGTGTCAGCGAGGCGCATCGCGCCACCGCGCTGAACCTCGTCAACCTCTTCTTCGGTCTCGGCGGTCTGGCCACACCCTTCATCTCGGCCAATCTGTTCAAGAAGAACTGGGTCCGGCTCTGCTATACCGTTGCCTCGCTCACCGTGGTTGCGCTGGCCATCCAGGCGGTTGCAAAGATGCCGGCTCCATCCGGCGCTGCGGGCTTTGTGCTGGCCGATGCGGGACCTATCCTGGGCCGGCCGCTGCTCTTCCTGCTCGGCCTCTTTCTCTTCCTCTACATCTCCTGCGAAGTGGGCGTGTGGAACTGGCTGCCGCGCCACCTCATCGCCCAGGGCATTCCGGAGTCGCGCGCGTTGAACATTCTCTCGCTCGGATTCGCCCTCGGCCTGCTCATCGGCCGCGTCGGCGCATCGCAGGTTCTCATCCAGGTGCCCGCAGTCACCGTCACCCTGGCTGCCTCCATCGCCATGGCCGTCACCACGTTCCTGATGTTAAAGACCAGCAAACCCGCGGCTGCGGCGGCGCTGGTGTTTATCGCCGGCATGGCCATGGCCCCGGTCTTCCCCACCACGCTGGCCATCGTCGGCAATGCCTTTCCGCGTATGAGCGGCACCGCCATCGGCTTTGTCATCACCTGCGGTTGGGCGGGCCTCGCAGTAAGCTCTCGCCTCATCGGCGCCATCGCCGGCGACGATCCCGTCCGCCTGAAGCGAGCCCTGCTGCTCATCCCCGGAGCCGCCGTGCTGATGGTAGGCGTAAACCTGATCATCTGGTCGGCGATGCGGTAGGAGCTCAAAGAGACGCGCGTTCAAGTGGGTAACCTGCGTAACCGGCATTCAAAGCCCGCTGGCGTAGACTTATCGCGACGGAGTAGCGAAATGGGATCGAACGACGTAATTGCTATTTCTGGGATCGCGGTCACTTTTGTCGTCAGCGTCGCAAATCTAATTTACAGTTTGCGGACAAACAGGCGGACGATTTTTGTAAATACAGTGACGACTTCGCGCCTGAAATGGATCGATACCCTGCGAGATGAGGTCTCGGAGTTCATTGCGGTGACTACGCGCTTGTCAGATCATTCTTCGCCACCCGACAAGAGAGCTGCTCTTGCAACGTGACACCTTGCTTCATCAAATTGCCCTACACCTCAATCCCGGGGACCTGGAGGACCAAAGAATAAAGACCCTTGCGACCCGCACTCGAGAAATATCAGACAAGGGAGATGCCACTGGAGACCTTCCCGCCGCCTTGATCGAGCTCCGTGATGCGACGGGAAACTATCTCAAGAAGGAATGGAACAGGGTGAAGAATGAGTCAGAAGGAAGGTAGTCCGAGGGTCAATCGGCGCTTCCCCTCAATCCTCGGCACTGATCCTATGTTCGCTGCTCTCAGGGAAAGCGATGCTTAGGATTGAATACTCCTCTTCGTCGTCCTGCTCTCTACCTTGCTGTAAATCGTCGCTCGGACGTGACGCCGTGGTCGCATTGTCCTTGGCCTCGGGCTTGGAGTTTGGCACGATACCAGACGAGTATTGCTGTTCCCGCTTGAACTGTTTTGCGAGTGCAAGTCCTTGTTGCTGGTAGTTTGAGCCAATGGGTCCACCGTAGACCTTACTTGGCTTCGCCGACATGTTGTAGTAGTTCAGCCGTCCCACAAATTGGTCGTCCTCCAAGAGAATTGGCAACTCATTCGCGCGGACTTCGAGAACCGCCCGCGTTCCGGGAATTTCACCATCTCTCCCGTAACCAAATCCGGGATCAAAGAAGCCAGCATAATGGACGCGAAATTCCTGCGTTGCTAGGTCATACGGCAGCATCTCAGCCGCTAAATCCGCCGGGACGCGGACTCGCTGCTTGGAGGCCAGAATGTAGAATTCTCCCGGCTCAAGGATGTATTGACGTTTATCGTTCTTGTAGATCGGTTGCCAGAAGTCGGCAACATCGTAGTGGTCGATTCTGCTGAGATCGATGGGCGGCGAGAAGCGCTTCGCCTGATAGGCGACGACGTCAGAACCATTCCCCGCGAGATCAACTGTTACCCGAAGGCCCCTATCGATATCGAATCTGCCACTGCTTTCATCGGCGTCGATAAGAAGAGCGTCCTGATCCAGTTGTTTCAACTTCGCATCGCCGGCAACGACGAACTTGCCGCGCCCGAACCGAAGTTGATTCAAGGTCATTCCGGCCTGAACAATAATCGGGAATGAATGAGAGACAACCTCGACGTACAACGCTCCATGGTAACCTCTCCGCACGCGTTCAAATTCATCGCCATGCTCGGTAATCAGCCGTGTAAAGATATCGAGTCTGCCTGTCGTGCTTTTTGGGTTGGCGATGCCGAAAACGTCTGAAGGGAGATCGAGACTCTCCATGAGTGGAATTATGTAAATAACGTCGGGTTCCAGAAGCGTTGGCTCGGACAGGTCCATCTTTCCGGTGAGCAATCCCTTGTCCGTGGCCTTGGTAAGGAGAGTGGTGGATCTTCCCGGCAGGAAGCTGGCGCGAACGCGATAGGCTTCGCGCGAAAGGCGGAGATCGATGCTTGCGGGCTGAATCTGGTCTTCCTGAATCTCGCGAGAGGACCGAATTATCCCGGTCTGCGCGAAATGAAGGATTTCCTGCGATGGCAGTATGCCTTCGCCGGTTGGCAGACGGTCGGGAAACAAAGTTTGCGAAGCCAATTCTTCCTCCACTACGCTTAATGCTAATTTCGCGAGGCGGCGGCTAGCCGTCGCGCTCTTTCACTAAACTCCGCTTGAAAAAACGAGGCCGCACAGTCCAAGCTGCAAAACGAACCGGGACCTCGCGCCACTGCTGTACCTTCGGGAATGGACTTCCCACAGTTTGGGCAGATGGCAGCTTGGCGCAATTCGTTCAGACGGAAATCCTCCTCAGACCCTGACACATTTCCCTCCAGCTGTGGAGAATCTGAAGGATAGCAGTGACCCTGCTTGTGGATGCTCTGGGAATCTTAGTCTGGTTGGTGGATTTCTTGGCTGCACCCTCTTCATCCATGTTTCTGAACTGGTTAGCGTTCCGAGATGCCCTAGGTTTGAAGCACGGTCTGTGCAAATCGGGGTAGGCCACTTCTGTGGTGCCATGGGGGCGGGGCAGGCGGCCCACCTACAGCTTCCGCAGCCGCTCGCATGCCTCATCCAGATCGTGGTCCTCCTTGGCGAAGCAGAATCTCAACAGGTTCTCCCCGCGTCCGGGGCGGAAGAAGGCCGAGCCGGCCACCGAGGCCACGCCCGTGACGGCCAGCAAATGGCGTGCTTTTTGCGCAGCGGTCTTGCCCTGAACCCTGCTGGCGTCGGCCAACACGTAATAAGCGCCGGCAGGTGTGGTGGGAGTCAGTCCCGCGGCCGTCAGTGCGGATAAGATGCGTGCGCGCTTGTCCTGGTGAGCGGCGGCCAACTCGGTGTAGAAGCTGGGCGGCAGTTGCTCCAGTCCTGCGGCGGCTCCGTGCTGGAAGGCCGACGGCGCGCAAACGTACGTCAGGTCGTGGAAGTAGTTCATCGCGCCCATCCACTTTTTGTCGGCGGTCACAAAACCCAGGCGCCACCCGGTCACAGAAAAAGTCTTGGAGAAGCCGGAGAGGACAATCGTCCGCTCCCTCATGCCCGGCAGCGTGGCAGGCGAGATGTGGCGCAGCCCGTCGTAGACGAAGTACTCGTAAATCTCATCCGTAATCAGGAAGAGATCATGCATCCTGCAAACCTCAGCCACCTCCTGAATCTCCGCCAGTGTAAAGACCTTGCCGCCGGGGTTCGACGGCGTGTTGAGAATGATGGCGCGCGCACGGGGCGTGACGGCAGCATGCAGTGCGTCGGTGTCGAGAGCCCAGTCTGGCTCGGCCAGGGGCACAAGCACGGGGTTGATGCGCAGCGACTTGAGCGTCGAGACATGGTAGCCGTAGAAAGGCTCGAAGAGCAGAACCTCGTCGCCGGGGTTGAGCAAGGCCATGGCGGCGGCGTGCAATCCGCCCGTGGCGCCGGAGGCCACCAGCACCTCCGTCTCGGGATCGTAGGTCAGCGCGTAGTCGCGCTGCTGCTTTTGGGTGATGGCGTTGCGCAGGCGGGCAATGCCGTCGAGGCGCGTATAAATGTTGTGCCCGTCGCGGATGGCCTGGATGGCAGCATCCTGCACGGGCGCCGGGACAGGCGTGTCGCAGACGCCCTGTGCCAGGTTGATGCCGCCCATCTGTTCACAGGCGAAGGACATGGCGCGGATCTCTGACTGGACGGTGCCGGGAGCCAGATGGCTGAGGGCGAGGCGCGAGGCAACTGGGGTAGTGGGCATGGGGAAGGTCCTTATGGCTTCATCTTACATATTGGGCTGCTTATTGCGTTCTGCATAAATAATGCAATAATGGATATTGAGGTACTGAAGAGCTATGCCCAGACCTAAGGGAAGTGCCGATCTTCTTGAGGACCGGCGCAGGCGCGCTTTGGCTTTGCTGGATGATGGGTTGTCTCTCAA
>DATNHL010000089.1:0-2081 GCA_035604995.1 Occallatibacter sp. | reverse complement strand
GCTCGGGAGCGAGATTGACCGTGCAATCGCGGAGGCCGAAAAGGCGGCAGCCATCGTAAGCTCGCTGCCGGTCGAAAGACGCTTGACGCCGCTTTGTGTTGCTCTGGGGACTTACTATCGCATCAAAGGGTCCAACTCGCTCGCGACCGAGGAGCAGCGGCGCTGGGTTCAGAAATCGGTTGATGTTCTCACCGCGTGCATCCCTTCGGATCGAGCCTTCCAGGAGCAGATACGCCGTGCCGAGATCGCCAGAGGCCGCCGTCCCGAGAATGTGCCGGATGCCGGCGACTACCAGCTCTATGAGAACCTGGGCCAAAGCTTGCTCCTTCTCGGCGAGAATCAAAAAGCCCTCGACGCTTTTCTGATCATGCAGCGCCTGGCCCCTTTGAACCCCAACACCGGGGTGCATCTTGGCGATACCTTTCTGGCTCTGGGACAACCGCAACAGGCCGCGGTTGCCTTCGGAGAGGCCCTCATTTCACAGCCGGGCCACGCGGATGCAAGTCAAAGGCTGGTGGAGCTGTACTCGCGGACTGACAAGCGAGGCTGCGCCATCGACATCGATAGACGCTTGAACCCGTTTTGTCCCACCGTGCACGAAAACCTGTGCCTCGCCTACTCTCGCCTGGCCGAGGTCCTGCGTGCTCAAAACAAGGTTGACCTCGCACAGCGGTTGAGGAACGCCGCTGTGTCCAACGACGGCTGCCCGGCCGCGGAGCAGCCGAAACCTGTGCCACGCTAAATCTCCACCTTGCGAGCCGCCGCGTTCCATCTCACCCTCCGCCCCTGTTTCAACGACAGGTTGGTCATCTGTACCACCAATGCCGCGGGGAAAGCAACGCACATGGGCGCCGTAGGCGTCTGTCGCGAGCGTACGCACGCCAGAAAGTTCGCGACGTGCAAATCGGTGGCTCGCCCAAACCCGAACTGTGATGTTTTCGCGATGGCCGGCGCATCCTCCGCCCCTTGCAGATAGACTTTGCAGTCTTCCCGCCCAATGTCCATGCGGGCCTTGTCGCCGTCGAGCTGATTGAGCTGGTCGTTGCGGCTCTTGTATCTCATGGCCGCATAATTGATGGTGAAGACTCCGAGAAAATCTTCCGGATACTCGGCAATCGCGACCACCGACTCGGGCGTATCGGCGCCCGGCTTATGAGGCTTCCCGGCGGACGCGTTCACGGCCAGCGGATAGCTCGCGTTCATGAGCAGATGGATCCCATCGAACACGTGCGCGCCCTGGTCGGCCACGATGCCTCCGGCGTAATCCGAATACAGCCGCCAGTTGCGGAAACGGTCCGGATCAAACTCGCGCCGCTGCGCGGGGCCCTGCCACTGTTCCCAATCGAGACGGCCATCCAGTTTGGCCGCCTTAGCGCCGAGGCCGCTATTCAGCCACCAGGAACGGACCATGCGCACGTTGCCGAGTGTGCCATCCGCGACGATCTTGCGGCCTTCGAGGTACAGGTCGTAGCTGCGCCGCTGCATTCCGACCTGCACAATCTGCTTCGATTTCTCTTCGGCCGCGAGCAGCTCGGCGCCCTGTTCCGGCGTCTGGCACAGGGGTTTTTCGACGTAAACATCCTTGCCGGCGGCGAGCCCATCGAGGACCATGCGATGATGCCAATGCTCCGGCGTCGCGATGAGGACCACGTTGATGTCCTTGTCGTCGAGCAGCTCTTTGTAATTGCGGTACGCTTTCGGTGCGTTTCCGGCGGCCTTCTTCGCCTCGGAAAGGGCACGCTCCAGGTTCGGCTCGTAGACATCGCAGACGGCGCCAACGCGCACCGCCGCTTCCTTCTGGAAGACGCCCATCACAAACGTGCCGCGCCCACCGCTCCCGATGACGCCGAGAACCACCTGGTCCGATGGCGCAGCGCCGGCGGCAAACGCAGCTCCGCCTGCAAGAAGGAACTGTCTGCGATCCATTTTTCTACGGTAACAGCTCAGGGCCGATCCGCCCAGCCGTCGAAGACTTGCACAGGCTTATAGTAAATCCGTGGGAGCTCGGCAGCATCCTCGGAAGAGTCGTAGACCGCAGAGCTGCAGCGAGTGCCTGGCCAGCGGGGATGGGGGACGGGGGA
>DATNHL010000088.1:0-4724 GCA_035604995.1 Occallatibacter sp. | reverse complement strand
AAGATGCTGGGGTTAAGCGCATTGTGCATGTCAGCATTGCAAATCCATCACTCGATTCCCCGCTCGGCTACTATCGAGGAAAAGCCCAACTGGAGCAGGCCGTTGTTGAATCCGGCCTCTCCTACGCCATTTTGCGGCCGACCGTTATCTTTGGGTGTGAAGACATTCTCATCAACAACATCGCTTGGTTCGTCCGGCGATTCCCCGTATTTGGCATCCCCGGCGACGGCCGCTACGCCGTACGCCCTATCTATGTTGAGGACATGGCGGGCTTGATCGCCGACGCGGTCGGCCAGCAAGGCAATAGCGTGCTCGACGCTGTTGGACCGGAAAGGTTCAGCTTCGAAGAGCTTTTAAGCCTGATTGCTGAGCGAGTGGGTCGTCAGGTGCGGCTGATTCATTTGCCCATGCCCTTGGCGTACGTTTCCACGCTCCTGATCGGCTGGTTTGTTCGGGATGTTGTGCTGACCTGGGAGGAGTACCAGGGGTTGATGGGCGATCTCCTAGCTCCTGAGGGTCCGTCTACAGGACAAGTTCGCCTCAGCCAATGGCTGGCCGAGCACTCCCAGCAGATCGGCAGCCAATATGCCTCAGAGGTAGCACGCCACTTTCGGAATGACGTTAGGGAGGAATTATGAACGCCCCTGACTCAGTGATCTGGCTGTGGGTCGCCGGAGCAGTCCAGATGGCGATCGTGCTGGCGAATGCTGTATTGCCGGCGAAGCTGAAAGTGCAGGCGGGGATGGCGAGCGTGCCGCGCTTTCTGCGGCAGGTGTTCGTGGTTCACTGGATTTATATCGTGCTGACGGTTTCGCTGTTCAGTCTTCTTTGTTTCTTCTTTGCCCGCGACCTGGCCGGCGGCAGCAGGTTGGGCCGGTTCCTGTGCATTGCCATGGCCGTGTTCTGGGGGTTGCGGCTGCCGCTGCAACTTTTCTATTACGACGCGGAACTGCGGCGCCAGAACCGTGTCCTGGATCTGGCTTATGTGCTGGCGCTGGTGGCGCTGATCGCGATCTTCGGCGCCGCCGCGCTTGTCCCACGCGCGTAGCAAGGAGGTTCCTATGCAACGGTCATTCAATTCGCGCTGGACCATGAGTTCGGCGAAGCTGGGCGGGATCCTCTGGGTTGCGATTGCTGGTTTGGTCTTCTCGGGCAAGGCTCCGCTGGGCGTCATCGAATTGCTGTTCCTGCTGGCTCCGCTGGTGGTGGTTCCGCTGGGGTTCGAGGTGCTGGATCGCCACGGCGGCGGCCTGCGGCCGGCAGCGCTCGGCCGAACAGTTCGCCTGTTGCAGCCGCTCGGGGCGATGCTGGCGGTGGCCTCGTTCTGGATTCCGCCAGGCCTGGTTGCAGGCGCACTGAGTTCGGCGTGGCTCGCGGTCGGGGCACTGACTGCGCTGATGGCTGTCCTCGATCTACTCCGCCCGGGCTGGCGGGCGCTGGATCGCGTGGTTTTCAATGTTGCCCGGATCGATCTTGCCATCGCCGGCTGCTGGCTCGTCACCTCACGCCTGGGTATCGCGCCCATGGGTTTCCAAGAGCCGATCGTGCTGCTCACCGCCGTCCACTTCCATTACTCCGGGTTCGCTACCGCACTGATTGCCGGCGTGACGCTGAAGTTCTGCGCGCAGCGGGGAAAATCCAGCGTGGCGGCGTGGATCGTGGGGGCTGCCGTATTTGTTCCGTTCCTGCTGGCGGCCGGGTTCGTGTTTTCGCCGCCGCTGAGGATGATTTGCGCCCTGATCCTGGCGGTCACGCTACTGGGCTTCTCGCTGCTGCAATTCTCGGGGGCGCGTGATTTCACCAGCGCGATGGCGCGGGTGCTCTTGCGGATCGCGGCGGGGCTGCTGATTCCGGGTATGCTCCTGGTGATGGCCTACGCCATCGGGGAATACACCGGGAACTACTGGCTGGTGATCCCGCAGATGGCGCGCCTGCACGGTCCGCTGAACGGGCCGGGGTTCGTGCTGCTGAGCCTGTTGGCTTGGGTGGTCGAGAAGTCCTATCGAACACACGAGGTCCTGCGATCGGAGGCGGAGATCTTTTCTGGGGCCGCCTATTTCTCGGATGCAGGGAGGACGCTATGAAAGTCGCAATCACGGGTGGAACGAGTGTCTCGCGATGAGCCTCCGCGCGAGGGTGAGGCAACGGCCGTCATCCTCTACGACGGCCTGTGCGGGTTGTGCAACCGCGGCGTGCGGTTCGTGCTGAAGCGCGACCGCAAGGGCGTGTTCCGCTTCGCGTCGCTCCAAAGCTCGGCGGGACGGGAGATCCTCGCGCGCCACGGGATCGCGCCGGCCGCCTTGGACACGTTCTACGTGGTGCGGGACTTCGGGCTGGCCGGCGAGCGCGTGCTCTCCAAGTCGTCTGCCGCCATCTACACCGCGGCGAGGCTGGGCGGGATTTGGAAGGCTGCAGCCGTGCTGCGGGTCCTGCCGCCACGCGTCCGCGACCTGCTGTACGACACGGTCGCGCGGCATCGCTACCGCTTGTTTGGGAGGTATGACACCTGTCCGCTCCCGGAGGCGCGCTACCGGGACCGATTCATCGACGTGGGTTAGCTCAGGCGGCAGCCTGGCCGGGAGTTTCGCCGCCGACCACCTTCTGCAGGGTGTGCAACAGGGCGGCCGGAGGTTCCCCGCGGCCCAGGCAGGCGCTAACCAGGCCTTGCTGGTGGCAAGGCACGCCGCAGAATGCGGCCAGCATGATGATGGGGAGCGCGGGGCGGATGCGCTTCAGCAGGCCCGCCACCAGGAAGGCGCCCGGCATGTGGCAGTCGAGGAAGGCGGCGTCGATGGGGCTGGTGAGAAAGGCGTCCAGCGCCGCTTCCACCGAGCCGGCCACGAACACCACATAGCCGTGCGCGCGCAGCCACTCCACGCGGGCTGCCAGGGCATACGTCTGGTCATCGATGCAAAGGACGGTTGCCACGCCGCCGATTAGCCTATCAGCTTCAGCGGAAGCCGCAGTGACCTGCGTCACAGGTGAAAGTAAGAGCCAAGGCAGGTTGACTTGATACTCTGCTGCACTGCCGAGGCGCGAGTCAGAGCCTCTTTCTCGAGCGCGTGACAGATTCCCCCGCGTGAGTGATTCCCACGCGGGGGCCTGGTGTTCGACTATTTTGAACACCGCACTTGGGCCTGGGCCCGCAGCGCGGCAACGCCTAAATTGCAATGAACGCCGGTAGCAGCGCTGGCGTTGGGTGTCAGATAGGATTCCCAAGAGCCAAAGGGTGGAGGCGGCGTTTGGCCGTGCAGCACGACGTCCAGCCCGGTGCAACTGGCGGCCACCGCCTGGTATCCGCTGGGGCACGAGAGATCAGTGGAACCGCGATAGTTCACAGTCACAGTAAGGTAAGAGGCAACTTCAGGTGGTCCTGCTGGACCTTGCGGGCCAACTGGACCCTGTGGACCGACGGGCCCGATTGGTCCCGCAGGGCCAGTGGTTCCAGCCGGACCCGTGGACCCCTGCGGTCCCTGTGGGCCGACCGGCCCTTGAGGTCCAGGCGCTCCCTGCGGTCCTTGTGGTCCCGCTGGACCAGGCGTGCCGCAGCCGCAATTAGGGGTAAACGAAAAATCGTCAAAGTAGGCTACCGTGTCCGGCCTAAAGCCAGGGCCCGAAACGGAAAGCCAGACCTGATCAAAACTATAGTCCCCCGTTGTCGTGAAGACCTGGGTGTCGTCTATGGAAAATGTGACGGCACCTGGGGCGACGTTGATTTCCAACCGATGCCAGCCCAAGGTGCGGGTAATACTCGTGGTCTCAAGCTGAGGGGAGGCCCCACAGTTTGCGTTGGGTCCCAGGGTCGCCGCCTGGACGCCGTTGTACAGGTCTGCGCGGTAACAGTAGGCGTCGAAATCCTGAGTGCCAATGCTCGCGGAGTCCGCCGTGACTGAATTGAACAAGCTGAGCCCTTCGTACAGCGTCTGCTGTCCGGGGGCGTAGTCGTAGAAGTAAACCACGAAGTCCCCTTTTGTCGGTGACGGGAATGTGTGGCTCAGAATTATGTATCGCTGGCCGCCGCCAGAGGAGATGAACTTAACTGACTGTGCCCCGATGTGCGCAAAGTCGGTCGACGGGGTTATCGTTCCCAATTGTTGAGTAAGTGTCCAGAAGGAGTCAATGGTTGGGGCCTCGAACCCGTCGCCAAAGTTCTGGCTTCTTGCGGAGGGTACGATCGAGAACAGAACCACTGACACCGCGAGGACGAAGGTCTGCCACGGCGTGAGCCTCATAGATCCTCCTTTCGGATCTGAGCTGGGTTTGCCTTTAAGAGCTTTTGTGTACAGGCCATCCTGGGCGCTCCTAGTTCAGGATGCTGGGTTGCCTAAGGTCCCGGAGCCCACGGCCTTGGTAAACCTGTTGCAGGAGAGGGGAAAGACTAGTTCTGTGCGGCGGTTTCTCGTTTTGAAAGTTGGGTTTTGTTCGGAAATCGGAACACGTGACCGGAACAGCGGGCTAAACCCCTTGGATCGTTAGTGCTGCGGGAGATACTGATCACCTACTGAGGGTTGCTTCCTTCCCAAATCATCGTCCCTTGTTCCGAATTCCGAACAGAGCAGTCGTGGTCAAGTCGACCCAGGTCTTGACCGTCGCCCGGAGGCGGGAGCTAGAGCCTCGTCCTCGGGAAGGTTCACGGAAAGTTGGGGCGGGAAGCGTTCAGCGCACTTGGCTGGCGCGGACCCACTTGGCGACCAGCCAGATCAACACGCCGATGCCGAGGACTT
>DATNHL010000087.1:0-3189 GCA_035604995.1 Occallatibacter sp. | reverse complement strand
GGGTACTACCAACTGCTTTCCCAGCTTCAACCCCAGGATCCGGCGCCCTACATCAACCTGGGCACCTGCCACGTGGACACCTTCGATTATGCCGGGGCGATCGCGCTCACGGAGAAGGCTCTCCAGTTCGTGCCGCAGTCGCGCGTCCGCATCAACCTGGCCCACCAGCTTTTTGGAAAAGGCGACAACGCCCGAGCGCTGGAGATAGCCGAGCAATTCAAGAGCGAGTACCCGGACGACCTATATGCGCAGATTACGCTGGGACGCATCTATCTCGGCATGGGCCGTCTCAATGAGGCGCGAAGTATCTTTAAGCACATGTCCGAGGTGGGAGGAGACGCGGAGATCGAAGGGCGTCTTTCTCTGGCTGACCTGGATCTTGCCACCGGGCGCTACCGCGAGGCGCAGCAAGATTTGCAAGCCGGCCTGCTGGCGGCGGGAAAAAACCACAACGCGTTTTTCGCCCAGAAGGCGCGGATCGCAATGGCGCTGGCCTCCGACGAATCGTCGAAAACGCGCGCCGGGGAGGCGATCGCCCGCACCGAGCTGTCCAGCGCTTCTCCCCTAGTCAACTTCCGCCTGGGAACGGCCTATGCACGCACCGGCCAACTGCAGGCCGCCAACAAGATCGCCCGCGCGATGGACGCGCTGGCGGAAAAGCGCGACATCCCCGCGGTCCAGGCGCTGCGCTACCTGGTTGCCGCCGAGATCGCGCTGGCGGAACATAAGCCCGCGGAGGCGGTCGCAGCCGCTCAAAAGGCGGTGGCGTACCAGAATTCTTCCCTGGCCCTCGAGACCCTGGCCCGCTGCTACCAAAGCGCTGGCAAGGACGAGGAGGCGGCGCAGCAATATGAGGCGGTGCTGGCCCGCGGCAACGAGCGCATCGAGAGCTTTGACGCTCCCGCGTTTCACAACCTGGTGGAAGACGAATACCAGCTCGGAGTTCTGGATCAGAAGCTGGGGCGGGCCGAGAGTGCACGAACCCATCTGCAGCGGTTTCTCGCCTACCGGTCGCAAGCCGATCCCGACCTGCGCATGGACCAGGAAGCTCAGCGGCTGCTAGCAAGTTTACCAACCGGCACGCCGACGGCTGCCAGATAAAGAGCCGACTCGCGCACGCCGTCGATACCGAGGTCCTTCTCAATCTCACTGTCCTTCAGCGCCGCAGTGCAGAATGGGGCCAGTCCCAGCCAGGTTGCCACTAGGCAAAACGTTTGGCACAGGTGGCCGGCATCCAGCAGCACTACGCGGTACGCGCGGGCGAAGCGGTACTTCCACATGGTCCGCGGAAAAACCGCGGTCATCAGAAACACCGCCGCGGCATCCTTCAGGAATTCCTGCCCGGCGGCATAGGACACAGCTTTCTTCTTCGCCGGCACGGAACGCAGTCGTTCCAGGCGGTGGCGTACTCCATCGTAGTGGTATAGGCCCTGCGACAATCCCTCGACCCGCATGGCGAGCAGGTACACCTCGCCCGGATGCCGGGCGCCGCCGGAAGGGCTGGTCTTATGAAGAAGCCGCCCAAAAGGTGGCGCCTCGATCGATCCGGTGACGCCCCAGGTGTAGTACAGCAGTTTGGAGATGGCGCCCAGGGAAATACTCCCAAAGTACTCGCGATGCGTCTTGCGCGCCATCAGCACGTTCACAAATGCGTCGCCGGCAACGCCCGCGGGTGGGAGCGCGATGCGCGGGGCACGGGGATAACTCTTCGCCCGTAGCGCCTGGGGAGACTCTGCGACGTACCGCTTCATCAGGCGGGCGGCTTGCGCGGCACTGAGGAAGGGAGTGTCCTTGGTGGCAAAATGAAAGCTGCCGTGCGGCAGCCAATCCGCCCATGCACGCTCGAGGCCGGCATCGCGCTCCGCATCCCGCGTACCCTTTACCACCAGGAACGAGTTCTCCTGGAGCTGGCGGATGCCGGCACGAAGACTGCTCGGGCTGAACTCCGGCAGGAAGGCGAACAAGTCTGCGGGAGGCTTCCAGCTTTGGAAGAAATGCAGGATGCGGACGGCATCCGGCTCCGCGCTGGCGGAGACGCGCGTCCGGTAATTGATCAGCACAAGTTGCTGCCCCCGCCATGCGACCAGGAGGGTTCGCGCGCGCCGCATCAGCATGGGGCGCCTGGCCATGTTGGGGGCTCTAGCCTTCGAAGGTCTACCCCTTGCCTCCGAACGTGTGCCCCATGCCCTTGCCTCCGAAGGTGTGCCCTTTGCCACCGAAGGTGTGCCCCATGCCGAAACTGTTGCCCAAAGAGGCTTTCAGCTTCTTGAGGTTCAGCTGCAGGCTCTTGTGAGCTTTTTCCATGCCGGCGAGCGCTTTCTTCGCATCGCTCTGGCGCTTGCTGCCCGAGGTCCGTTTCGCGGCCATTGCGGCCTCCTTTCAAGTGTTCCATTGTGATTGCGCTGGTGATGACGGAGCTGAGGTGAGCCGTTTTAGCCTTGGGCCTGGGTTTTGTCAAATAAATTTCTCGGACGAGCGGAAACACGAATCGCCACCGTGTCGTCAAATGGAATTGAAGTTTGTTCCGGAAACAGAGCAAAGCGTCTGGTCTTGCGAACGCATGGCTATGCAACCATCGAGAACGCCGCATTCAAGGATGCGGGCTCCGGGCGGCTGATGGTGGTTTTAGACGGACAGGTTCACATCACGAAAGCGCGGGAGCCGATGCTGTCCCAGCAGGTGAAGGAGCGCATCGCGGGACAATAAGAAACTGCTTCTCGGGCGGCACACCTTCTCGGATTCGCGCGGCCGTCAACGCGTCCGGCGATGGAGCGGGTGACCAGGCCCCCTAAGCGCTCTTCAGGAGATATCGGACCACTATCCTGACCTCACAGCAGCCATCGGGACAGGATTCGGTGTGGAGTGCTCCTTCACTCGTGAGCTTGTCTGGTTCCTCCGGGGCAAGGCTGTATTCGAAGCTCGTCTTTACTCCGCGCCTTTTCCCAACAGGGATGTCTTCCGCCACTTCATGTTCCATACAGCAACCTCATATCCGGACGAATGGATGGCTCAGTTTCGCAGCCGCGGGGAGGGGTGTCCGTGACAGAAGGGTACAGACCGGGGGCATCCCTGACAGAACAGACCGGGAGCATTCCTGACACTCTTGCTAGCAGGCGAAGGCATGTAGAAGGACGGCATGCCTTGGAGAGCGAGCAGTGTGATGGAAGAGAAGCTGCGGTTTGTCTTTGA
>DATNHL010000086.1:0-4251 GCA_035604995.1 Occallatibacter sp. | reverse complement strand
GATGTTGCCGGGCGTCGCCGGCGAAACCTCCGCCGCCAGCGCCAGCCCGGTGAGTTCCTTTTCCAGCTTGGTCTTACCTAGCAGATAGCGCAGCGGCGACCGCAGATCGTCCAGTTTCTTCGCCGCCGCCTTGCGCGCCTGGCGTTCCCCCGGTACGTAAAACCACGCCCACTTGCCGTCGGTGACGAACACCTTCGGCCGCGGCTCCCGATAGTCCCACAACATTTTGCCGGGACGCTTCAGCCACAGCACCCCGGATTCGCTCTTCGACACCCCAGCGCCGCGATAGGTCTCTGTGAAGTCGGCCTGGAGCGTCTGCAGCTGGTTGTAGCGCTGGTCCACCCTGGCGGCGATCTCGGGCACCGTCGCCGCGGCGGCGATGCCGGTCACAAACAGAAGGCACAATCCCAGCGTCTTGACAAAGCGCTTGCTCGTGGATGGAGAATGGCGAGCCATCAAGCAGACCAAAGTGCAAAAGTGGAGCACAAACCACGGCCAAGCGCGCAAAACGCAGGGCTGGAGGCACCAAGCCCCGTCCGCCGCTGGTTAAAGTGGGACCAACCCACAGCGGGCAAATGGTTTACTGCCTAGATTCCTCGTTCCCAGGCCCGAGCCAACAGCCAAGCGTTAAGCGCTAAGAGTTAAGAGCCAGTAGCTATTTGGATTCGTTTTGCTGCTGCTGGGATGGTTCCCCCGACGGCAGCCCCTGGGTAATGAACGGCAAATCCTCCGGAACTTGCACCAGCACCCGCCCGCCCGGGGTCAGGCGGTAGGGTCTGCGGGTGGGATCAAGGGGCACGCCACGGAGAAATCCCCCCGCCACCATCTCGGCCCAGTTGGCGGGCCAGCGCCCGCTGCGCTGGTGGTACCCGGTCGCCAGCTGTTCCAGCAGAGCGACTTCCTCGTCCACCTCCAGCGCCCGCAGATGCTTGGCGGCATTAGCGCGGATATCATCGTTCTCCGTGGTCTCATAAAGGCTCGACCACAGGAAGCGGGCGGTGTGGAGGTTGCCGGCCTGCTGCGACATCTGGGCGGCCATCACTTTCATCCAGGGCAGCGCGCCTGGGACGCGCGAGCCGCGCTCAAAGGCATCGGCGGCAGCCGCGTAGTCGTGCCGCTCGAAGTAGTGGATGAATCCCAGGTTGTAGTAGAGCCTCCACGCGGAGGGATTCTCGCGCACCCCGCGCTCCACCAGGCGGACGGCGGCATCCGGGTCGCCCGCGCCCTCCGGCGGCTTCTGCGCCAGAAAAACCGCTCCGAACTCATACGCCACCACCAAGTGCGGGTCGAGCGTGGTGGCGATGTCGAGCAGCGGCTCGAGCAGCTTGTATCGCTTGGAGCGCACGTAATGATGCACGCCGAAATACTGCACCGCGCGCGTCCAGTAGATGTCGGCCAGCAGGCCGTTGTAGCCCAGGCTCATGCGCCGGAGGATTTTCGGCGAAGGAACGTACAGCGCCTCTTCCGCCGTCGCCCCCGCGCGCAGGTGGTCGAGGCGGCGCACCGTCAGGCTGGCGCCGGCCAGCGAGGCCGCCAGCACGATGGCAGCGATCAGAACTGTGCTGTTCCGCGCCGTCACTTCAGATTCCTGTACTCGAACACCAGGATTGCCCCGCACAACGCTGCCGCCGTGTAGAACAGCGAGTAGACGGTATTGTAGAGGATCAACGACGCAGCGATCGGCTGCCCGTGCGCCACCGAGGAGATGACGTTCAGGGAGGCGAAATTCGGCACCACGTAAGCCGCCAGCGTGGCCAAGGCCCAGGCCGCACCGTGGCTCATGGCGGCAAAGGCCCGCAGGTCCTCGGCGAAGGTTCCGATCACGAACAGGGCCAGCGCCATCACCGCCGACAGCACCGGCGAGGAGAAAGTCGAGAACAGCAGCGCCAGCGCCGTCACCACCACGAATTCCAGGATGATGAAGTAGATGGCCACCACCAGCCAGCCGTCGGCGCGCTCGAAATGGCGGGCCAACAGGAGCAGCGCGGCGAAGAAACCGATGGCCATGCACAGCGTGTTCACCACCAGCGTCCAGGCCAGCCCGCCGAACTTGCCCACGATGAATTCCCAGCGCCGCACCGGGCGCGACAGGATGGTATAGAGCGTCTTCTTTTCCATCTCCTTCGAGACCAGCCCGATGCCGATGAAGATGGCGATCACCACCCCGAACACTGAGATGGCCGAGAGCCCCAGGTTGATGAGCACGATGCGCTGGATGCCGATGGAGATCTGGCCGAACAGCAGCGCCGCGCCCACCAGCAGCAGGGCAAAGAAGATCAGGTTGTAGAGGACGCGGTCGCGCACGGCCTCACGGAAGGTGTTGAAGGCGACGGCGGAAATGCGGCTCATTGCTGAGGGCCTTCCCCTGGAAGCTCAAGGAGGCAGGCGGCAGGACGCAGGGCGCAGGAATCCCATACCCGCCTCCTGCTTCCTGCCTCCTGCTTCCTGCGTCCTCGATTCATCGTGCCACCTCCACTTTCTCGGGTTTCCCGCCCAGCCGCTCCATGAAATAGTCTTCCAGGGTGGCTCGGACGGGCGTCAGCGAGATCAGTCGCGCTCCCTGGCGGCGCAGCACATCCAGGGCTTCGTCCTGCCGGCTTTCAGCGATGACAGCCCGCACCGTTTCCCCGGTAGCGTGACATTCGGCGCCCAGGGCGGAGAGCAGGGTGATGGCCTCCAGGCCGTGGAAAAGGATCTCGATCTTGCTCTGGGTGCGCGCCGTCAGCTCCTCCACCGCTCCCACCCCGCGTAGTTCGCCCTGGTGCAGGATGGCCACCCGGTCGCACAGCGCCTCGGCGTCGGAAAGGATGTGAGTGGAAAAGAAAACGGTCTTGCCTTCGTCCTTCAACGCCTGGATGAGGTCGCGGACTTCGCGCCGGCCCAGGGGATCGAGTCCCGACATGGGTTCATCGAGGAAGACCACCTTGGGATCGTGCAGGATGGTTTGCGCGATGCCCACGCGCTGCAGCATGCCCTTGGAGAGCTTGCGAAGCTGGGTGCGCGCCGACTGACTCATGCCCACGCGCGCCAGCATCTGCTCCACCCGGCGCGTGCGCTCGCGACCGGGCACGCCGGAGAGCTGAGCGTAGTACTCCAGCAGTTCCGCCGCGGTCAGATAGTCGTAGAAATAAGGCTGCTCGGGCAAGAAGCCGATCAGCGACTTCATGCGCGGGTCAGCGACTTCCATTCCCAGGATGCGGGCCGAGCCGCTGCTGGGAAAGATGAGGCCCATCAGCAGCTTCAGCGTGGTGGTCTTGCCGGCGCCGTTGGGTCCGAGATAGCCGAAGACCTCGCCCGCTTCAACCGACAGGTTCAGGGGCTTCAATCCCGTGACCCGGCGCTTGCGCCAGAATCCGACGCTGTAGCTCTTTTCTAGGGCGAAGGTTTCAATGGCCGGCATGGCGCGCGTCGCGCTTAATTATAAGCGAGGCAGAGTTGCAGCCAATGACGTCGCTGGTGCGCGCAATGCAGGATGCAGGAAGCAGGTTGCAGGAGGCAGGAGAACATCAAGGGGCCCTGATTTTCCTGCCGACTGCGTCCTGCTTCCTGTTGCCTAGATGGGGGTGCCGTTGCTCAAGCAGTTGGAGGTGCTGCCGGGGTCGAACTTGATCACGCCCGAGGCGTCACTGCAGAAGTAGCGCTGCCCGGTGGTGCCGGGGCTGACCGGGGTTCCCGTGGACTGGTAAGTGGGAATGGGTGTGGTCGAACCGCAGCCGGACAGTGCGAAGCTGTAGCCGCTCTTGATACCGCTGGCCAGGTTGGCATCGACCAAGCCCGCCGCAGTCGAGGTAGCGGACGCGCTGCCGCTGGTCGGACCCAGCGCGGACAAGGTGCAGGTGAAGCCCGTACTCGGATAACTGGTGTTGTAGGTGATTTCCGCCGTGTTCAGCGTGCGCAGCGAACCCACGGCAGAAGCCTCGTTGGCCGAAATGCGCGAGCGCAGCAGGTTGGGAATGGCGATGGCCGCGATGATCAGGATGATGGCTACGACGATCAAAAGCTCGATCAGCGAGAATCCTCGGTTTTGTTTGTTCGGTTTCAAGTTGGCGCCTCTCGGGGTTTAGTGCAGGCACAACTATAGCTGATTTGGCTGGATTCGGCGGTGAAAAGGGAGAAGTCCGAGGTTTCCGCAGGACAAAAAAAGGGGAACAGAGGACTCGCGTCCTCTGCTCCCCCCTTGGCTTGTACCCTCCCCCAGGTACTTTGCCAAACTTCGCGAACAGCCTTCAGGACCTGGCGAGCCAGCCCTGA
>DATNHL010000085.1:0-6526 GCA_035604995.1 Occallatibacter sp. | reverse complement strand
CGTCGACGCGGCCTAGGATCAAGCTGGGCCCTAGGATGCGAACTGTAGACTGTCCCCATGGCCAAGCGGATCGGCGTGCATCTGGGGACGGCGGGCGGGGCGTCGAACGCCGTGGAACGCGCGCAGAAGATCGGCGCGAACACGTTTCAGATTTTCTCGTCAAGCCCGCGCATGTGGCGCGCGCCCAAGGTTGACCCCAAACAGGCCGCGCGCATGCGGGAGCTGCGCGCCGCGCTGGACGTGGGCCCGCTGGTGATCCATACCAGCTACCTGGTGAACGTGTGCAGCCAGTCGGACGAGATTCGCGAAAAGAGCGTCGCGGCCTTTCGCGGGGAGATTGAGCGGGCGCTGGCATTGGGCGCCGAGTACCTGGTGCTGCATCCCGGCTCGTGGAGGGGCCTCACGCGCGACGAGGGCCTGAGGCTGGCGGCGGACTCGATTACGCGCGCCATCGACGGCCTCGCGTGGCAGGGAACCGGCTTCCACATCCTGATTGAGAACACAGCCGGAGCCGAGTATTCGCTAGGCGGCAGCTTCGAGCAGGTAGCCGAGCTGGTGCACCGTCTCCGAGCCACCGCGCCGGTCAACGTCTGCCTCGATACCTGCCACACGCACGTAGCCGGTTACGACCTGGTCAGCGCCGCGGGCTACGAGGAAACCATGCGGCAGGTTGAGGCGACGGTGGGGTTTGATGCCGTGCGCGTTTGGCACATGAACGACGCCAAGGCTGAACGCGGCTCGAAGCTCGACCGGCATGAGCACATCGGGCAGGGAACCATGGGCGTGGAGCCGTTTCGGCGGCTGCTGAATGACGAGCGATTTGCGCACTCCGCTTTCATTGCGGAGACTCCGGTGGACGCGCCGGGGGACGAGGAGCGGAATGTGCGGGTGCTGAAGAGCCTGGTGGAATAGGCCGATGTTCGTAATGGAGGGAAGTAGCGTGGAGAGACCGAGCAAACCATTGAGTGAGTGCTTGGCGGAGGTTGATGCGCCTGTCGGGCATGCGCGGCTGAAGGCTTATCTGGAGATCCTGCCTTTTCCTCATTTCGTGGCTCACCCGACCATCAAACGAGCGCTCTTCCGCATTGAGGCCGACGGAACAAGGGTCGCTGGCCGATTTGCCGGACGAGATTTTGTGCCGCTGGATTGAGCGGTTCAGTTTTCGTTCAGTCCCCACTTGCGGCTGCCGAGCTTGTCTTTCCAAAGTGATTCGAGCAGGTCAAGTTCGTCCAGAGTAGGAGTAGCAATCGCTTCCAGAATTGTTACGGTATAACCAGAGCACTTGTGCTGCTTCATTCCTTCGTTGCCGCCGTGAACGGTAGTTGCGTAGGTAATGAAGCGACCCCAAAAACCGCAGTCTCCATCCGCTTTGCCAACATAAGGCTCTCCGTGGTCTTTACAGGTCAAGAGATAGATTCCCTTGCAGTTGCGGAGCGCAACTTGCCAAGATGGCAAGACTGACTGAATTTCCGCTATGTTCTCATGCCGAAATTCACGATAGCCAGGAAAGGGAGATTCTTGTACTTCTTTCCTGATTTCCACTATCTTCTTGTCGCCGGATTCCTTTGAATCAGCGTTCTGAATCCAGGCGCGAAATCCATCTCCCCATTCGATCGTAAGTTTGCCGGACCATTCCAGAAGGCGCTCGTTGAGCACCAAGTCGTAATAGACGCAATTGTCGTCGGATACGGGCTTGCCGGAGACGGGACACACCCTCAGTTCCACGGGAAGCTTGCCGCAGCCTTGTTTGCGATATAAGCCGACAAACAGAGTCTCATTCCATGGAGTTGCAACGAAAGAAGCAATCCAATCACGTTTGCGAAAACAATCTCCACCCTGCAATTGTTGGTAGGTCTCGAATTTGTTCCTTTGGGTCAACCACAATTCGTAAGGAGACGAACCGCGGGATCGAAGCAGACTTTGTGCGATGCGGGTGTCCTTATGGCGGACGAGGTAGACTTCCTTTGGATTGATGCCGGCATTTTTCAGCAGCAGATTGAATGTCAACGCAATCATGAAACGCATTTTACGCTCAATGACTCACATCGCGAACAGAAGACTTTGAACAGCGACGGTAATCATTGCAGTCTCGCATAGCAGCGCTCCCCGTTTACACTAAAAAGGATATGGCGGAAGAGAACGAACTGCGTTACGACCCGGCGGCGATTGAACCTAAATGGCAGCAGCGATGGGCTGCGGACCCCAAATTGTATGCGGCTGAGCCCGCAACCTGCGGCAAGCCCAAATACTACGTGCTGGAGATGCTGCCTTATCCGAGCGGGCAGTTGCACATGGGGCACGTGCGCAACTACTCGATTGGCGACGCGCTGGCGCGGCATATGTGGATGCGGGGCTATAACGTGCTGCATCCCATGGGCTGGGACGCCTTCGGGCTGCCGGCAGAGAACGCGGCGCTCAAGAACAATACTCCACCGCGCGAGTGGACGCTGAGTAACATCGCCGCCATGAAGCGGCAGATGGAGCGGCTGGGGCTGGGTTACGACTGGGCTACGGAAGTGACCACGTGCCTGCCCGAGTACTACCGCTGGAACCAGTGGTTTTTTCTGCGCATGGTTGAGAAGGGCCTGGCTTATCGCAAGAAGAGCAAGGTGAACTGGTGCCCGGAGTGCGCCACGGTGCTGGCCAACGAGCAGGTGGTGGATGGCTGCTGCTGGCGGCACGAAGACACGATTGTGGAGCAGCGCGACCTGGTGCAGTGGTTCTTCCGCATCACGGCGTACGCACAGGAACTGCTCGACGGGCTGGACAAGCTCGAAGGGTGGCCGGAAAAAGTGCGCACCATGCAGCGCAACTGGATTGGGCGCAGCGAGGGGACGGAGGTTGATTTCTTCCTGGCGGAGGAAATCGGCCAGGGACTAGGGACTAGGGACCAGGGACTAGAAAAAACGCGTATTCGCGTCTTTACGACGCGGGTGGACACTATCTTTGGCGCGACCAGTGTTCAACTGGCGCCGCAGCATGCGCTGGTGGCTGCTTTTACAGCCAGTGATCCCGACCTGAATGAGAAGGTAGCGGAGCTACTCGAGCAGCAGAAGAAGGCGCGCGAGGCGGGGGACCTGGGGGAGATCGAGAAGCACGGCGTCCCGACCGGGCACTTTGCCATCAATCCTTACAACGGCGCGCGCGTACCAATCTGGGTGGCCAATTACATTCTGGCCGACTACGGCACCGGCGCCATCATGAGCGTTCCGGGACACGATGAGCGGGACTTCGAGTTCGCGACCAAGTATGGGCTGCCGATTGTCGAGGTGATCCGGCCGGTGCAAAAGACCGAGGGTGCGGAGCACCTGCCATTTGTTTCCGAAGAGGGCGTGCTGGTCAACTCCGGGGAGTTCGATGGGCTGAGCTGTACCGATGCGCAGAAACTCCTCCAAGAGGTTGCCGCGCGCAGTGCATTTGGCGAGGCGACGGTCACTTATCGATTGAAGGACTGGGGGGTGAGCCGACAGCGCTATTGGGGCACGCCGATCCCCATGATTCACTGCGAGCGGGATGGCCTGGTGCAGGTTCCCGACGACCAGTTGCCCGTGCTGCTGCCCGAGCAGATTGAGATTACGCAGCAGGGCGGGTCGCCGCTCGGGCGCGTTCCGGCGTTTGTGAATGTGACCTGCCCGAAATGCGGCGGCCCGGCGAAACGCGAGACCGACACGATGGACACGTTTGTCGACTCGAGCTGGTACTTCTACCGCTATACCGACGCGAGGAACGCGAACGCGCCGTTCGACTCGGAGACTGTGAAGTACTGGTTTCCCATCGACCAGTACATCGGCGGCGTGGAGCACGCGATTCTGCACCTGATCTACTCGCGCTTCTGGACCAAGGTGATGCGCGACCTGGGGCTGGTTGTGAACGACGAGCCGGCGCGGCGGCTGTTCACGCAGGGCATGGTGATCAAGGACGGGCACAAGATGTCGAAGTCGAAGGGCAACGTGGTTTCGCCCGACGACATGGTGGCCCGCTACGGGGCCGATGCGGCGCGCACCTATTCGCTGTTTGCCGCGCCGCCGGATCGCGATCTGGACTGGAAGGAGGACGGCGTGGCGGGGGTGAGCCGTTTCCTCGCACGCGTGTGGCGCCTGACCACGAGGTATGCGCCGGTGGCACGCGCGGGCCGCGGGGAATCCCACCCTTTCCGCAGCGAACGCGGAAAGGATGGGGCACCCGCAGATCAGTCGACGGGCGTGTCGCTGCGCCTGCTGCGCAAGCTGCACCAGACGATTGCCAAGATCACGCTCGACTTCGAGGGACGCTGGCACTTCAACACCTGCGTGGCGGCCATCATGGAACTGGTGAACGAGATCCAGGGCGCCGACGCGCAACTCGCTGCCGGCGAAGTGGCGCCGCCGGTGGTGCTGGAGCTGCTCCGCACGCTGGTGTTGCTGCTGGCGCCGTTTGCGCCGCACCTGGTGGCCGAGTTGTGGGAGGAGTTGGGCGAGGGGGGATCGGTGCTGCGCGCGCCGTGGCCCGCGAGCGATCCGGAATTGGCCAGGGAAGACGAACTGGAAGTTCCGGTGCAGATCAACGGCAAGCTGGTGACAGTGGTGCGCGTGGCCGCCGATGCCGACGCAAAGACCCTTGAGGCCGCGGCGCTGGCCGACGAAAAGGTGCAGGGACGGATTGCGGGGAAAACGGTTATGAAGGTGATTGTGGTGCCGCGCAAGCTGGTGAACCTGGTGGTGAAATGACCGCTCCGCTGCGCGGAACCCAGTCGCTGGTGGGGCAGATGGGCTGGATCTTCGACAGGCCACTGCTGACCTTGATCGAGGTGGGCTGGCGCTGGATCTTCGGCATTCCCTTCCTGGCTGTGTGCTGGATCGAGGCGCAGAGCATTCTTGCGGCGGTGCCGCCGGAGTCCGCAGGCCTGAATGCCATCAATGCGCAAAATCCCTGGCAGGCGTCGCTGCAGCTGGTTCATGCGTGGTCGCTCTATGAGCCGCACGTGGGCGCTGTGCTGCGGTGGCTGGCGCCGATCGCCGCAGTGGCCTGGGTGGTGGTCTCCGGCCTCGGACGCAGCTTTGTCTTGCAGCGCCTTGACTCCGCGGCTGGGCGCCTGCGCTTCCGGCCTCTCTCAATGATGGTGTTGCAGGCAGGCTGGCTGGCGCTGCTGGGCGCAACCTGCTGGGCCTGGTTCGGCTCGATGCAGTGGGCTGCGGCCACGCACATCACCACGGGCGCGGAGCCGGACCTGGTGGGCTTTGCCTTCTGGGCCATCTTTCTTGCGCTGGGGTTCTTCACGTTCTGGGCGCTGGTGAGCTGGACACTTTCCATTGCGCCGCTGGTGATGCTGCTGGAAGAGCGCTCCGCGCTCTCCGCCCTTGGTCAGAGTCTCAGGCTGGGAAGGGCTTTCACCGGCAAGCTGGTGGAGATCAACCTGGTGATGGGCATTGTGAACCTGGCGCTGATTGTGCTGGCCATGGTTCTGTCGGCCGCGCCGCTTCCGTTCAGCGATCAGCTTGGCTCCGATGCGCTGCACTGGATCGACGCCCTGGCCATCATCTTTTATCTTGTGGCCAGCGACTACTTTCAGGTGGTGCGGCTGAAGGGGTTTGAAGAGTTCTGGAAGATGTTTCGCGGCAGCGGGTCAGCGAGCTAGCTGGATCCCAGGTCTCAAATCGAGACCTGGGGCACCCGGTTTTCTATTTGCCGGCGCTGGTCCCGGCTTCTTCCTTGAGAAATGCTTCGCTGAGCGTGCCCTTTTTCTGCGCGATGGGCAGCAGCGTCGGGTAGAACTGGACGAATGTTGTGTCCACCGCGGCATGGGCGGTGTGGCAGGTGTAGCAGGGCGCTCCCTGGGGTATCAGCGTGCCGTTGCTGCTCGCGGAATCGAAGGCGAAAAAGGCCCACTTGCCGGGGAAGCGCGCCTCGTCCTTCACGTGCACTTCCAGATCCATCACATCCCCGGCCTGAAAATGCCCGTGCTGATTGATGGATCCTTTGCTGCGCGCCTCCCTGGCTTCCAGAACCATCACGGTCTTGTCGGGCCACGTTCCTGTTGCGAGAAAGCTCCGGTAGGCCTCGGGGTTGACGAAGACGTTGTCGAACATGGAGTGGTTCTCCATGCCGGCGGGTTTGGCTGTATAGCTCATGTCGATGCCGGTGCTGAGATAAATCCACTCGCGGTAGTTGGTGGGCGGCAGCATCTCTCCGCTGCTGGTATAGGAAGGTGCGGCGGTGGCTGCGGCCATTGCGGCATTGGGGGTGCGGAAGGCGATGGCGGCGGCAAGAGCGGCTGTAAGCAGGCAGAAGGCTGCCAGTGTGGTGGGGGATTTGGGGAACAAAATGACCTCCGATTGCGTGAGGATACGGAGCGGCTTGCGGGGAAGTTCCGCTGGGTTGGCGGTCAGAAGCCCCGGGGAGCCGCGGATCTAGGGCCTGTTAACACTTATAGGGCGGACAGCGTTGCGAGAGAAAATCGGGCCAGACGAGGCGGAGCCCGAAGGCTTTGGCGACCCCAAGGTCGAGGGCGACAACAAAGTATGGCCCGATTTTATCCGCAACCCGAAGG
>DATNHL010000084.1:0-3235 GCA_035604995.1 Occallatibacter sp. | reverse complement strand
GGTCCCTGAAGAACAGCGAGGCCATCCGCGATTCCATCAGCACATTCTTTCTTTTCAAATTGTCGGCCAATGTGGCCGAGCAGACCGTCCGCTACATCCAAGGGCACGAGGGCGATCTGCTCGCCCTGCGCAGCCTCGTCACCGAGCCCGGTCAATACTCCCAATGCTACATGATCCAGAAGCGCACGCAGGGCACGCGCCGCATGATCCTGGAGTTGACGATGCCGCCGCTGCTTTACGCGACCACCACCACGCGGCCGGCGGACAAGCTGGAGTTTGAGAAACTGCTCGGCTCCGGCATGACGCTTACCGACGCGCTCATCGAGTTCGCCAAGCGTTATCCCAAAGGCGTCAAGGGCTAGGAGTCCCGGGTGAAGACCATACCTTACAACCGCAAAATCAACGCGCCACTCCGCTTCCTTTATTACCTGGAGGTGTTCGATCTCTTCGTCATCACCGTCTTGGGCTTTCTCGCGCCGCTGGGCGTGTCCACGTTCCTGCCGGTGGAAATTCCCACCTGGCACATGCTGCTCTGGCTGGCGGGGCTGACCTTCACCCTCATCATCATCAAAATCGGCCGCGCGCCGGGATTCATCCAGCACCGGCTGGCGCAACTGTTGCGCCCGAAGTCCTACCATCCCGGCAAACGGCGGCTGCCGCATTTTCTGCTCAACCCGGCGGTGTACCAGGGCGAAGTTGAGGCGGCCCGGCATCCAGAACAACCGTTCACTCCGGCCGAGCTTCAGCAGATTCAGAACAACTCGCGCCGCCTGCGCCACGCACGGCGCGAAGCCGACCTGCTGGCTTGAGGCCAGGGCGCGGCCAAATTTGACCAAACACTTTTCCGTGAGCGATTACCCGTCAAACGGGGAAGGCGGCGCCTCCTGCCTGCTGGAGCACGACAAACCAGACGGCCAGCTCAGGCTGTTTGCGGCTGAACGGGCCCCCTTTCCCGAGAGGCAATACCAGCGTTTGGTGGGCGGCGGCGCGCCCTTTCAGGAATTCAAAGGCTCCTTGGGCGGCAAGAAGAAGACGCCGGAGAAGGAATACTGGTTCCCCTTTCATTGCCCGGAGGATTGGAATGGCGTCCTCATCGTCGCCTATCACCCGTCTTTCCATGAGATGCGGAGGATGGAGAAACATCCCGGCGAGTTCGTGGGCGTGCTGACGGGCGAGGCCTACACGCTCTTGACCGCTCATATCCTGCAGAAAATCGGTTTGAGCTGGAACCGCTGCGGGCACGCGAACCTGGTTCCGTGGTACATACCTCGCAAGACGCGCGTCGCCGCCGGGGAAGAACGGTATGGTTTTCAATTCATCGAACGACTGATCCGGGACCAGAAGCCCCAGCTTGTCATCAGCTTCGGGGCTAATATCGTCCCGCATTTGGCGAAGCACCTGGAAAGCGCCACGGTCACGGAGCTGCAGGGGCAGCTTATACCGCTCGACCATTATCAGACGCACCTGATCTGCGCGACCCAACCGGGGAACCTGCTCAGCAAAGCCGAGTGGATCAAGAGCTGGGAGCGGACCCTGCGCGGCGCCCTGATGAACTGGTTCAACCAGAAGAAGGACAGCCCGCCCGAGCCCCCCTGTTTCTGTCTCAACAACCCGGAAGATCTCCGGCGGCACCTGCAGGAGATCCAGGATGACCGCGAGGAGGTGGTTTGCCTCGACACCGAGTTTGTCGGCCATGACATTACCGATTACCGAATCCTCGATATTATCCTGGCCACGCGGAGCCGCACGCTCAACATCCGCGTCCACGAGGGGCGCCACGAGCCCGTCTTGCGCAACCCTTACGACCTGCCCGACGGCAAGGGGGCGGTCTACATTTTCCCCAATGAAGCAGCATTCAGGCAATGGACGCCGCCCCCGCACAGCTTTCATGCCTACATCGACGACGTGCGCTGGGTGTTCCAAGGCAGCCAGAAGGAGCTGACCGACATTCTGAACCAGTATCTGCGCCGGCCCGAGATCAAGCTCGTGGGACACGCGCTGAAGGTGGACGCGATCCAGCTGATCCTCTTTGGCGTCGACTTGCGCGACCAATTGCACCTGTGCACCTACGATCTGGCCAAGGTGCTCGATGAGGGCCAGCCCCAAGGGTTGGATGACCTCATCAAGGTTTACCTCGGCAAGGAAGACCACAAAGCGGAGTTGGCTCGCTACCGGGCGACCAGAGGCATCACCGATGGCAGTTACGGCCTGGTGCCGCCCGAAATCCGGCTGCCTTACGGCTGCAAAGACGGCCGCCGCACGTTCGAACTCGTCCCGGTGATGCTGGCGGACATGAAGCAGCAGGACGAGGACCTCAAGCGCAAGGAACCGGACGCCTACGCCAAGGGGTGGACTTTGGAGAACGCTTACTTCAACGTGAAGCGCAAGCAGATGGGGGCGCTGATCGAGATGGAGCTGGTCGGGCACCCTTTCAGTCTCAAACGGCTCGCAGAGAACATCGAGTGGTACGACACACGGCTGGAGAGTTTGCTCGCCGAAACGGTCGCTTACATCAAAACCCGCGTCACGACGCCGGAAGTTAACCCCGGCTCCGCCGCGCAGCTGCGCCAGATTCTGTTCAACCAACCGCCGGACGGCATCGGGCTGTACCCGATGTACACCACCGAGAAACCCGTGCGCGAATGGCCCCGGGCCGTCAAAGAGATGCTCTTCAAGGCCGCCCAGGAGCCGCTGCTTAAGCCCGGCGCGAAGCTGGAGGAAGCCGACAAAAAGAAGGGGCAGGCCTTGCTGGATTTCATTCACCAGCGGCGCGGCAGCGCCACATTCGATCTCAATGATCCCGGGCTCCGGAAGCTGCTCGGCAGCGGGGAGTGCCCGATGCCGCTGAAGATTCCCGAGCGGGACTACCCGGTCCTGACCGCATCCACCAACCAGGAGACGCTGGAGATGCTGGCCGCCACCGACCCCCTGTGCGAGAAATTGAACGACTGCCGCTCGATCGCCACCCTGGCCAACAACTATTGCCGCAAGGACGGCCCCTGGGGCGCCAGCCGGGTGAAGGAATACCTGGAGTCGTTGGAGGAGGGGGACGACGCCGATCGCGACCAGCTCGAACTGTTTGGCGCCGGCGAGGTGGAGGCCAAGAAGGCACACGACCCGAAACTGGTGGGCAAGCGCCAGAAAGCCATGTCCATGGCCGTGAATCGGGACCAAGCCATCCTCTACACGACCTACTGGGGTTCTTTGGAAACGCACCGGCTGCGCACTTCGCCCA
>DATNHL010000083.1:0-15709 GCA_035604995.1 Occallatibacter sp. | reverse complement strand
ATTGCAGCCGGTTTCTTTTCGGTTACAGAAACGATCAAGGCCATCAGCGGGGACGCGGCGACGCACCTGGACTGGGCGGCGCTGGCTATCATGCTCGCTATCCCGTTCGACACGCTGGACGGACGCATTGCCCGCATGACGAATACCACGAGCGATTTCGGCAAGGAGCTGGATTCGCTGGCGGACGCGATCACGTTCGGGATGGCTCCGAGCCTGCTGGCGCTGATTTGGGGATTTCACTTCCTGCCGCCTTCGATCAATCCGCAACTGCTGCTGCACCTGCACCAGGCCGGGGCGTTCATCTGTTTCCTGTTCTTGATTGGCGGGGTGTCGCGGCTGGCGCGGTTCAACATCTCGCACGATGCGCAGCCGAGAAATCCGGGACGGCCGGGGCGGAAGTATTTTGTGGGCATGCCGATTCCGGCGGCGGCGGGCTTCCTGGCTGCGACGGTGCACTTCTTTTACGGCATTCCTGTGCAGGCATGGTGGATCGCGATTCCGTGGCTGGGGCTGGTGGGGCTGTGCGGGTTCCTGATGGTGAGCACGTGGCGGTTCTGGTCGGGCAAGGAGATCAACTTCTCGCGCAGCCATCCGTTCCAGCTTCTGTTTTTGCTGGCCATCGTGTTTTATGTGATGCTGCGCTACTCGAACGTGGTGTTTTTCGGGATCGGGCTGACGTATATGTTCTCGGGGATCTGGGCGCGGGCGGCGTACGGGTGGTCGCGGCGCCGGCGGAGACGGCCGGCGGAGATTGCGGCCCCGGATGCAGCCGATGCCGAGCCCGATTCGTTGCGGCCGCTGTAGTTTTCGTTTCGTTAGCTTCCAACTGAAAAAAGGATGCCTGTGTACAAGATTGCTATCGCTGGAGCCTCGAGCCTGTTGGGGCGTGAGCTGAAGGACGCGCTGTCGGACTCGCCGCTGGCGGGGGCGAAGTTTGTGCTGCTGGACGAGGAAGAGGCGCAGGGTCAGTTGGACCAGGTGGGGGACGAGGTTACGTTTGTCCAGGCGATCGACGGCGAGTCGTTTGAGCGGGCGGACTTTACGTTTTTTGCAGGGACCGAGGCGCTGACGCGCAAGCACTGGCGGCAGGCGCTCAGGGCGGGGTCGACGGTGCTGGATTTGTCTGGCGCTTTGGACCAGGAGACCGGAGTTCTGGTGAGGGCGCCGTGGCTGGGACCGGTGGCGGCGACGGCCGACCTGTTTACGCCCGCGGTGGTTCCGGCGCACCCGGCGGCGCTGGCGTTGGCGCTGGTGCTAGAGCGGCTGCAACTGGCCGCGCCGGTCAGGTTTGCGGCGGCCACGGTGCTGGAGCCGGCGAGCGCGTTCGGGCGCGCGGCCATGGACGAACTGCACCAGCAGACGGTGAGCCTGCTGAGCTTCCAGGGGCTGCCGCGGGCCACGTATGACGCGCAGGCGGCTTATAACCTTCTGGCCGGGCTGGGCGAGAGCGCGACCATCAGCCTGGGTGCAGAGGAGGCGCGGATTCGGAGGCACTATGAGGCGCTGGGCGATGGGCGCTGGCCGGCGCTGGCGCTGCAGGTGATTCACGCGCCGGTGTTTCACGGGCACGCGTTCTCGATTGCCGTGGAGTTGGAGCGGGCGGTGGAGATTTCGGCGCTCGAAGAGGCGCTGGGCGGCGAGCACGTGGACCTGGTGCTGGAGGATACGGACTCACCGTCCAATCTTGCGGCAACGGGGCAGAACGATGTGCTGGTAAGGCTCAGGACGGAGAAGGATGGGCGGAATCCGAATGTGGCCTCGCGGCTATGGGTTTGGGCGGCGTCGGATAATTTGCGCCTGCATGCGCAGAACGCGGTAGAGTGCGCGCTGGATCTGAGAAGGCTAAGGCCGGCGGGGACGGTGCAGTAGGGGCGGGCGCGATGAGCATTGCCTTCGAGGATGCATTTGCTGTGGTGGCCACGGCGATGCCCAAGTTCAAGGTGTCGGCCGCTGAGTGGGAAGACCGGCTCGCCTATCCACTCCTGAACGACATGGTCCGTTGGGTGTGTGACCGTGCATACCCTGAATTTCCCTGATTCCGAAAAGTTTGCCACCCGGCTCGCTGCGCTCTTTGAGCGGCTGATCTCGGAAGGCGACAGTGATGTCCACGATCTGACGCACGATGGGCTGGATGGATTGTGGGGATGCGAGGAGCGCGACTTTGTTGCCAAGCATTTTGGGCCAAAGACGCGTGAGGTCTGGGAGCGGATCTGCGCAGGGGAGCACGGACAGTGATTTCTGGCTTACTTTTTGGCAAGTCTTACTTGTCGAGCGAGTCTTACTTTACAGCATAGACTTACTCGCGGTAAGATGTAAGCCATGGAAACCGTCTACTCGACATTCAGCAGCAAAGGGCAGTTGGTGATCCCGGCGGCGATTCGGGAGTCGCTGGGGATTGAGCCGGGGACGCGCGTCGCAATTCATCTGGAGGGGACGCGTGTGATTCTGGAGCCGGAGACTCTGGCGGCCAAGCTGCGGCTGATCGATGAGTTGCAGGGACTCACAGCCGGCGGGCCTTCCATGACCGACGCATTGCTTGCGGAGCGGCGTAAGGAACGGGAGATCGAATTGGCCAAGGACGGATGGTAGGAACGTAAGTGACAGTTTTTGTCCTCGATTCATCGGCGGTGCTTCGCTATATCGACAATGAGGCGGGAGGGGATCGCGTGAATGCGATCTTCAAAGCATGCGTTAAGCGCCAGGGAGAAATGTGCATTTCGGCTCTGCAGTGGGGTGAAATTGCAGGAGAACTTCGAAAGCGTCTCGGCGCCTCCGAAGGAGGGCGTGTGTTAGAGAGCCTTGTGCCTATCGAACTGGACGTTGTTCCCGCAAGTGGGGAACGCGCAGTGCATGCGGCCGCGCTTCGTGTGGATCGCAATATCCCATACGCGGATGCGTTTGCGCTCGATCTTGCAATGGACTCAACCGATCATATTCTTGTGACGGCGGACTACGATTTCAAAGACGTCGCCGATGTGGCACGGATAGAATTTCTTCCCTTGAAATAGGCTCGCTTTCAAACAGGCTCACCGTTCGCCGCAGCGCAGCCAGGCTTGCTCGATGTAGCTGTCGGTCATGCCAGCGATGTAGTCGGCGACCGTGCGGGAGAGGCCCTGCGTGGGGATTTGCGCCTGGTGGTCGGCGGGGAGCTCGGAAGGGTCGGCGATGAGGGTGGCGAAGAGGTCCTGGACGACCTGCGTGGCGTGGGTGTGGGCTTCCTCCATTCCGGGTGAGTTGTAGAGGTTGTCGTAGAGGAAGTGCTTGGCGTGGGCGCGGTCGGACTCGACTTGTGGGCTGAGGGCGGCGAGACGGGTGGGGGCGCGGCGGATGTTTTCAAGGGTTGTTGCGCCTAGGGCGGCTACGCGGGCGCGGACTTCGTTGAGAAGATCGGTGACGAGAGCGTTGAGGATGCGTTTCAGCGCCTCGTTGATGGACAGCTTGGGCAGGGCGGCTGGGTACTGCTCGAGGACGGCGTCGTGGAAGCGGCGGAAGAGGGGCACGGCTGCACGGACCTGCGGGAGGGTGAGGATGCCGGAGTCGAGGCCGTCGTCGAGGTCGGCGGTGAGGTAGGCGATCTCGTCGGCGAGGTCGATGAGCTGGGCTTCGAGCGGGGGGAACTGGGCGAGGAAGTATTCGGCCAGTTCGGGGTGAGCGGCGGCGGAGTAGTCGCGGGAGTGCTTGACGATGCCTTCGCGGACGGCGAGGGTCAGGTTGAGGCCGCGAAAGGCGGCGTAGCGCTCCTCAAACCAGGTGACGATGCGCAGGGCGTGGAGGTTGTGGTCGAAGCGGAGGCCGTGGGCTTCGAGCGCCTGGTCGAGGGCCTTCTCGCCGGCGTGGCCGAAGGGTGGATGGCCGATGTCGTGGACCAAGGCGAGGGCTTCGGCGAGCTCCGCATTGAGGCCCAGGGCTGTGGCCATGGTGCGGGCGATCTGGGTGACCTCCAAAGTGTGAGTCAGGCGGCTGCGGAAGTGGTCGGAGGTTGCCTCGGCGGGCACGCGGGTGAAGACCTGGGTTTTGCCGGCAAGGCGGCGGAAGGCACGGGAGTGGAGGATGCGGGCGGCGTCGCGGGCAAAGGGCGAGCGATAGGGGTGGGCCGGCTCGACGTGTGCGCGGCGGGTGAGGGGGGTGTCTGCGTCGCCGGGGACGGCGATGCCCGCGGGGAGATTGAGCGGCGAGCTGGATGCGAGGTCGGTCATGATTCTCAGCGTCGACGAGCGACAGAGGAACTCACGTCTGGTTATACCGCAGATGGGCACGGGCGCGGGGACTGAACGGGATTCGGTGTCCGGAATCACCATTGACATCGTCGCGGAGTGCTATAAAGTGTTGCATACGGAGGGGATTGGACAAGGTGAACTGAACGGGAGTACCATCCAGCCAAATTTTGCAGGGACGCCGGCGCAGGGATGAAAGAGGCGCCGGGTTCCGAAGACATCTCACATCCGGACCGGAGGCAAGCATGAAGGCTATTCAGAGAGTTGCATTGAGTATGTTGGCGCTGGGAGTCATGTTCACGTCGGGTTGCGGCGCCCGGCACTCAGACAAAGAGGTGTATTACCTGATTGCGACCAATGTGAATCTGCCTTACTGGCAGACGGCAGCGGCCGGATTCAAGCAGGCGGCGGCACAGTTCAAGGTGACTGCGAGGGTGGTGGGACCAGACTCCTATGACCCGAAGGCGGAGCTCGACGAGCTGAACAAGGCAGTTGCGGCCAAGCCGGCCGGCATCCTGATCTCGGTCGCGGATGCGTCGGTGCTGCAGTCACAAATCGACGCGGCGGTGGCGGCCGGGATTCCGGTGATTACGATGGACTCGGATGCGGCGGGCAGCCGGCGGCTTTATTTCATCGGGACCAACAACCAGGAGGCCGGGCAGATGGGCGGCAAACGGGTGATTTCGAAGCTGGGCGGCAAGGGCAATGTGGTGTTCTTCACGCTGGGCGGGCAGCCCAACACGGATGAGCGGCTGAAGGGCTTCAAGGACGCCTTCGCCAGCCGGCCGGACATCAAGATTGTGGACGTGGTGGACATCAAGGGCGACTCGCGCAACGCATTCGACAAGGCGCAGGAAGACCTGGCGCTGACGGGGCCGAAGAAGATCGATGCGTTTGTGTGCCTGGAAGCCTCGTCGGGCAAGACCGTGGCGGACGCGATCAAGCGTGTCGGCGGAGGACGCGAGCTGGTGGCATTCGATGTGGACCAGGATACGCTGGACGGGATCAAGTCCGGAACGATCGACGCGACCATCGCGCAGAAGCCGTTCACCATGGGCTATGTGGGGTTGAAGGCGCTGGACGATGTGTTCCACTATCCGCCCAAGGTGGCGGGCAAGGACTACAGCGCCGACTCGTTTGCGCCCTACCCGGTGTTTGTGGATACGGGCACCTCGCTGGTTGACCAGAGCAATGTGGACTTGTATATTGCCGCGGCGGCGCAGCAGGCGAAGTAGAGTCAAGGGCTGGAGGTTTGTTAACGGTGCCGGTCCTGTCGCGATGCAGAGAATCATGGATTGAGGGAGCCTGCGTCTCCAATGCGAGACGCAGGCTTCCTTGCGTTTGCATCCACTGTGCGGCGGCGCAACTCCGGGCGCACTCTTCGCAATGCACCGCCAGAGCGGAACCAGAATTACCGTGCCCTGTCGATGTTTGTGCGAGGTCGCCGCTCGCTGGTGGTCGCGTCGACTTGAGCGCCGTGGTTTCGAGGTATATCAATTCTGGTTCCGCTTTAATGGGAGTGGTATGATTCTCCGGTTCAAGGAACAAAGGGGTGACGATGAAAAACAAATGCAGAATTATTTTGCCGCTAATTGTTCTTTTACTCTCGGCGGGAGTTTGCATGGGTCAGGGCAGACTGCCCGCGAAATGGGAGGAGCTGACCGGGCCGGACTTCATTCAGGCGATTCACCAGGCGCAAGGGGTTTGCGTACTGCCCTTCGGGATTATCGAGAAGCACGGGCCGCACCTGCCGCTGGGCACGGACCTTCTGGACGTTCGCTTCGCCGTGATGAATGCGGTCAAGCAGGAGTATGCGGTGGTATTTCCCGAGTACTATTTCGGCCAGATCTTCGAGGCGCAGCAGCAGCCGGGGACGGTGGCCTACAGCCTGTCGACGCAGTTGACGCTGCTGCAGGAGACGGTGAAGGAGATGGCGCGCAATGGCTGCAAGAAGGTGGTCATTGTGAACGGCCATGGCGGGAACGAAAGCCTTCTGCCGTTGTTTGCGCAGGCGCAACTGGCTAGTCCGCGCGACTACGTGGTCTACGTTTTCGGATTGCCGAACACGGACGTGCCGGGACGTCCAGCCTTGAAGACCAAGGTGGACATGCATGCAGGCGAGACGGAGACTTCGCTGATGCTGATCGCACGGCCGGACCTGGTACATATGGATCGCGCGACCGCGGAGTCCGGCGCAGACCTAAAGCGGCAGTCGCTGCCGGGGTCGGTCTACACAGGCATCTGGTGGTACGCGCGTTTTCCGAATCACTATTCGGGCGAGGGCGCGGCAGGGAACAAGGAACTGGGAGAGTTTGACCAGAAGGCGTGGTCGCGCCAGATTGCCGAAGCGATCAAGGCAATCAAGGCCGACCAGGAAAGCTTGAAACTGCAGAACCAGTTCTTCGAGGATGCGAAGCATCCGCTGGAGACGAAGCAGTAGCCACCTGCGGTGGGGCAGACGGCGTTTGCGCGGCACGAGATTTTCTGGCGTTGATGGATGGCAGGGATGGGTTCGTGGTTTCCCACCCTTTTCGCAAAGAGCGCGAAAAGGATGGGGCACCCAGAGTTGTAGAGGGGACTTGCGGAAAGTCCTTGCCAACCAGAGGATGAGGGGTCGTTCGGCCTACTCGGGTTTCGGCTGGCCGAGGGTGCTGTCCTGCTTGGCGAGCTTGACGCGGGCGTTTTCCAGCTTGCGCTGGACCTTTGCTACTTCGCCGGGCTCGATGTCGGCGGGGGCGGACTTGGCGTATTCGGCAAGCGAGAGCTCCCATTGCGCGGCGGCCAGGCGGATGCGGCCGGTCTTTTCATACAATTCGGCGAGATGGTCGTGGACGGTGGGGTCGGTCTGATCGCGTTCGACGGCCTGGCGGAGGTTTTCTTCCGAGAGCTCATACTGTCCGAGCTTGAAGTAGGCCCAGCCGAGGGAATCGAGATAGGCGCCGTTCATGGGGTCGAGCTCGACGGCCTTGCGGATGAGCTTGAGGGCTTCGGGCAGGCGAATGCCCTTGTCGGCCAGCATGTAGCCGAGGTAGTTGAGGGTCATGGCGCTGTTGGGGTCCAGCTCGAGGGCCTGGCGGAAGAACTGCTCGGCGGGCTCGAGGTGCTTTTGCCGTTCGGAGAGGGCGCCCTTGAGGAAGAGCAGGTAGGCGCGCTCATCGGTTTTGGTGGAGAGCGGAGTGGCCTTGGCGTATGCATCTTCGGCATCCTTCCAGCGGCGCATCTCGGTGTAGAACTGGCCCAGCTTGAGCCAGACGACGCGGTCCTTGTCGGAGTTGTCGAGCAGCGCCTTCGTCATGGCGAGGGCTTCGTCGTTCTTTCCCTGCTCGACCATTGCTCCGGCAAGCATGAGCTTGAGGTCCTGATCTTTGGGGTCGGCGTCGACGGCCTTTTTGGCGATTTCGGCAGCCTTGTCGAACATCTTGGCCTCGCCCAGGACTTCGACCTGGGCTTCATAGCCGCGCACTGCGGACTCGCCACCCATATCGATGATTTTCTGGTAAGTGGCGACGGCCTGGTCGGTCTTGTTCTCCTCGTGGTAGACGGCGCCCAGGTGCTCGAGGAAGAAGCTGCGATTGGACTTCTCTTCCGAAGTGTAAGCGCCGTTGGCGTGGGAGGTGAGGTCGACCATCTTCTCGTAGGTCTGGGCGGCCTCGTCGAAACGGCCGAGGACGTCGAGCAGCAGCGCTTCGTTGTAGCCGGCTTCAAGGGAGGTGGGGTCCAGCTTGCGGGCCTTGCGGATGGTGGCGAGGGCATCCTCGTACTTGCCCTGGCGGCGCTGGATTTCGCCGATGTGGACAAAGGCTTCAGTGTCTTCAGGATCGGCTTCGGCCAGCAACTTGAACTGCTTGAGGGCCTCGTCGAGCTGGTTGTCGGCGAGTAGGGCTTGGCCGAGGGCATCGAGGGTGTGGGCGTCACCGGGGTCCATGTCGGCAGCGCGCTGGTAGGCGGCGATGGCGTCCTTGGGCTGCTTGAGCTGGTCGTAGGCCGCGCCGAGGGCGACTTCCATCTTGGGGCTGCGGTCGGTTACGGGGACGGCCCCAATGACTTTGGCGGCGTGGGCGACGTCGCCGGATTCAGCATAGAGGCGGGCCAGGTTGAGGACCACTTCTTCGGAATCGGGCTCGATGGCCTGGGCGGTTTTGAACTGGTCTTCAGCCTTCTTGGGTTCGTGCTTGACGGTGTAGAGCTGACCCAGGACCATGCGGTCTTCAACGCTTTTGGGCTGGAGAGCGACGATCTTCTCGAATTCGGCGATGGCCTGGTCGAGGGCGTTGCCGGAGGGCGAGGAAGAGGAGACGGCGTTGGAGGAGTCGCTCAACTGGCGCAGATAAATGCGGCCCAGCAGCTTGTGGGCATCGATGTCGTTGGGCGAGGTCTTAAGCAGGCCGCGAGCGGTGACTTCGGCTTCGTGGACGTGGCCGGTGCGGAAGTAGAGATCGGCGAGGCCGTCGTTGAGTTGGGGGGATGTGGGGTCGGCGTTGAGGGCGTACTTGTATTCGTCAACGGCGAGGCGGGCGGCGTCGTTGTTGCCGTTTTCGAGGGCCTCGTCTTCGTAGACGTTGGCCAGCGCCAGGTGGTAATAGGCCACGGCGCGGTCGGGATCCTGAGGGGCGGTCTGAGCCAGAGCGGGCTTGACCGCGGGCGCGGGAGCAGCGGGAGCTGGGGCCTTGGCGGGCGCGGTCTGGGCGCAGACGGGCGCGACCGGCAGCAGGACGAGGGATGCAGCGGCAAACGAGAGCCAAGAGGGCAATACAGCGATTTTTGTCTTCATCATTCCAGGGTTTCCGGGCCTTTTGAGCCGGCCGGGCGGGAAAGGGTCCGCGCGGGAGGGACAAAAGGCAGCGCAGGCAGCCGGTGAGAGCAACTCTGCCTACTGTAGAGACGATTTTACCTGTCATTTGTCGCAAACGGGCGGCGGAATGCGGGATTTTCCTGTGTATTGGCCGGGAACGGGCGGCGGAAAGCGGGAAACGGCGGGATTGGGGGGGCGGGTCAGTCTGCGGGCTGGCGCGGGGAGCCGGGTTTGGGCGTGCCGGGGAGCCAGCCGTGCTGGCGGAGGGAGCGGAGCTGGCGGTGGAGGACTTCGGCCTGACGTTCGAGACGCTCGAGTTGGCGCTCGCCGGGGTGGTCCTGACTCATCAAAGGCGGGGGGATGGCGGATTGGAGGGCCTGGAGGCCGGGTTCGGGCCAGGGGGTGGGAGGAGGCTCATGGCCGGTCTGGGCCTCCAGCCATTCGAGGCGGCGGTCGAGGAGTTCGAGGCGGCCCTGGACGCGGCTGGAGATCTTCCAGTCCCAGTCGCCGTCGAGGGCAGTGAGGGTGGTGACGGATTGGGCGAAACGGCGCAGGTAGGTGACGAAGGCGGCGACAAACTGGGCGAAGGGGCGGTGGCGGGGCCAGGACTCGGCGAGAAGGCGCTCGAGGGATTCTTCGGTATCGTTGTGGGCCAGGCCGGCGGCGCGGCGGGCGTTGGCAAGGAGGCGCGAGGAGCGGGAGCGGGTTCGCCAGGCTTCGGCGAGCTGGGCCAGATAGCGGCGGTCGGCGGCTAGCGAGGCGCGGAGGAACTGGGGGGCGCGGTCGCGCTCGTAGACGGGGAATAGAAAGGTCATGGCGAGCAGCGAGATGAGCGCTCCGGCGATGGTGTTGCCGGTGCGGATGGCGGCCAGTTGCCAGTCGCCGGAGTAGGGCAGCCAGGCAAGAACGAAGGCGGGGGTGAGGAAGAATGCAAAGGCGGAGTAGCTGACGGGGAGGATGGCGATGGCAAAGAGGGCCAATGGGAAGAGCACGGCTGCGGTGGCTAGCTGGGAGTGAAGGACGACGGCGAGGAGGGCGGCCAGAATGCCGCCTGCGACGGTGCCGCCGATGCGCTCCAGGCCGCGGCGCATGGTTCCGGAGACGTGGGGCTGGAGGACGATGAGAGAGGTCATCAGCAGCCAGTAGCCGTGGTTGATGTGGAGCAGGAGGATGATGGTGACGTCGAGGCCGCATACCAGGGCGACGCGGGCGGCGTGGCGGAGGAGTAGCGACCGGCGGTGGAAATTGGCGGCTAGCTGGTCCAGGATCCGCGCCGGATGCCAGCTTTGGCGGAGCTCGGCAAGGCGGGCGTAGACGTAGGCGAACTGGCCAACGGAGCCGGGAACAGGCGGGACGCGCTTGAAGGCCGGCGATTTGCCGAGGCGAAGAAGGGCGGCGCTTTCGATGGCGGTTTCAAGCAGCGAGGCGGCTTCAGTGACCTGGGCGAGGAGGAAGCGGGTGGTTGCGCCGGACTGGCCTTCGCAGCTTCCCAGATAGCTGGGGAGGCGCTGCATGGCTAGTCGTTGGGTCTGGGCGGCGGCGGCGGATTGGGCGCGGCGGGTGAGGAGCGAGGCGACAAAGACTTCGGCGGAGCGGAGATCGGCGAGGCTGGAGAGGCCGCGATCGTTGCAGGCGGAGGGGTCGGAAGCGGACTGGGCTTCAAGGTGCTCGGCGAGGGCGATGGTGCGGGCGATGAGCAGGTCGGCGTGTTCGAGGAGGACGACGAGGTGGTGGCCCTGGGCGGTCTCAGACTGGTGCTCGGCGTGGATGGAGGCGACTGCCTGCCAGCCCTGCTCGACGGCGCGGCGGATGCGGTACTGGTGGTGCTGAGCGAGGCGATGCCAGAGGGCCGGGGAGTGGCGGGCGCGGGTAGATGCAGGTTGTGGTTCGTGGTCTCCCACCCTTTCACCCAAAGTTGCAAGAAGCAGGTCCTTCGACTCCGCTGCGCTTCGCTCAGGAGGGGCACCCAGGTTTTGTGGTGGGGCGGGGCTGGACTCTTGGCGGCCGGCGAGTTCGGCGATGGAGGCGAGGAAGGAGGCCAGCTCCTCGTAGCAGGCGGCTACGGCCAAGCGAGCGGGGCGGTAGGCGTCGAGTGGCCAGAGGAGCAGCGAGAGCAGAGCGGCCCAGGCTCCTCCAGCGAGCAGGAGAAGGGCGTGGTTGAGCGCTTCATGCCAGTTGGAGGTGGGCGCGCCGATGCCGCAGATGAAGATGACCTGGACGAGCAGGCCGGCGGAGGAGAAAGGCGCCCCAAGGACGGCGAGGTAGCTCCACAGGAAGCAGAAAAGGACGGTGACGGGGAGGGCCCAGTGCAGGCTGGTTCCGGTGATGGAGCCGAGGAAGAGGCCGGCCGCGCCGCCGAGCGAGAGGGTGACCAGGCTCGCCATGCGGGTGCGGTAAGGACCTCCAGTGTCGGACAAGATGGCTTCGAAGCCGCCCAATGCGGCCCAGCCCAGGTTGGGGATGCCGGCCAGGTCGCCGAAGACGAGCGGGGCGCAAAGGGCCACGGCGGCGCGGAGGCCGCGGAGCCAGTCCATCTGCCGGGCGAGCGCGATGGAGCGGGTGCGCAGGCGAACCATTGGCTGGGTTGGGGGCGTCATCGTTCAATCCATCGATGAATCAGTGGCGGAAGTGGCGGATGCCGGTGAAGACCATGGCTACGCCTAAGCGGTCGGCGGCGTCGATGACGTCTTGATCTTTGACGGAGCCGCCGGGTTGGATGACGGCGGTGGCGCCGGCCTGGGCTACGGTTTCAAGGCCGTCGGGGAAGGGGAAAAAGGCATCGGAGGCGGCGACACAGCCCTTCAGCGGAAGCACGGCCTTCATGGCGCCGAAGCGGGCGGCGTCTACGCGGCTCATTTGCCCCGCGCCGACACCGATGGTCTGGCCGTCGCGGGCATAGACGATCGCATTCGATTTCACGTGTTTCGCCACGCGCCAGGCGAAGAGCAGGCTGCGGAGTTCCTCCGCGGAGGGAGGACGCCAGGTGACGATCTTCAGGCCGGGGTCGAGGGCGGTGGCGTCGATGCGGCCGGTGTCGGCGTCCTGGATCAGTAATCCGCCTGACACGTGCTTGACCACGGGGCGCGGCGGGGCGGCGTGGACTTCGACTAGACGCAGATTCTTCTTGGCAGAGAATCGCTCGCGGGCTCCGGGGGTGAAGGCGGGGGCGGCGATGGCTTCGACGAAAAGCTTGGCGATTTCGGCGGCGGCGTCGGCGTCGACGGGGCGATTGATGCCGATGACGCCGCCAAAGGCGGAGACGGGATCGGCGGCGAGGGCTTTCTGGTAGGCCTCGAGGACGCAGGCGCCGGTGGCCGCGCCGCAGGGGTTGGTGTGCTTCACGATGATGACGGCGGGCTCTTCAAATTCCTGGGCCAGCTCCCAGCAGGCGTCGAGATCGACGAGGTTGTTGAAGCTGAGTTCCTTTCCCTGAAGCTGGGTTGCGCCGGCGATGCCTAGGCCGGAGCCATCGGAATAGAGAGCGGCGCGCTGGTGGGGGTTCTCGCCGTAGCGGAGGGACTGGGCGAGAGGGAAGTTGATGCGGAGGGTGGTTGGAAGGGCGTCGGGGTCGGGTGCGGCCGGCCCGCTGGGGGCGGGGGCTTCCGCGATTCGGTCCAGCGTGTTGGCGATGGCGGCATCGTAGGCGGCGGTGGTGGAGAAGGCCTGCCTGGCGAGACGCCAGCGGGTCGCGCGGGTCAGCAAGGCGCCGTTGGCGCTTTTCATCTCTTGGATAAGATCCGGGTAGTCCGAGACGCGCGTGACGATGGCTACGTCCTCGAAATTCTTGGCGGCGGAACGGACCATGGAGGGACCGCCGATGTCTATGTTTTCGATCAAATGCCCAAAAGGAACTCCGGCCTGCGCAGCAGTTTTCTCGAAGGCGTAGAGGTTGACCACAACCATGTCGATGGGCTGGATGCCGTGGGCTTGGACGGCGGCTTCGTGCTCGGTGTTGCCGCGGATGTAAAGCAGGCCGCCGTGGACCAAGGGATGGAGGGTCTTGACGCGGCCGTCGAGCATCTCGGGAAAGCCAGTCAGGTCGCTGATGTCGCGGACGGTGAGGCCGGCTTCGCGCAGGGCGCGCGCGGTTCCTCCAGTAGAGACGAGCTCGACGCCGAACCCAGCCAGGACCTGGGCAAACTCCACCAGGCCGGTCTTGTCGGTGACGCTTAACAACGCTCTGCGGATGGGCTTTGCGGATGGATCAGATTCGCTCATGATGGCGCTCCTCGAATTGGTTGGAACGTGGTATGAATTTCTACGCGGTGCGGCGGCCAGACTCCAGAGTACATCGGAGATTTGGGGCGGAGGGAGGGATTGCGAGGAGGATTTGCGGTTGCTGTGCTCGGCAATGGGACGGGCGATCATACGGGGTTAATGGAAATGCTTTAAAGTTAATTTATGGGAAGTTACTCGCCAACGCCCGAACCGGAGATCCTGCCACCGGGCGCGCAGATGCCTCCGCCGCAGCAAGCGGTGCGCCGGCCACGGCCGGGCTGGGCGACCGCGCCGGCGACGTATCTGCTGGTGGGGATCAACTGCGCGGTGTTCCTGGTGATGGTGGCGAATGGGGTGAGCATCGGCAGCCCCACGACCGAGCAGTTGATGCATTTCGGCGCGAACAACGCGGGCTCTGTGCTCATCAATGGCGAGTGGATCCGAATTGTGACGGCCATGTTTGTGCACGTGGGGATTCTGCACCTGGCCACCAACATGTGGTGCCTGTGGAACCTGGGACTGCTGGCCGAGCCGCTGATGGGATCGGCGGGGGTGTTGGCGGTGTACATTCTGACCGGCGCGGCGGGGAACCTGCTTTCCACGGACATCAACTGGCTTTGGCCGATTCGCGATGGGGCCGGAGGGGTGTTTTTCCCTGCAGGGGCTGGAGCTTCAGGAGCCGTGTTCGGAATTGCCGGAGCACTGATTGTGCTGTTGAAGTCGAACCGGCTGCCCGTGCCCCCCTTTGAGCTGAAGAAGCTGCGCAAATCGGTGATCTACTTTGCCGCGCTGAACCTGGTGCTGGGCTTATCGATCAGCGGCGGCAACCTGTTTCTGCATTCGGGGCTGAACATCGACAACATGGCCCACCTGGGCGGGTTTGCGTGCGGATTGCTTTTTGCGACGCCCATGGTGCCAAGGCTGGGTTCGCCGCGCACGGTTTTTCAGAGGCGGCTGCGGCTTGCCGTGGGGATGGTGGTGGGGGTGCTGGTGCTGTTTGGGTTCTACATTGCCAATGTGACGCCGCCTGCGGGCCTGATCAAGTTCCTGAACAGCTGAAGACCCTCGGGAATCCCTGCACAAGTGTTTCGGTGAGGCAGACGTTCCCTCAGGGGCTAAACAGGCTGCGGAAAAGGGCCTGTTTTCAGGTGAAAAGCCCGAGAAGCATAGCGCAGGGGCTAAAGCCCACGTTGATTTGATTGCACTTACGGCACGACTGAAGTCGTGCCCTGACACTTCTTGCCTCTCCCGTTGAGTTTTTCCGCAGCCTCTGAAGTCGTGTCCTGACACATTGTCTAAAGGGATCGACTTGTGCAGTGGTCCCTGAGTCTGTGCGAGAATATTTCTGTTCGCTGATCGTCTAATTCCATCCTCTGGAGGGAGACTATGAAGCGCCGTGAATTTTTGAAACAGGCTGGGCTTACGGCCGCAGCCGTTGCATCCACAACACAACTGAATGCTTCCGCTGCAACGCCGGCGAATCCGATTGCGAAGCGCACGCTGGGCAGGACCGGCGAGAAGCTGTCCATCATCGGCTTCGGCGGGATTGTGGTGATGAACGAGGAGACCGGCGCGGCCAATAACATTGTGGCCGAGGCGGTGGATCGGGGCATCAACTACTTCGACGTGGCGCCGAGCTATGGAAACGCGCAGGAGCGGCTCGGGCCGGCGCTGGCGCCTTATCGGAAGAACTGCTTTCTGGCCTGCAAGACCGATGGGCGGCTGAAGGACGCCTCGCGGGCGGACCTGGAGCAATCGCTGAAGCTGCTGAAAACCGATCACGTGGACCTTTACCAGTTTCACGCGCTGACCAAGATGACGGACCTGGACAAGGTGCTCGCGGCCGGCGGGGCGATTGAGACGATGGAGGCGGCGAAGAAGGAAGGGAAGATTCGCTTCATTGGATTTTCGGTTCACTCGGCGGAGACGGCGCTGGCGGCGATGGACCGCTACAACTTCGACACGATTCTGTTTCCGGTGAACTGGGTGCTGTTTACGCAGGCGGGGTTTGGGCCGCAGATTCTGAAACGGGCGCAAGAAAAGAAGATGGGCATCCTGGCGCTGAAGGGGATGGCCAAGACGACGTGGGCGGCGGATCAGAGCCAGAACCATCCGGCGCCGAAGTGCTGGTACCAGCCTGCGGCCTATCCGGATGAGGCGTCGCTGGGGCTGCGCTGGACGCTGGGGCACCCGATCACGGCGGCGATTCCGCCGGGGGATGAGCGGTACTTCCGGCTGGCTATGGATGTGGCGCAGAACTACAAGCCGCTGGAGGCGCACGAAGAGCAGGCCCTGCTGAGCGGTGCGCATGGTTTAGAGCCGATCTTTCACCTGGGAAACGACGTCTAGGGCCTGTTAACACTTATAGGGCGGACAGCGTTGCGAGAGAAAATCGGGCCAGACGAGGCGGAGCCCGAAGGCTTTGGCGACCCCAAGGTCGAGGGCGACAACAAAGTATGGCCCGATTTTATCCGCAACCCGAAGG
>DATNHL010000082.1:0-2078 GCA_035604995.1 Occallatibacter sp. | reverse complement strand
GCAGTGGATTCGCTGGGCAAGAACAAGCTCAGTGTGAATCCGCTTCGGCCGCCAGGCAAGGCGGAGGGGGCCTACGAGTTGCGGCGCGAGGGCAACAGGTATGAGTACCGCTCCTCGGGAGAACCACCGGACGCGCCGCCTGCCTGGACCTTCGAGTTCTCACCTCGCCAAATTCATCTGCGCTCGCGCTTCGTGGACGGGAACCCTCCGCCCCCGATAACCTTGAACTTCGACTCGCGCATCAACCACGCTACGTTACTGGGGCTCATCAACACCGACGGCAGCGTGCGGCTTCCGGCCCTACTCCACCAGCCCGACCTCGGAACCTTTCGCGTTGCCTGCACGCCGGGCAAGGGCCAGGCGTTAGGCTACGATGCCTACCGGAATCGCGGTCCACATGATGAACCGCTGGGAGACAGTGACTTTGTTAAGGTGACCTTCCCTGCTGCCACCGCGGCCGCCCGGCAGGTCGACTACACGCTGGAGGTTGTCGAGATTCATCCCGGGACTCGAGACCTCGCCCGCGACCCGCGTTTTGACGGGTTCCGGCGCGACTGGCTCAATATCTTTCAATTGAACCCCCGCCTGCGCGTGCTGGCCAACCATGCCTCGAGTGACCCTTGCGCCTTCACGTTGTTTGAGTACTCCTCCATGGCGGTGCGCACCCCGCCGCTGGCGCCGGGCGTGACCGCCTTGGACCTGGTCCGCCTGACGCTGGACCGCTACCTGAGCGGGATGAAGGCGTACGGCCTGGCAGGAGCCCAACACGACGTCCCGTACGATTTCCTGGACTCCTATCCTTCGCTGCTGATCGCCGCCGCGGACTACATTCGAGGCAGCAACGACCACGCTTGGCTGGAGAACAACTATGCCGGCCTGAAGGGTTGGGCCGCCAGGATGCTCGCTATGGATCGCGGCGACGAGGGGCTGATTGAATACCCCATGAGCGGCAATTCCGGCTCCTGGGCCCCCGGCGTCCCGGTGCGTCCGGCCAACTGGTGGGACGATATCGGCTTTGGTCATCAGGACGCCTATTCTAATGCCTTGGCTTACCGCGCCATGATCGACATGGCCGAGTTGGCGCGCCGAGTTGACAAGGCAGAGGACGCGCGACGGTATGCAGCGCGCGCTGAGAAACTACGCTCTGTCTACCTTCAGACTTTCTTCAATCCCGAAACGGGTCTGATTGCCGGTTGGATGAGCGCTGACGGGAAGCTCCACGACTACTACTTCACGTTTGTGAACGGCGCGGCAATCGTTTATGGCCTCGTCCCGCCTGACAAGGCAAACCCGATCATGGACCGCCTGCTCGCCAAGATGAAAGAGGTAGGCTATAGCCGTTTCGAATACGGGCTGCCCGGTGTTCTGATTCCGGTCCGCCCGGAGGACTACGTCTGGGGCACGCGCGATCCCTTCCAGGTTTACCAAAATGGCGGCGCGACGGGATCGTTCGAGTACTTCACCCTCGAGGCTTTGTATCGGTTGGGCCGCCGCGCCGAGGGTGATGAGATCCTGTTTCCCCTGCTGAAAGGCTATGAGGATGGGAGCTTCCAGGGGTTCGGGCCGGGAGGCAAGTCTTACGATTGGAAATCCTGGGATGGCAGGCCCCACGGCTACGAAGGTTTGCTCGTGGATAATTACCAGGCGCTGCTGGCGGTGTTAGCACGCTAACGGATCGATTGGCGGTTCGCCCTGAGTTACCATTCCTCCGCTTGCTAGAGGAGCGCAGTCGTGAAGATTCCATTTCCGTTCCGTGTTTTTGCTGTTTTAACGATTGCCGTGACTTTGACGTCGTCCTTACGCGCGCAGCAAGCGCTTCAGACAGCCCTGCGCGCGAAACTCGATGCCCAACTGGCGAATGTCGCGGAGCATCTAAACGGTGTGGTGGGCTATGCCATCAAGGACCTGTCAAGCGGCGAGACGTTTCTGCGCCTACCCGACACGGTCTTTCCTCAAGCCAGTTCCATCAAACTGACGATCCTTCTGGAATTGATGCGCCAAGCGCAAGAGGGAAAGCTCTCTCTCGAGGAGAAGCATACGTTGCGCCGCGGCGAGATGACCGTGGGTGACACGGAGCC
>DATNHL010000081.1:0-2375 GCA_035604995.1 Occallatibacter sp. | reverse complement strand
CTGGAGGCCCTGGAGATCGCGGAGGGCGTCCTTGTAGGAGCGCTCGGCATGGCTGACACGGCGGTGCAAACGCATGAAGACGTCGCTGGCGGTGCCAAAAGCCTCGCCCAGGGGAACACCTTCGGAGCGGCTGGCGCGCATGGTGTGGTACTCCCAGAGTTGCGACTCGACGCGGAAGAGGCGGCGGAGCAACCACTCGTTGCGGATGAGGGTATCGACGAGGAAACGCTCGTCGGGGGTGCGGGGGAGGAAGCGGTCGGTGTACTCGTCCTGGAGTTCGGCGAACTCCTGGCGGCTCTCGCCGATGACGAAGGGGGAGTCGGCGTCGAGACCGGATTTGAGGGCGTTTTGGGAAGACACGGCTTTGCCTTGGGCAGTGCGCGGTCCGGTGGATTGGAGGGCGTTGAGGCGGTTAGCGTCTATCTGGCGTTGAGTGGACATAGTGGTTGGCGGGGAGGAGGACCTCCCTCACCCCGACGGTAACAGGGGGATTGTGGGATTCAGGATGCCAGGGTCTGTAAATGGTTGATTGGGAACGGCGAAGGAATTTGGGAAGGGCCGTGACTCAACTACACGGCCCCTGCGGGGCCGTCACCGGGGCGGATGAAAATGGGGCGCGCTTGACGGGATTGGGAGACTGGTAGTAGATCCCCAGCGAATCAGAGGCCGGCTACCCGTTGGTGCTCTTAGAAGCCCGTCCGTGAATCTGGCCAGGACGCGACTACTGGAACCAGGAACTGTCGTCTCCGCCTCACGGCGGATGAACACGCGTAGGAATGTCTTTGCGAACGTCCCAGGCGTCCTTCGCTCGGCGATCGAAGGAGCGTTCCGTGAAGGAGAAGTATCGCCGCTGTTGCGGCCTTGACGTACACAAGAACAGTGTGACGGTGTGCGTGCTGGCCCCCGCCGGCCAGCGGCATATCGAAGTGAAGAGACGAAAGTTTCGGACCTTTACCCGCGACCTCAAGCAGATGCGGGCCTGGCTGAAGAACTGCCAGGTCACGGAGATCGCCATGGAGTCGACGGGCCAGTACTGGCGGCCTCTATGGAATCTGCTGGAAGGCGAGTTTGCGCGCTTGCTGCTGGTCAACCCGCAGCACATCAAGGGGCTCAACGGCTATAAGACCGATCCCAAGGACGCGCCGTGGATCGCCGACCTGCTGGAAAGCGGCAAACTGAGAGGCAGTTGGGTGCCGGCCCGGCCGATTCGCGAATGGCGGGATCTGACGCGGCAAAGAGTGAATCTGCTGGAGGACCTGAACCGCGCCAAGAACCGCATGGAACAGTTATGCCAAGCCGGCAACGTCAAGATTTCGTCGGTGGCCACGGATCTGTTCGGCCTCTCCGGGCGCAAGATGCTGAGGGCCTTGGTGGAGAACCGGCACGACGCCGGCTGGATGGCGGATTACGCGCAGGGAGCGCTACGCCATAAGCGGCGCGAGTTGGCTTTGGCGCTGGAGGGCACCTTCACCGACGAGCAGCGCTGGCTGTTGGCGAAAGAACTGCGGCAGGTCGAGTGGCTGGAGGAGCAAGTAGCCGTACTCGAAGCAGAGATCCAGCGGCGCGTCACGGTTTTTGAAGCGGCGATCCGGCGCTTACTGACGATTCCCGGGGTGGATCGCAAGACGGCCTGGACCATCGTGGCTGAGGTGGGTGTTGACTGGAGCGCCTTCGCCGACGCCCAACACCTGGCGAGCTGGGCCGGTCTATGCCCCGGCAATCGCGAAAGCGGCGGGAAACGTATGCGAGCGGGGACGCGCAAGGCCAACCGGTATGTGAAACGCGCCATGTGCCAGGCCGCCTGGGCGGCCTCGCATACCAAGAATACCTACTTGTCGGCCTTCTACCGGCGGATGAGCATTCGCAAAGGGGCACCCAAGGCGGTGATGGCTCTGGCGCACCATCTGATCGTGGTCATCTACCAGGTGCTCAGCCGGGGTGAAGAGTACGTCGAGTTTGGCGGCGACTACTACGACCAGCGGAACAAGCCTCGCACGGTCGCGCGACTGGTATCCCGGCTCGCCAAGCTAGGCTATCACGTCGATCTCCGCCAAGTGGAGACCGAGACAGCGCCGGAGCCGGAATCCTACACGATCGAGGAGCCCGCAGTCACACCGGCACCTGAGGCGCAGCGGCCCAAGCGGAGAAGAGGCCGCCCGTGCAAGTGCTCCGAGCGCGGAATAATCTGCCGGCACCAGAGTGGCGCAGTACTTAACTCGTTGTCTCAGCAGCCGCTTGAGGCGGGCGAATTTTCGTAGGAAGATCCCCGTAGATATTGCTGAGAAGAAGCGCATCGAGCAGCTCGCTAGGGGTATCGAGGCCAGGGAAACCCAACTGACGTGTGAGCGCGCGGGTTTTGAAGGGCTCAAGGCCGA
>DATNHL010000080.1:0-24076 GCA_035604995.1 Occallatibacter sp. | reverse complement strand
TTCCTTGATGAACGAGAGCATATCCTGTTTCTGGCTCGAGTCCATCTCCAATTCGCCGGTGGTGCTGGCAAACACCAGGACGTCGAAGTAGTCGAGGTTCTTGGCGTTGTTCTCGAGCTTTTTCTTGGTGAGCAGTTCCGTGTCGGTGCGCATGGTCGTGTCCCACAGCCCGCTCTCTTTGCCCAGGTTGAAGATGGCGGCCATCGCCGACGAGACGGAGTCGTGCTCAAAGCCCTTGGTCTGCCCGATCACCAGCACGTGCTTCAAGTGGATCTGTTTGGCATGGGGTGGAGGCGGCAACGCCCCACTTCCGCCAGACTGCCCTTGCGTTCGGGTGCTGCAACTGAGGATTGCCAGTCCGAAGAGGGCTGGAACGAGAAAGGGCAGACTTCTCAAGGCGCGCATTGGTTCTCCTTTTGGCTCTGTATTCTGTGGTCATCCGTGCAGCGTTCCGCCGGACCGTGCCTGGCGCCGCTAAGAGGCGGCGGCTTGGGGGCGGTTTCGACTTCCCGCTCCGTACACGCTCAACGAGGCGGCAGGATGGTCTCCCGGCGATTGTACGCGTGAGGAGTGTGCCGGGCCAGCCAGGCAGGAGAAGTGATAGAGATCACCGGCAGTGAGGTGACAGCGGGCTAGAATTCTATGCTGCAGACGATCCAGGCGTGACGTGGATGGGTGGTCTGAGAGAAGCCCCGTTCGATCCGTCTGCGCGGGTGCCACCGGGGCCGTCCAGCCACCTCCCTCCTGCCGCGCCCTGAGCCGGATGCCTTCGAGCTTGAAGGGGGGGACGTCCAATGGAAGGTCAGTGTTCAAAATGTGGAGTGGCGCTGGAGTCGTCGTGGAAGTTCTGTCCTCAATGCGGGGGCGCAGTCGTCCATGAAGTCCAAGAACTCCAGAGCAAGGTGGAGCCGGAGGCGCCGGAAAAGTCCCCTGCGCCGGGCGCATTCGGAGGATTGCTCTTCGGCATGCTGGCCGTGCCGATCCTGGTGATCGTGGGCACCATGCTCTGTTTGACCGGCCTTGGCGCCATTCTTGGAGTTCCGATGATCATTGTGGCAGTGTTTGCGCCGCTGCTGGGCCCCATGCTTGGTATGGGAGCGCTCAAAGGCAAATGCCCGTGGTGCGGCATCGCAGTGAGCAGCGTGGCGAACACCAAGGATTTCGACTGCCACGGCTGCGGCAAGCGGATCGCCATCAAGCATCGGGAGTTTGTAGCGGCGGCGTGAACACCTGCGGTGGGACCAACCGTCTTCGGCGGGGGAATCAGGCCGCGTGGGGAGTGAGCTTGATGCCGAGAGCCTTCATGACGCCGAGAAAAGTGGAGAGCCGCGGATCGCCTGTGGGAGACAGTGCCTTGTACAGGGCCTCGCGCGTGACACCGGCCTGGCTGGCCAACTGGGTCATGCCGATGGCGCGCGCGATATCGCCGAGGGCGGTGGCAATCAGCGAGGGGTCGCCGTCCTCGAATGCGGCTTCAAGATAGGCAGCGATGGACTCGGGGCTTTCGAGATACTCTGAGGGGTCCCAGAGGGCTGTTTTAAGCGACATTGCGGGCCTGCTTCGCGAGTGCCACGTTCGGCGATTTGTGTTTAACATTTCCCGGAAAAAGCGGGGAGTCCCGCGAGAACTCGAATCCTCTCGACGATTGCCAGCCATAGGAAAGTGGAAGTCCATACTTCCGCAATGTCTTGAGAAAGGTCCGGTCGGCATCGGTTGGCATACAGTCGAGAATCAGAATCCATTGATCGTGGGTCTTCCTGTCTGGATAATGGTTGTATTCCAATATCTGACCCAGTGCCTCCCGAATCGCGGGCTTCGGGTAGGAGTGGTACGCAACTTTGAACTCAACGAGTAGGCTTCGACTTCCCAATCGAAACGTGAGGTCAATATTCCGCCTCTCCACAGAGCACTTTATTCCGTGTGTTTGAAATATCCAATCCGTGAATGCTTTGCAGAGCTTAACGTGCCTGCGGTCGATGATTCTTATGTCCTCCCTGGTGTATCGACTGTATGCGGATTCTTCTAACTGTCGAATGTGGATCTCCTCCTCGGCATTGGCTTCTTCAGCACTGGTGTTTCGTCCCGGTCGAGAATGAGGAGCAGAACTATCCTCTCTATGGTGCGCTCGAATCAAGCGCCTGATCCTTTCTCTCTCCGACGGATCTAGCTTGAGCACTGTATTCTGCGTTGCGCGCGGTTCCGGATAATGTACATCCAGGAGTTTGCCCCATTCCACTTCAATCTGGTGACTCCACGGGTGGCCGTCCTTATCCAAAATGGGGGTATTGGCAACAAACTTGTAGGCCCGTGAGCCGCCCGGACCCTTGACGCGACCAACGCATATGATGCGAGATGGATTCGACTCCGCAACATAAATAATGTCTCCGCCGCGAATTTGCCAACCGACTTTTCTCAGACTTCCACTCTGAGCCGGCTTAAGGTCAGCCCACTCCGGCGGAGGGTCATCTTCACCGAAGTTTGACAAGTCCACGTCTTCAACGGGATCGTAATGAATTGCGGCAACGCCTTTCGCTCGGCATTGGCAGAACATATCTGGCCCGTGCCAGCCTTTTCGCATCCGCATCCGCCAATAATTCATCGAAGCTCCAATTCATCTTCCAAATTGAGGAACCGCGACTGCGCCGTCAATACTACCATGAAGGCGTGCGGACCGCTCGAGAAATGGACGCGGCGACGCTTTATTCAGGATGCCGGCTGGGATTGGTGGAAGTGGTTGTAGATGGTCTCCGCGGTTTTGCGGGGGACTACGGAGGCTAAGGACTCGGCGGAGGCTTGCTGGATGTCGCGGAGGCTGCCGAAGTGGGAGAGAAGACGCTGTCTTGTTTGCGGGCCCACGCCGGGGATGTTCAAGAGCTCCGAGTCGCGATCGCGCATGGCCCTGCGCTGGCGATGATAGCCGACCGCGAAGCGGTGGCTCTCGTCGCGAATGAGCTGCACCAGATGCAGAACCGGCGAGCGGCGGTCGAGGACAATGGGCTCGTCTTCATTGCCGTAGAGGTAGATGACCTCTTCGCGTTTGGCGATGGAGGCCAGCGGCTGCGAGGTGAGGCCAAGCGATTCCAGCGCTTCAGCGGCCGCGTGCAGTTGCCCCAGCCCGCCGTCGACGAGGATGAGCGAGGGGAGGGTGTTTGGTTCTTTCGCTTTGGCGACGCTTTCCTCAGGGGCTAAAGCCCGTTGCTTTTCTTTGGCGCCTTCGGCACGACTGAAGTCGCGCCCTTTCAAAGCCCGTGTTTCGGGGCGAGCATCTTTGCTTTCCCAGGTCTCAGAATCGAGACCTGGGGCACCCGGAGTGTTGCTCATTCCATCCAGCAGCCGGCGATAGCGGCGCGTGACCACTTCGCGCATCGATGCGAAGTCGTCCACGCCGAGCACGCTCATGACTTTGAACTTTCGATAGAGCTGCTTGTTCATCTTGCCCTCTTCCCAGACGACCAGCGAGGCAACGGTCTCCGCGCCCTGGATGTGGGAGATGTCGAAGCACTCGATGCGGCGAGGCAGCTCGGGCAGCATGAGCGCGTCGGCGAGGGCCTCCTGAATGGCCTTGCGGCTCGGCTCGAGGACGCGGAAGCGCTGGATATACGACTGCTTGGCGTTCTGGCCGGCGAGGTCGACGAGGGAGCGTTTCTCTCCTCGCTGCGGCACGGCCAGTTCGATGCGATGGCCGGTGCGGGCCGTAAGGAGGTTGGCTAAGGCCTCACGGTCGGGGAAGTCGACGGGCACGAGGATGGTGCGTGGGACGTAGTGTTGATCGATGTAGAGCTGCTTGAGGAGGGCGGAGAAAACCGCGCCTGCGTGAAACTGGGGCTCAGGGCTTTGAATTCCCTCAGGGGCTAAAGCCCGGCCCTCTTCGGCCTCAGTGATGTACGGGCTGAAGCCCGTACCCTTCAAAGAATCCGCGGGTTCGGGTTCGTGCTTTCCCACCCTTTCCGCTGAGGAACGCGGAAAGGATGGGGCACCCAGGCTGAAGCCCGTACCCTTCAACGCATCGCTAGACTCTGCCTCTTCGGGGGTGGGAGTTTCGAGCAACTCCGGCAGGTCGTCCCAGAAGAACTCGCGGCGGTCGACGATCTTGCCCTTGCGCACGTGGAAGAGGTTGACTGCCAGGCTGCCCGCCTCAAAGTGATAGCCGAAGACATCAGCGTCGTCGTCCTGCTCGGCGGTGGCGATGCGCTGTTTTTCCTGCAACTGGTGGACTGTGGAGAGCTGGTCGCGCAGCCGCGCGGCGGCTTCGAATTGCTCGGCCTGAGCGGCTGCAAGCATCCGAGTCTCAAGCATGCGTTCCAGCTCAGCGTGGCGGCCTTCCAGAAACAGTTGCGCGTCGCGGACGGCTGCGCCATAGGCCTCGGGCGTGGTGAATCCCTCAACACAGGGGCCAAGGCAGCGATGGATGTAGTACTGCAGGCAGGCGCGGGGATGATAGCGGCTCAGATCTACCTTGCAACTGGGGATGAGAAAGCTGCGGTGGATCAGCTCGGCGATGCGATAGGCGAGGTTGCCGGGAAAGTAAGGGCCGTAGTACGCTGCGCCGTCCTTGCGCAGGCGGCGGGTGACGAAGACCTTGGGGAATCGATCGGCCAGCGTCAGCTTGACGTAAGGGTAAGTCTTGTCGTCCCGCAGCAGGATGTTGAAGCGGGGATGGCGCTGCTTGATGAGGTTGTTTTCCAGTGCCAGCGCTTCGTGCTCGTTGGCGACCAGGATGTAATCGAGGTCGACTGCCTCGCGCATCAGGGACCCGGTTTTCGCGTTGGCTTGCGAGGCTTGCAGCAGATAGGACCGAACGCGCGCTCGGAGGTTCTTGGCCTTGCCGACGTAGATGACCTCGCCCTCGGCATTTTTATAGAGGTAGACGCCGGGCTGGGTGGGCAGCGTGCGGATTTTCTCGTAGAGGTCCATAAAGATAGGGACTAGGGACTAGGGACCAGGGACTGGCAAGTCAGCCGTGCGGCATTTGTTCTGGAGACAGGTTCTATTCTCCCTTCTGTTGGCGGATATGCTCGGCGCGGATTTGCTTTGCGGTGAAAAGGCTCAGGAAGGGTGCTCCGGCAGCGGCAGTTTCCACGCCGGGGCGGCCATTGGCCTCCTCGCGCTCCACGATGCAGACGACGGCGGCGACGATCATTCCGGCTTCGCGCGCGGCTTCGAGAGCATTGATGGTGGAGGCGCCGGTGGTGCAGACGTCGTCGACGATCACCACGCGCGCGCCTGCTCGGCAGAAGCCTTCAATGCGGCGGGCTGTTCCATGCTGTTTCTCGGCCTTGCGCACCAGGAAGCCGTGCAGCAGCGGCGCAGCGGGATTCGTCTGCGCCCGCCATGCGCTCGCCGTCGCAACATTGGAGACGATGGGGTCCGCGCCAAGGGTTAGTCCGCCGACGGCCTCGGCCTCGATGTTGTGCGCCTCAAGGAGTTCAAGGATCGCGTGTCCGGTCAGCCTGCCGCCTTCGGCGTGCAACGTGGTGGTGCGGCAGTCGATGTAGTAGTCGCTCGTCCCGCCGGAGGAGAGCTTGAACTGGCCGAGGCGGAAACTGATTCGGGCGAGAAGGGCGAGAAGTTGCTGGGCGTGGGCTTCAGTGGGCATCAATGACGATTGTAACGGGAGTGATTGAGCAGGGAACAGGGAATAGGGAACAGGGAATAGGGAACAGGGAACAGCCGACGGCGTTCGACAATGATTGGTGTCCCGGTTTCAGAAAAGGGAGCAGGTTAACCGCGTGTCAAGGGTCAGTGGGTTACCAGGGGCCAGCTTTCTGTTCCCTATTCCCTGTTCCCTCGTCCTTCACATCTTGTCCAGGTGCCTGAAGCCGCCGGTGCCGATGAGCATGAGGAAGAAGAGCAGGAAATTGTAGGAGGCATGGACCAGGACGCTGGCGGCGAGCGATTTCGTGGCCAGGCGGGCCCAGCAGAGAACCAGACTGACGGCTACGAGCAGGACGAAGGGCCCGAGTGAGTAACCGGTCTGCTCCGCATGCATCCAGGCAAAGGGAATGCTGGTGATGATGGAGGCGAAGATCATGGCGCCGAGGGACCACTGGGGATGGCCTTCCGGGTCCAGAGGAGCGGCCGTGATTCCGGCAGCCTTTTCAACCGTCCAATCGAAGGCGGTGCACAGAGCGGGAAGAAGAAAGCCGCGGAAGATGGACTCCTCGAAGAAGGGCGCGAATGTCACGCCGAATGCGAACAGCAGCCAGGCCGCGGCACGCGTGTCAAAGAGCTTATCGATGGGCGCGTTGGTGGGGCCGGGGAGCAGGACTTCATCAGCCATGGCGAGCATGAAACAGACGCAGGCTGCGCCGACGAGGGGCCGGGAGTGGCGGCGCGCGACTGAGGCGTTCCAATGCAGTCCTTCAAAAAGGCCTGTGTGCCAGAAGAGGGGATAGACGATCAAGGCGGCGCCGAAGGTAATCAGATAGAGGGCGGCCATGCTGCCAATGGTGTAGTGAACGTCTGTGACAGCCTTTTGGACCGAGGAGATGCCCCAGAGATGGAAGTGGAGAGCGGAGCGGGTGAGGAGGCTCGCGCCGAGGAGGCCGATCAGGGCCAGCAGCGCGAGAATGAGCAGATCGCCGAGATGAGGGTGGCGCGCTGGGGGTGCAAGGATTTCGGGCTCCGACCCACGTTGGAAGAAGGGTGGTTCGCTCGCGACAGGCACCTCTTCCGGCCGCAGTTGCTCCGGGAGTGTGTAGGGGAAATAGCTGTGCACTGCCTTCAGCACCTCATCCGGCGTGAGGGAGTCTTCCCGGAGCGGGGTCGAGGTTTCCGGGAGAAGCGGGTCCTGCTCGGGGAGTGTGCTCATGCGCGGCCCGTCTTCTTCGGTCGGGGGCCGGAGGGGGCGCTCTCGGCCCTGGCCGGACGGTTGGATTTGGCGCGGGTGGCGGCCAGATCGTCTTCCGCGGGGGTGTTGCGGCGGGCGCGCTTTGGCTTTGTATCTGCGGCTTTTCTCTCCGGTGAAACGGGATCCCCAACCGCAGGTCCTTCGACTCCCCACCCCAGCGGCGAAGTGGGCGCTGGGGTACCCTTCAGAGCCGGAGCTTCGCCGGGGGCCCCGGTTCGCTGGTCTCGCTCAGGACGGGCTTCGTTCGAGGCTTCATCGGCCAGGTCGACGGTGGAGAGTTTGCCGTTCGCTGAGGTGTAGTAGCGGGTGAGGAACTGACCGGTGTAGGAGCCGGGGGTGGCAGCGATCTTTGCCGGGCGCCCCTGGCCGACAATGCGGCCGCCGGCTTCTCCGCCTTCGGGACCGAGATCAAGAATCCAGTCTGCGTTGCGGATGACGTCGAGGTTGTGCTCGATGATGATGACCGAGTTCCCCAGGTCGGCGAGCCGATGCAGCACCTCGAGCAGCTTGCGCACATCGTCGAAGTGCAGGCCGGTGGTGGGCTCGTCGAGCAGATAAAGCGTGCGTCCGGTTTGCCGCTTGGAGAGTTCGCGAGCCAGCTTCATGCGCTGCGCCTCGCCGCCGGAGAGCGTGGTTGCGCTCTGGCCCAGGTGCACATAGCCGAGGCCCACATCGACCAGGGTCTGCAGCTTCTGCCTAACATTGGGCACGTCCTCAAGCACAGACAGAGCGTCTTCGATGGTCAGGTCCAGAACGTCGGCGATCGAGTGCCCCTTGAACTTCACCGCCAGAGTCTCCTGGTTGTAGCGGCGCCCGTTGCACACCTCGCACTGCACGTAGACGTCGGGCATGAAGTTCATCTCGATGCGGCGCTGGCCGTCGCCCTGGCAGGTCTCACACCTTCCTCCAGTCACGTTGAAGCTGAAGCGTCCCGGCTTGTAGCCGCGCTCGCGCGACTCGGGAAGCATGGCAAACAAATCGCGGATGGGCGAGAAGACCTGCGTGTAGGTAGCCGGATTTGAACGTGGCGTGCGCCCTATCGGCGACTGGTCGATGCGGACCACCTTATCGATTTGCTCGGCGCCGCTCAGCGAGTCGTGCGCGCCAGGTTCCTCGCGCGACCCGTAGATGGATTGCGCCAGCGAGCGATAGAGAATGTCGTTGATCAGCGTGCTCTTGCCGCTTCCGCTCACGCCGGTGACAACGGTCATCACGCCCAGTGGAATGCGAATCGTCACGTCCTGGAGATTGTGCTCGCGCGCGCCGGTCACGGTGAGCCATTTGCCGGTGAGCGAGCGGGGGTGGGCGCGCTGCAGCATGGTGGCGACACCGGAGAGATAGCGGCCGGTGAGCGACTCCGGGCAGGCCATGATCTCGGCCGGCGTGCCCTGCGCCACCACATGCCCGCCCAGCCGTCCTGCACCGGGGCCGAGGTCGAGAACGTAGTCGGCGTGGCGGATGGTGTCTTCGTCGTGCTCGACGACCAGCACCGTGTTGCCCAGATCGCGCAGCCGTTCCAGCGCCTGGATGAGCCGCATGTTGTCGCGCTGGTGCAGGCCGATCGAAGGCTCATCAAGAACATACAGCACGCCGCGCAGCCTTGAGCCGATCTGCGTGGCCAGCCGGATGCGCTGGCCCTCGCCGCCGGAGAGCGTGGCGGCGTTGCGGTCGAGCGAGAGATAGTTCAGGCCCACAGCGCAGAGAAACTCCAGCCGCTCGACGACTTCGCGCCGGATGCGATCAGCGATCAGTGCCTCGCGTGCCGTGAAGCTCAGGTTGATGGCTGCCGAAAGTGCGCGGTTGAGCGGCAGCGCGGTGAAGTCGGCGATCGAAAGCCCGCCGATTTTGACGGCGAGCGACTCCGGCCGCAGCCGTTTGCCGCGGCACACCGGGCACGGCGTCGCCGACATGAAGTTCATCATGTACTCGCGGTAGCCGTCGCTGTGGGCCTCTTCCACGGAGTCGCGCAGGAAGGCGAGAATACCGTGGAAGCCGGTGCGCGGCGCCTCGCCCTTGGGTGGCCCGTAGACCAGAATGTGCTGTTGCTTGACGGGCAGGTCCTCGAAGGGAAGTTTGAGGTCGATCTTGTAGCGGTCCGCGGCCAGGTGGATAAGCTTGAGCAGGTATTGCGAAGACGAACCCGGGCCGAGTCCGCCATCGAGCAGCGGCTTTGACCAGTCGGTGATCACCTTGGCCGGGTCGAGGTCGTAGAGCGATCCCAGCCCGTGGCACTCCGGGCAGGCGCCGAAGGTCGAATTGAACGAGAAGCTGCGCGGCTCGAGCTTGGGCACATCTAGCCCGCAATCGGGGCAGGCCATGCTGGAAGAGAACAACTGCTCCTGTTGATCCTGGGCCCCGGCGATGGCAACCAGGGCAAGGCCGTTGGCCAGTTGCAGAGCTTTGGTTACGGCCTGCTCCAGCCGCTTTTCCACTGACGGCTTGCCGGCGGCTGGCGGCGGCGCAGCCACCACGGTCGTGTTGGGCGCGGACGGCTTCAGCAGGATGCGGTCGATGACGGCCTCAATAGTGTGGTTCTTGCGGCGGTCGAGCAGCAACGGCTCGGAAAGGTCCTGGAGCTCGCCGTCGACGCGGGCGCGAAACCCCTGCTGATCAAGCTGATCCAGCAAATCCTTAAACTCGCCCTTTCGGCCCCGAACGATGGGGGCCATTACGGTGACACGCTCGCCGTAGCCGAGTTCGAGGATGCGGGCAACGATCTGCTCGGCGGTCTGGCGCGCTATGGGCCGTCCGCAGTTGGGGCAGTGCGGCGTGCCCACCGAGGCGTACAGCAGGCGCAGGTAGTCGTAGATCTCCGTGATGGTGCCGACGGTGGAACGGGGACTGCGGCTGGTGGTCTTCTGCTCGATGGAGATGGCGGGCGAGAGGCCTTCGATGGAGTCGACGTCGGGCCGCTCGATCTGGTCGAGAAACTGTCTCGCATAGGCGGACAGCGTCTCCACGTAGCGGCGCTGGCCTTCGGCATAAATCGTATCGAAAGCAAGCGAGCTTTTCCCGGAGCCGGATAGGCCGGTGACGACGGTCAGCGTGTTGCGGGGGATGCGCACGTTGATGTCGCGCAGATTGTGCTGGCGCGCCCCGCGCACCGAGATGTGTGTAATGGGCATCGAGCGGCTCAAGGACCAAGGTGAAACAGGTTAACGAGGGGCAGGAATCGAACGCTTTTGAGAGCGCCGGAGACAAACCTCTAACCATGATACTTGAGCGGCGCCTGAGGAACGAAGCGGCGTGCGCGGCGCCTGGCGGTGAGGACGACCCACGCCTGGATCGGGGTGAAAGCCGCGAGGGCTGGGACCGGCTCTGGGGCGGAAGGGAACCCGTCTGGCCTCAACGTAAAACCCTCGCTGATCCGTGATTCCTGCCCCCTGTCTTTTTACGGCTCCAGAAGGATTTTCCCGGTCGTCTTGCGTGCTTCCAGATCGCTTTGCGCCTGCGCGGCATCAGACAGCGGGTACAAGTGCTCCGTGCGCAGCTTCAGTTCTCCCTTGGCTGCCCAGCCCAGCACATCGCCCGCGCGCCACTCCAGTTCTGCGCGCGAGCCGATGTAGTGCCACAGCGTCGGCCGCGTCACAAACAGCGAACCTTTTCCGCTCAGTTGAATCAGGTCGAAGGGCGGGACCGGGCCGCTCGACGCGCCAAACAGCGCCAGCAAGCCGCGCGGCCGCAGGCAGTTCAGGCTGCCCTCGAAGGTGGTCCTGCCGACCGAGTCGTAGACGACGTCCACACCCTTGCCGCCGGTGAGGCGCTTCACTTCCGGCTCGAACTCTTTCTCGGTGTAAAGAATCACGTCGGAAGCACCGGCCTCCTTCGCCAGTTCCGCCTTCTCCCTGGTCGAAACGGTCGCAAGCACGCGCGCCCCGATGCGCTTGGCCATCTGCGTCAGCAGCAGCCCAACGCCGCCCGCCGCAGCATGCACAAGGGCCGTTTCCCCGGCCTTGAGCGGAAACGTCGAGTACACCAGGTAGTGCGCCGTCATGCCCTGCAGCATGGCAGCCGCAGCCTGCTCCATGGTCAGCCCCGCGGGCACCTTGACCAGGCTCGCCGCTGGAACCAGCGCATACTCGGAATAGCTGCCCAGCACGCTCACCGATGCCACCGCATCGCCGGCCGCAAAGCCCGTGACGCCCGGACCCAGCTCTTCCACTGTGCCCGCTGCCTCGCTGCCCGGAACCAGCGGCAGCGACGCTTTGTACACGCCCTTGCGGAAGTAGATCTCGATGAAGTTGACCCCAGTGGCCTCCACGCGGATCAACACCTGCCCAGGTCCCGGCTCGGGAATGGGCAACTCGGCCAGTTCTAAAACTTCCGGCCCGCCTGTCTGCTGAATCTGAATAGCCTTCATGTCACCGCCAGAATGCACCCTCAGGCCCGCATACTGCAAGCACCCCGCTCCGAGTCCAATGCTCGGTGTCCCCTGGCAAACACAGCAAACCCCGCTGAGGCATCCGCCCTGGCGGGGTTTTTGCTGATCCCTGATCCCTGATCTGTGATCTCTGCTTCTCAGTCTCTGTCGGACAACATGCTCTGCTCCTCCGGCGAAATCAGCCGCACCAGGCGGTCCACCGTGTAGGGCGCGCGGCTCTGCATGGTGTGATAGTGGCGCACCTGCAACTCGCCCAGCAACCCGATCGCGAGCATCTGGATTCCCGCCACAATCAGCACCGCGCCCACAACAAACATCGGCCCATGCAGCTCCATCAGGCGCTGATGCGGATGCATCAGCTTCTCGCCCAGCAAAACCGTCGAGATGATACTGCCCAACAGAATGCCCAGCGCTCCGAACCCCCCAAAGAAGTGCAACGGCCGGGTCATGTGCTTGAGCAGAAAACGAATCGTCATCAGATCGAAGAACACCCCAAAGGTGCGCCCGATTCCATAGTGGCTCTTGCCCCGTTCCCGGTTCACGTTCTTGATGGGAACCTCGCAGATGGATGCGCCATACCAGCTGGCCAGCGCAGGAATGAAGCGATGCATCTCCCCATACAGCGGAATATTCTGGATCACATCCCTCCGGTAAGCCTTGAACGTCGTCCCGAAGTCGTGAATATCGACGCCCGAAAGCAGCGCCATCAGCCAGTTTGCGCAGCGCGAGGGAATCCTGCGCAGCAAAACGTTGTCGGCCCGTTCCTTGCGCCAGCCCGACACCACGTCGTATCCCTCTTCCAGCTTTTCCAGAAAGGCGGGAATATCGTTGGGGTCGTGCTGCAAATCGCCATCCATGGCCAGAATGTACTCGCCCGACGCGTGGTCGAAGCCGGCAGCGAGGGCCGACGTCTGGCCGAAGTTGCGCCGCAGCTTCACCACCAGCACGCGGCTGTCTACCGCGGCAATCTCTTCCAGCAGCTTGTATGAGCGGTCGCTCGAACCGTCGTCCACAAACACCATCTCAAAACTGTCTGCGACCTGCTCCATCGCTTGCTTCAGGCGGGCATACAAGGCGGTGACATTCTCTTCCTCATTGTTAAAAGGAACGACGATGGAGTATTTCGCCATAGTGCCAGTATAGATGCAATTGCGTTGCAAAAGGTTCACACTCCAGGCTGGCCAGGGGGTTGTTCTATGTTAAAAGTCACTGCCGATGAAGCGCGGGAAAACCTCCGTCTTAGCGCTCCAACTCGTCGAGCATGGCCTGCATCTCACTCAGCGCATGGCGGTTTCCACTGCGCGCGGCGCTGGCGATGCCGGCCTTGAGACGCTCCACTGCCTCCGCCGGCCGCCCCGCGTTCGCGAGGGTCTGCGCCGCCATGAAGTACCCTGCAGTGTAGTCCGGATCGTTGGCGAGCAGCGTGTCGAACTCGTCGAGCGCCTCCGCGGTCTCGCCGCGGCCGGCCAGTTCCATGGCCACGCCGTAACGCGCAAAGCTGTTCTTCGCGTCCAGCGCCAGAATCTCTCTCAAACCCGCAAGCTTGTCCATTCGCTTCGATTTCCGTCCCTGTGCAGCTCGCGCCATCGGGGGTAGCATTTGCACATTTGGCGGGGATTGCCGAAACTGGAACTGGATGCCTCAACCGGAGGACCCAGTCCGCATCGGCTGCCGCCAGTTCCATTCTACCCGGCGTCTGCCCGGCGGCTCGAAGGGTCCAATCGCAAGGCAACGGAGTGACCGCACCATGAGCCCCGCTGAAAACAGACCCGCCGCCCGCACCATCGCGAGCACCCAGTCGGAGATGACTGAGATCATCCTGCCCAACGACACCAACACGCTGGGCAACCTGCTGGGCGGGCGCCTTATGCACTTCATCGACCTGACCGGCGCCATGGCCGCTTATCGCCACTCGCGCACCAACGTGGTCACCGCCGCCATGGACCACATCGACTTCATCCGCCCCGTCCATCTGGGCGACCTCGTGACCCTCCGCTCCAGCGTCAACCGCGCATTCTCCACATCCATGGAAGTCGGCGTCAAGGTATGGGCCGAACACACCCGCACCGGCGAAGTCGTTCATGTGGCCAGCGCCTACCTGGTCTTCGTCGCCATCGACAACCGGGGCCAACGCGTGCGCATCCCTGAAGCCATCCCCGAAACCCCCGACGAACTGCGCCGCTTTGAGGGCGCCCTGCGCCGCCGCGAGCATCGCGAGGCCGAAGCCGCCCGCCGCATGCACGCCAAACTAGCCACCGCCGCCCAGGAAGAATCCTGAGCCCGCATGGGCGCATCCGTCCATGTAGCGATTCAATTCGACCCGTCAACCCGGCCTGCAGCCGGACTCATTCTGAAGGAGCAACAACCCCATGGCCCACGCCCCCAATATGCCCGCCCCCGTCGCCCTTCCCGGCGTCTCCAAAATCGTAGCCGTCGGCTCCGGCAAAGGCGGGGTGGGCAAAACCACCGTCGCCGTCAACCTGGCCATTGCGCTCTCGCGGCTCGGCCAGCGTGTCGGCCTTATCGACGCCGACGTCTACGGCCCCAACGTGCCGATCATGATGGGCTCGGCGCAGCAGCCCGCCGTCGGCCCAGGGAACCAGATCATCCCCAACCTGACCCACGGAATCAAGACCATCTCCATTGGCTACATCTCACCCGGCGACAAGCCACTGGTGATGCGCGGACCGATGCTGCACCAGATCATTCGCCAGTTTCTGCAGCAGGTACAGTGGGGAGAACTCGATTACCTCATTGTCGATCTGCCTCCGGGCACCGGCGATGTGGTCATCTCGCTGGTTCAGACGGTCCCGCTTACCGGCGCCATCGTCGTCTCCACGCCGAGCGACGTTGCTTTGCAGGATGCCCGCAAGGCTCTCGAGATGTTTGCCCAGGTCAACGTGGAAGTCCTCGGCATTGTGGAGAACATGAGCTACTTCACTTGCCCGCACTGTGCGAAAGAAATTGACATCTTCTCTCGGGGCGGCGCCGAGCGCACGGCGCAGCAGTTCAGCGTTCCGTTCCTCGGCTCCGTCGAACTGATCCCCGCCATCCGCGAAGGCGGTGACCGCGGACTCCCCGTCGCCCTGGCCGGCCCCAAGAGCCCGCAGGCCGCGGAGTTCTACGCCGTGGCGGAAAAGCTGATGGTCCGCGCCGAGGAAGCCGCTGCCGCCGCCACTGACGTGATCGAAATCAGCTAGTCAACCCCACGCCGCCATCCGCAAGCAAAAAGAGAGCAAGGCGCAAGCCCCGCTCTCTTTTTTTGTTTCAGCTCTAAAATCTACCGCCAGTGCCCTTCCACCAGTACCCACTCCCCATGCCGGTGAACCCACCGGTGCGCCGTCCAATGCGCGCCCTGATGCGGCGGACGCTCCCAATGCCCCGGCGTCCAGACATATTGGCCGCCCTCGTAGCGGTGATAACCGTCGATCCACACATACCCCCGATCCGGAGGCGGACCCCGGCGTTCAACAATCGGAGCCGGCGGGCCTACGCGAATCACAACCTGCGCAAACGAAGCCGCAGGACACAGCGTGAGAGCAAACAGAACTGCCAGTGCAATCTTCTTCACCATGAATCGAATCCTCCAGGGGTCCACGTCGCCGGCGTCATCCCTTCGTTCCGGCTGGTTGATGGTTCAAACGTCGTGCGGCGGCATACGCTGCGCGCCGATCGGGAATCACACCCACGACTCTTGTACCACCCTTGGTTTCCTGAGAGATGTCCCGGATTGATCTATCAATTCTTTAGCCCGGCTGTCGGTGGCCCGAGGTCTCGTCCGCCGCGGCGGAGAGACCTCGGAAACCAAAATCCCCAAAGAAGCGTCTGCCCCACCGCAGGGGTCTGCTTGACCACAAACCCATCTCCCCAACCTCAAGCCGCCTCAATCTCCTCTGTGAGCGCCTCGGCGGCCGTTATGCAGTCGCCCCGGCTTACATCGAGATGCGTCACCATGCGCACCGCGCTGGGCCCCACCGCGCTCATCAGAATCCCGCGGGCCTTCAATCGCGCAGTCAGCTCCGCCGCGCTGCGTTCGCCCGCTAGCCTGAAGATCACGATGTTGGTTTCCACAGCATCGAGGTCAATCTCCACGCCCTCGAGGTTGGCCAGCGCCACGGCCAGCAGCCGTGCATTGGCGTGATCCTCGTGCAGGCGCTTGGGCCCCTGCTCCAGCGCGATGAGCCCTGCGGCTGCCAGCACGCCTGCCTGCCGCATGCCGCCGCCCAGCGCCTTGCGGAAGAGCCGGGCCCGGTCCATCAGTTCCGCAGACCCCACCAGCATGGAACCCACCGGCGCGCCCAGCCCCTTCGACAGGCAGAACATCACCGTGTCGAAGCCGCGCGTCAGCGCCCGCACATCCACGCCCAGCGCGGTCGAAGCATTAAAGATGCGCGCGCCGTCGAGATGCGTTGGGAGCTTGCGCTCTTTCGCGCCCGCCCAAATCTCTTCGAGCACCGCGACCGGCGTGCAGCCACCGCCGGCGAGGTTGGCCGTGTTCTCAATCTCGATGAGCCCGGTCGCCGCACGAAAGGCTCCGCGCGCATAGATCACCGGCTCGATGTGCTTCCAGGTGAGAATCCCGCGCTCGGCGGGAACGGCGCGCACCAGGCATCCGGAGAAGACGGCGGCCGTGGCCATCTCCCAATCGAGAATGTGCGCGCGCGACTCGGCGATTACTTCCTGCCCGGGGTGCGTGTGCAGGCGAATGCCGATCTGGTTGCCCATGGTCCCGGTGGGCACAAACAGCGCCGCCTCGCGCCCGAAGACCTCCGCCGCCCGCCGCTCAAGAAGGTTGACGGTGGGGTCTTCGCCGTAGACGTCGTCGCCCACCTCAGCCGCCGCCATCGCCGCGCGCATCTCCGCCGAGGGGCGCGTCACCGTATCCGAACGTAGATCAATCGTCACTGCCAATGCTATCGCCCTTCCCTCATTCTTCGATGATTCGCGACAAACGGGGGCTCGGTGCTGAGATCTGCAGGTTCCTAATGGACGCCGAACACACTGCAGGGAACATTCTGCGCAATGGTATACACCGTGCTCCAAAGACGGGACAGGCGGTCATGGCGTCGATGCAGTCCAATTACGAGCAAATCGACCTTGTGTTCGCAAACGAAATCGACAATGCCATCGGTCGCTTCCCCGTCCACGAGATGGGTTGCAAGTTGCACGCCTTCGTGCAATGCAAGAGCTCGCGCAGTGGCCAGCAGCTGTTCATAAAACTTTGTGCGGTCCTCTTCGAGTGTGGCTTGCATGCACGCATCTGCCCCCGCAGCGAATGCTGTGTACGCGGGAAGCCTTTCCATCACGGTGATCGCCAAAAGCCCGACACCAAGCGTTTTCGCAAGTTCAATCGCGGCGGTCAGCGCCCGGGCTGCCTCCGGAGATTCGTCATAAGCGACGGCAATTTTCTTGAACATCTTCCCCTCTCTATCGCCTGCCTGTTGAATTGCTATTCCCTAATCCCCGTTTCCTGCCTTTACGGAATTTGCGCCATTGGCAGCTCGATCACCGGCGTCTGCTTGCCATCTTTGACCGCAACCGCCCAAAGCCCATGAAAGTTGGCCCGCAGCCCTGGCTGCGCCTTCAGCAGCGCACTCAGCACAGCGGTCGCCTCGGTGCGTACCGCCGCCGGGTCGGTTACGCCGGTCGAATCGTAGGTCACCGCAAGGTCGGCCTGGCGCAGGCTCGCATCCAGCCGCACCCCTTCGATCTTCCACGTCCGGTCTCCGTCCTGCAGCGAGTAGGGAAACACATCCTGCGGCGAGCCCTTGATCAGCGCCTGCTCCTGGCCCAGCTTTTCCATGTTCGGCGAGGAGAGAAAATCGACCGGGACCGACAGGTAGCGCGCTGCCTCGTAGCTGAACCATGCCGGCCAACTATTGGTTGCGGGCTGATCCGCCTTCATCAGTTCTCGTGCCCGCGACCAGAACCAAACGCCGTCGTGCCCGTCGAAGCTCCCTTGCCGCACAGTGAGCCCGGCCAGCTTCCACGCCGCCGGCGTGCCGGTCGGATCCCACGCCAGCACCAGCCCGATCTGCCCGGCCATCGGAGCTCCCGCCGCATCGGCCAGGATCACCGCATAGCGGCCGGGCGGCAGCGAACGCATGTTCATGGTCACGGTCAGCGATCCGGTCGCGTTGGAGCAGAAGAACTGCGTATCCGCGGGCGCGGCCAGCATGCTCGCGTCCAGCAGATAGAGATTCCGCAACTGCAACTGCCCGCCCTTCACCAGCGGCGCGCCCAGTTCCACCGCCTCGCGAATCCCGTCCCACTCCGCCGTCTCGGCCGGCAGCAGCGCCGCCTGCAGCGTGGCGTAGTCCTGCCCCAGGGTGGCCATTCCCAGCCGCCCACCCATCGCCGTCAGGGCGTTCCGGTCCTGCGCCGGCATCTCCGCCTGCGTGGTGCAACTCGCCGCATGGCTCAGCGCCGGCATAGCCAGCAGGCCGATCACGAGGCCGCCAACAACCCAAACCCTCCCGCACAGGCGCATTTTCTTTTTGCATCCTCTCCGGCGCGCGAAACTCTTTTCGAGCGTCCGCGAGCCACTGTTAGTCTAGTACAGTGGAACGGCAACGATGCGCTATGTCCGGGCTCCCACTGCGGGCCGGCGCGCCGGGGGAGGAGAGACAAGTGCCATGCGCAGAACCATCCCGTTGACCCACTCATCCGGCTTCGTCACTGCGGTCCCCGTCGCCCAAGCGCGGAATGCGGCAGCGCCCGCCTTCAGGCGCCCGCTCACGCTCTCTTCTCTTGCGATTCTGGCCGGCGCCGCGGTGCTGATTCTGGCTGGAGCCTTGCTCCGGGCCCAGACAACGGCTGCGGCGCCTGCCCCTGCCCCCGCATCCACCGCGACGCCCAAGCCCCCGCACACCCACAAACACAGCCCAGCCCATCTGGCCGCCGCGCCCGCTCCCGCGCCGCCCGCGCCCGTCACCCCGCCCGAGCCGCCGAAGCCCAACTGGCCCGCCTATGAAAAGCCCGCTGAGGCCTCGGTCGTCTGGGACAGCCAGGGTCTGCGCATCGATGCCGCCAACTCCAGCCTTGAGCAGATCCTCAAAGACATCTCGACCGCCACCGGCGCCAAGGTCGAGGGCCTCGCCGCCGACCAGCGCGTCTTCGGCCAATACGGCCCCGGCCAGGCGCGCGACGTCCTCTCCCAGCTCCTGCAGGGCTCCGGCTACAACGTCATCATGATTGGCGATCAGGGCCAGGGCGCACCCCGCCAAATCCTGCTCAGTGCCCGTCAGGCCGGCGGCGCGCAGCCTTCCGCCAGACCCTCCACCGTTGCGAATAACGAGGAAGACGAGGTCGAAGAGCAGCCCGCCAGCCAGGAGCAGCCGCTTGGCCGCCCCGGCTTCCCCCCCGGCGGTCCGCCCCGCTCCCCGCAGCAGATCATGCAGGAGATGCAGCAGCGCCAGCAGCAGATGAATCCCCAGGGCCAGCCCCAGCAGCCGAACAACCCGCAGAACTGAAAGGCAGGGGTCAGGGATCAGGGGTCAGTGCTCGGGAGCCAACGCAGGGACTGCTAACACCGATTGTGGGAACGGGTTAACGCAGGAATCCACTGCCGACAGGCTGGAAAACATTGAATGGGATGCTTCGGGAATATTGCCTATCTATCTCTAAAAGAACCCGGCCACAATGCGCTGACCGAAAAAGCCTGGATCGAAACTGTGGAAACAAATCGCGGCAGTTGAAAACTGATCCCTGACCCCTGATCCCCGCTTTTCCCTACACTCTCGCCACGCGCGCCCGGGCCTTTACCACCACGTCCTGCTGTTGCGGCCGCATCAGTGCAAATCCCGCTCGCAGCACTCCATACGCGGCCAGCACGCCAAACGCCATCGAGCCCACCGACGCCGCAATCAACATCACAAAATTCACCAGATCCGTCATCGCTTCCGCTCTTCCTCACTCGTCCTGGGTTCCTGAACTCGCGCGCCTTTTGACTTCCTTGCGGCCTTCGCTTTCCCGTTCCAGCTAAAAATGCTCTTCCGATTCTCGCAGAACTTGCCCCAATTGAGCCCCCCTTCGTATTGACCAGTGGGATACCTCCGCCCACATTGAGTCTGCCTTGTCGGGAGAGGCCCATTTTGGAGTCATCCCGGCCCTGCCTCCCTTTGTTCCCCTATGTGCTCACTTGCACTCGCGGCCGCGCCCGCGCCTGCTCTCGCACGCCTGTCGTGCGCCGCGCCGCTCTCTTCGGCGATAATCGATTCAGCGCCTTGCAAGGAGAACCTCATGTCCGACCCGAAGATCGCTCAAAAAGGCCCCTATGCCGTCGAGGTCGAAGCCGGAAAAAGCTACTTCTGGTGCGCCTGCGGCCTCAGCGCCAACCAGCCCTTCTGCGACGGCAGCCACAAGGTCACGGACCTCAGACCCGTCAAACTTGAAGCAACTGAAACCAAAACCGTTTATCTCTGCGGCTGCAAGCACACCGCCAACCCCGTCTTCTGCGACGGCACCCACGCCAGGCTTTAGCTGCGGAAGGAACTCATTCGCAGCTCAAAGAAGTGTCATGGCACGAGCGCGGTACCGGGGCGCCCTTCAAGGTCGGGGTCGCGTGCCGCAAACGCAATGGAATCAACGTGGGCTTCTGCTCCTGAGGCATGCTTCTCGGGCGCTTCACCGGAAACCAGGCCCTTTTCCGGAGCCTCTGCTTACCGGAACAGATTGATCTTCACCTCGCTACAATGATCTTGAGGAGACTCATCGATACGCCTCCTCGGGTTCGATTGACATGAGAGAAACGATTTCCATTGGCGCCGAGGATCGGGTCTTTGTGCTCACCGGCGCGGGAATCAGCGCGGAGAGCGGCCTGCCGACCTTTCGCGCCTCAGACGGTCTTTGGGCCGGCCATAGCATTGAGGATGTCTGTACGCCCGAGGCCTGGCAGCGGAATCCGGCCCTGGTCTGGGAGTTTTATTCCCAGCGCCGTGCGCAGGGCGCGCTGGCCGAGCCCAACCCGGCGCACCATGCCCTCGCCGACCTGGAGCGGCGGCTGGGTGACCGGTTCTTTCTCTGTACCCAGAATGTGGACGACCTGCACGAGCGCGCCGGGAGCGTGCGCCTGGTGCACATGCACGGAGAGCTGGCCAAGTCGCGCTGCGGCGACGAGTGCGGCGAGCCGCCGGTTACCGACCGCACCGTCTACAAGAATCTGAGCGCGGTGGGCCGCTGCTCCTGCGGGGCGCGGATGCGGCCGCACATCGTCTTCTTCGGCGAGATTCCGCTGGAGATGGGCCGCATTCAGGCCGAGATCGACAAGGCTACGCTGATGCTGGTGGTGGGGACCTCGGGCTCGGTCTATCCTGCGGCGAGCTTTGTGCACTGGGCGCGCCAACATGGGGCGCGGACAGTGTACGTGGGGCCGGAGAAGCCGCTGAATACCAGCGCCTTTACGCATGTGGTGGAAGGCAAGGCGGGGGAAGTGCTGCCGGGGCTGTTTTAACCCGGCCCCTCCACAGTGCTCATCTGCCCCTGGCCTTATCTCCCCGCAAATCACCGCCGCGCTCTGCAGAGTGTCCCGATTCCGGACAGTTTCTCAGAGTGACTAAAGTTCTTCTCCGGCCTGCCGATATTCCTGAGCATGGGAAGCTCTGCAGGCAGGAGGGAACATGGGAATCAGTCCAATCACCAATCTCACCCCGTTGCCGGTAGCTCGCGCTATCCAGGCGGATCTTGATCCCCTGCCGATGGAGCGGGTGGAGAACTCGGCCCGCACCGGCGACGAAACCTACTCCCCCAGCGGCGGAAAGTCCGCTCGCGGCTCCGAAGACGATGCCTCGGAAGACGATGCAGAGCAGTTCGACGACAAGGCCGGCAGCGGGCCTGCGGCGCCATCAAGCGAATCCACCCACCCGCGCCCGATCAGCTTCTTTGCGTGAGTCGGCTGCGCCGGATCATACGCCAGCAAAAATGAAGTCGAGATGCTCGGAAACGGTTGTACGGCCCGTGAGTCCCTTATTTTTGGAAAAGGCAAGAAATGAAAATCGCGTAAGTCCTTTATTTTGAGAGGCCGTCGGGGTCATTATTTACGTAACCTGTTTGTTTTCATGAGGCTGGGACGAAAACGGGGGGGTACGGGGGGTAGGGCCCGGCATGAGCGCTAAGATAACCAGTTGGTAACCCTATGCGTTGTGCAGTTTCTAGTTTGATTACCCCACCCGTAGCGTACCAAGCAGGTTCAAAGTGGTTGGCGAAGCCTTAGCTTAGCGCCTATGGTAGGGCCCGGTCCGGACGGGCTGTTTCCAACCCGAAAGGTCCAGCAATTCTCTTCATCGATTCGGAGTCCGGCTGCCCTTGAAGTCTCCATCGCTCATCCACTCCAAACCTATTGTGCGCCCAAGGATTGAAATAATCTGCAAATGCGCCGACAAAGAATCGGGCCGTTGGATCTCGCAGAAGCGCCAAGGTAAGGTGAATTGCTTCCGGTCAGCCGATTGCACGCCCGGAACCCGAAACTCTGGAATTCTTTGTGCTCCGTGAGTGCACCGGTAATCATTCAACGCTCGAGGATTCCCTCTGACGACATGGGCGTTTTATGGGGACTAGAGCGAAACCAGAGTAACTGTAGCCTTCAGGAGGGTCTTCAGGGTGGCTTTTTCTTGAGGGAAAAAGCCACTTGGCGGGCTTGCTTCCGGGACACATCTACTCTGGTTTCGCTATAATCCCGCTCGTACCGCGCAAACCACTGCTCAAAGAGCGGATTGGCCTGTTCGCAACATTTGAGAACAAGCTGCCCCTTAGGCAACCGCGCGATTCAGCGTTAAGCGGCGTTGATCGACAGGACTTTGCCGTCTCGAAGGGTTTTGATATCGCGCATTGGTGGCTGGCCGAAGAAACGGCTGTACTCGCGGTTGAACTGGCTTACGCTCTCGTAGCCGACTTCGTACGCCGCGCTGGTGGCATCCATCCCGTCCATGAGCATGCGCTGCCTGGCTGTCTGCAGACGGAGTTGCTTCTGGTATTGGAGCGGGCTCATTGCCGTCAATCCACGGAACTGATGGTGGAGCGTCGACACCCCCATTCGTGCAATCGCCGCGAGTTCCTCAATGTGCAGCGGCTTGGCGTAGTTGGCCCTGAGCCAGGCGATGGCTCTTGCCGTTCTATGGCTGAGATCGCCCGTGGTTGCGATGGCGCGGAGGCGCTCCCCCTGCGGAGTGCGGAGGATGCGGTAGATGATCTCGCGCTGGATCAAGTGGCTGAGAAACGGAACGTCCTCGGGAGTATCGAGAAGATCGATAAGCCGGGTGCAGGCGCCGAGCAGGCCGACCGTGGTCTCACCGACGGCAATTCCACGCGATAGAACGGAGATTTGGGGTTCGGGAAGATCTTCGCGGCCGATGACTTCGCGCACGGTGGGCATATCGAGCCGGAGAAACATGGAGAGCAAGGGGACCTGTTCAGAGGCTTCGACGATTTGCCCTACAGCTGGAACATCGATTGACGAGAGGAGAAAGGACGATCCATCGCAGAGGTACTCAGTTCCTCCGAGGTTGACGCGCTTTTTGCCCTGGACGAAGACTGAAAGGCTGGGCTCGTAGGTGGCATGAAAGCATGGCGTTGGCTTCTCTCGCCGGTAAAGCGCCAGACCGGGGACGGCTGTAGGATTCTCTCCCAGCGATTGGGCACGCGCGGCAATCTTGCGGGTCAGTTCCTTCCGCATTTCGATGGCCTCACGGTTCCGGTCACTCGGTTTCTCTATCAATCTCGCCATGTTGCGTTGGGTTCCTCCATTCCAGCGTACTGCGGAATTTCCCCCTGTGTGCACAAAATTCAACTTCCAGACAGAATCAGGCAAAGAATTGGCAGGATCGGGAAAGCGCCCTCAATCCATCTCTCCATAGTATCGGAATTGCGGAGATGCCCTTCCGGCCGGCGCCACCGGACTTGAATGCACACACCGCTGGAGAGCAGAGTGCGGAAAACGAGCAGTCAAGTACGAGAGATCATTCTTATGGCGGTCTTCCTTGTCCTAGCCGGCACATTAAGCCGTGCGCAGGACACGCCGGATGCACCGGGTGTTTCCGATCCCTCTGTGACCGTCGGGCATTCGATTGAGGACCTGAACCTGATCGGCTCCGAGACCTCGATGCCTCCTTTTGTCGAAAGTCCTATCGATATCAACTCCGGTTTCCGGCAAGCACTGTTCAGCAAAGGCATAGCCCTGCGCGGCGTTCTCCAGGGCCAATATGCGCAAAACCTACTTCAGGCGCCTGTGCCGGCGGACCAACAGGTTTATGCCGGTGAGCGCGAGTTCGAGGGCGCAATGAATAATTGGACCCTCACGTCGGATCTTCGCCAGCTTCATGCCGAACACGCGCAGCTCTACATCTGCGGAGCTTGGACCTGGGCAAGCTGGGATCCGGCCTACCCAAAATCCTTCCAGATTTACGGCGTCTATCTCTATAAGTCGTTGGCCGGCAAGCTCGTCGAGATCAAGGCAGGATATGTCGGCAACAATCTTGAGGTGATCGGCTTGACGGTGGGAGGCTCCACTGCGACCGGAGCACAGGGTGTCTACGCCGTCCTGCCGTACGAGCTTGGTCTCTCGTACTTCCCGATGACCGCGCCTTCGCTCAATGTGCGAGTGCGCGGTCCGGGCAATACCTATGTGAAAGCCGTTGCGCAGCGCAGCCTTGATCCGGCGGGCGGACCGGCCGAGATTGCCCGCAATCATACCGGCTTGCGTTTTGACCCGAAGGGCGACAAGCTCCTGTCATTTGGAGAGGCGGGATACCAGCGAACGGCGAGCGAGACAGTCCACGACACATGGTTCCGCGCCGGCTATATGCGCAACAGTACCCCCTACACCGACCTGGCTACCGGCAGGAAGAGGGCAG
>DATNHL010000079.1:0-8974 GCA_035604995.1 Occallatibacter sp. | reverse complement strand
CTGCTCACCGGAATCCTGAGAGTCCTGCGGCAGCACGTGGGAAACCGACACCCGTCACATTGAGGCGCCACCTCCTGCGATTGCACGAGGAATGAGACCGCCGGATAGTTGAGTGATTCGGGGGCAGTTGCGCGATGTCTCGGCGAGGGTAGCAACGCTTCCAACCGAATGTGCAGTTTCGTCCGCGCCGCTTCATGGTCGTAGAACATGAGAGGCGAACTCGGCGCACTTATAAGCGAGATGCACACTTAAATAGAGTTGCGAAAGCCAACGAAGACTCGATCTTAATTTTAGAGTTGATGTATGCCTCGAAAATTTGGGAATGATTGGCTCCGGGATGTGGGTCGTAAGCGACTGGAGTCTCATACGCTCCTACTCGGGCAGGTGATCCACTTTTGTGGGTAAGAACTGTCAGCCAAGCACTCACTAGCGTGCAGTGATGAAAACGGGTACCCTCCATCTCTTGGCGCAGTGCCGCGGGAGGGGAGTGTAGCAACAGCGGCCTAGGCATAGCTGACTTCTCACGGTTGAGCCCCATGATGGCCTACGCTGCTGTAGTCGTTTTGTAGCGGCGAGAGCATCCAGAAACAACAGACTTCAACAGAATTCAACAAGGACGGCGCAACTGATTAAATCCAAAGCAGTTGGAATCTCCAAGGTTCAATAGATTTCAACAAACTTCGGAATCTGGTTCGGGACCAGAGCAAACCTGACAATCGTAAACTGTTGTGAAGTACAGCCTTGCAATTTGCTGACAAGGCCGGCCCCCTGGTGTTGCACCATGGGATCTAATCAGAGGAAGTGAGTCCGGACGGGATTAGCCGTCGCGGAACTCTTGTGCCCCAATGACGCCAAAGTATTGGCACGCCCGGAAGCACCGGGGTTCCCCACAACCTGCTGCTGATCGCCTACTACCTGCTCGGGCGCAATCACTTAGAGCCCCGACCGGCGAGATCTTGGTGCAAGGCGGCGCATGGGATCGCTCATAGCCTAAAAGGGTTGGGGAGACAGCTCGGTGCACAAGCGTCTTGACTGTTGCTCCAAAATGCGAGAGGCTTCGCGCTCCGGGCGTTCACGCCGGTAAGGGAGCCGCGTGGGGTCCTCAATTTCATCGCTCATTGGCGCGGCAGAACAGGGTGACAATTCCGCTGCAGAGGCGCTATTCAGCACGCTGTACTCCGAGCTGCACCGGGTCGCTAGGCGGGAGCTGGCGCGCCACGGTGCTCCCATGAGCTTGGGCGTGACCACTCTCCTCCACGAGGCCTACCTGGATATGGCGGCGCGAGATGGCCCGTCGTTTCCCGACCACGCGCGATTCATGGGGTATGCCGCGCGCGTCATGCGCGGGCTGATCATCGATCATGCCCGGAGCCGGCGTGCCCAAAAGCGCGGCGGCCAGTTCGAGATTACTTCGCTCGGTACCGAAGTCGGGGAGAATGTCGTCGACGATCGCGAGCTCACGCGAATCAGCGAGGGGTTGGACGAGCTTGCTAAGGTAGACGCTTCACTTGCCGAGGTCGTCGATCTGAAATTCTTCTGTGGCTTTTCGTTCGCCGAAATCGCCGCGATGCGGCGCGTATCGGAACGTACGGTGCAGCGGAAGTGGGAGAAAGCGCGCATTTATCTCCACCGCAGCGTTCGCCCAGATCTGTCGTTGTGAGGAATCGATGTCCACGCTCAGCCCCGATCAATGGCAGGCGGTAAGTCCCTACCTGGATCAGGTGCTAGACATGCCGGAGGAGAAACGCGCGGCCTGGCTGGCAACGCTGCGAGAGCAGGATCCCGCAATGGCTGCCCATGTGCAGGCGCTCCTCGATGAGCACCGCGCGCTGTCCGAGGAGCGTTTCCTCGAACAAGGCCCAGTTCCACTGCCGGTTGAGCCGGGGCTCGCGGGTCAGACAATCGGCGCGTACACGCTGGTGTCGCTCCTTGGGCAGGGCGGAATGGGCAGCGTCTGGCTCGCTGAGCGCAGCGACGGACGCTTCCAGCGCCAAGCGGCGGTCAAGTTCCTCAGCATCGCGCTCGCTGGCGGCAGCGGCGCGGAGCGCTTCAAACGTGAGGGCAGCATCCTCGGGCGGCTGGCGCATCCTCACATCGCGGAACTCGTCGACGCGGGCGTCACCCCGGCTGGGCAGCCCTATCTCGTCCTCGAGCATGTCGAGGGTGAGCACATCGACCGGTACTGCAACCAGCGCAGGCTCAATGTGGAAACGCGGGTACGCCTTTTTCTCGATGTGCTCGCCGCCGTCGCCCACGCGCACGCCAACCTGATCGTGCACCGCGACATCAAGCCCTCGAACGTGCTGGTCAGCAACGACGGCCAAGTCAAACTGCTGGACTTCGGCATTGCCAAGCTGCTGGAAGGCGAAGGGCAGGCTGGAGCGGCAACACTCCTGACGCGCGAAGGCGGCGGGGCGCTGACCCCCGAGTACGCGGCCCCCGAGCAGGTAACCGGCGGTGCGGTGACCACCGCCACCGATGTCTATGCGTTGGGCGTGCTGCTGTATGTGCTGCTGACCGGGCAGCATCCGGCCGGCGCCGGACCCCACTCCACCGCGGACCTGGTCAAGGCTATCGTGGATACCGAGCCGCGTCGTCTGTCGGACATTGTGGCCCCGAAGACCGCGGACCTGGAGGGCGTCACTACCAACGCTGCCAGCCGCGCCGCTACCCCCGACAAGCTTCGCCGCTCGCTCCGCGGAGATCTCGACACCATTGTGGCCAAGGCGCTTAAGAAAAACCCCCAGGAACGCTATGTCTCGGTCACGGCCTTGGCCGACGATCTTCGCCGCTTTCTGACGCACGAACCCATCGCTGCCCGGCCGGATACTCTCGGGTATCGGGCGGCCAAGTTCGTGCGTAGGAACCGCACCGCGGTCGCGCTCGCCAGTCTCGTTCTCCTGGCTACAGTCGCCGGCCTCGTGGGCACCATCACCCAGGCGCGCACCGCGCGCGCGCAGCGCGACTTCGCGTTCCGCCAGCTTTCGCGCGCCGAAGCCATCAACGACCTCAACAGCTTTTTGCTGTCCGATGCGGCGCCTTCCGGCAAGCCGTTCACCGTCAACGAGCTGCTGGGGCGCGCCGAGCGCATCGTCGAACGGCAGCGTGGTGACAACGCCACCCGCGCGGAACTCCTCATCGCGCTCGGCCGGCAATACGCTAATCAGGACGAGGATGCCAGAGCCCGCCAAGTCCTCGAAGAAGCCTACAAGCTCTCTCGCGGGCTGCCCGAACAGTCCACGCGTGCGCAGGCCTCATGTGCCTTGGGGAATGCTCTCGCCCGCGCTGGCGAATTACCGCGCGCCGAGGCGCTTTTCCAGGAGGGGATGAACGAGCTCCCCAAAGAACCACAATTCGTGCTTGATCGTGTCTTTTGTCTCCTGCGCGGCAGAGAGATTGCCGGCCACCGCGGTGCGTCGCAGGAAGCGATCGCGCGGGTGCAGGCCGCGCAGCATCTGCTGAAACAGTCTCCCTTTCAATCTGAGTTGCTGGACTTGCGCGTGTACATGGACCTGGCCGAGGCGTACCGCGACGCGGGGCAGTATCATGAGGCCATCGCCGCATTCGAGCAAGCGTCGGTTCTGATGACTTCACTCGGGCGCGACGACACCGAAACCGCCGGCACGACATTCAATAATTGGGGTCTGGCGCTCTACCAGTCTGGCCGAGTCCTGGAGGCCGAGAGAGTCTTTCGGCGTGCGATCGACATCAGCCGCGCCGACCAGACGGAGCAGGCGGTTTCACCGATGTTGCTCGTCAACTATGCCCGTACGCTGCGTGAGCTGGGGCGTCTGGACGAAGCGGCCGATTATGGCGAACGCGCGTACGCGAAGGCGCAGCAGGCGGACCACCAGGTGGCGGTCAACCAATCGTTGTTGGAACGTGCAAGGATCTATCGCGACAAGCACGAACTCGCGCGTGCGACGGCGATGCTGGCGGAAGTGGAACCGAGGCTGCGACGCAATCTTCCCCCCGGCCACTACGCGTTCGCAGCTCTGGCGTCGGAGCAATCGCTCATCGCCCTGGCGCGCGGTGATCTTCCGATGGCCTTGCAGCTTGCGAATCAGGCGATGACCATAGCCGAAGCATCGATCAAGGCAGGAGGGCAAGGGGCGGGCGTGCTGCCAATCTTGCTCGTCCGCCGGTCCAGCATTGAGCTTGACCTCCGGCGTACCGACGAAGCGGCGGCGGACGCCGCGCGAGCGCTGAGCCTATTGCAAGTTGCGGCCCAGCCGGGGACTTTTTCCGGAAACCTGGGACGCGCCTACCTGACCCTCGGGCGCGCGCTTCAGGCCCAGGGCAAAGGCGACGAAGCTCGCGCCGCTTTCCACTCTGCGGCGGAACACCTTCAAAATGCCCTCGGCCCGGATCATCCCGATACCCGCAGCGCCCGGCTGCTTGCGGAAACCGACACCCCACGTACCAAACGCGATTGAAGCGCTACGACGATGTGCCGCAGACTTGGGTTCTGCGTCGCAGTCTCGGGTGATGCGTCATTTACACGATTTACACAAGGGGGGATTGGCAACCCTCTGCCGTGGGCTGCGCACCCTGGCCGCGGAGATGTTCGAATCCGGGCTGGAAGTCGTGTCACTCCGCCAGGCCCTCCCTCGAAATGTCTTTCACCTGTCGTCTTCTTCCTTCCATTTCCGATATTCATAGATAGAGGGGGAGGATGGCATCCACGAGGGACCACTCCCCCCGCAAACGCAGTAAGAGGGGGGAAAATGAACGTCAAAACCAGAATCAAGGCCGGGAAACTGGCCAGCAACCACAACCCAACTGTTCGCTGAAAGGAGGTTCCTATGAACGTCAAGACCAGAATCAAGGCCGGCAGGCTGTCAAGCAACCACAACACGACGGTGCGCTGAAAGGAGGTTCCATGAAAGTCAAGACTCGCGTTAAGGCCGGGAAGCTGGCGGCCAATCACAATACGACGGTTCGCTGATCCCCGGGGGTCCGTGGGTTGCGCCTGCGGACCTTCTATTTGGCTCTTAGCTTTTCTAAGGGCTAAGAGCTCACAGCCAACGTGGCAAGCAGACATGTGCTGAAAGCAAGCGCCCGTGAAAATCGAACCCCACCCGAGCAACGAAGCTGGGGTGGGCACCGGCCCCGGGCCCCCAAAATCCTATTGAAGGAGAACACCCATGAAAGGGCCGATGACTAGACTGCGCTTACTCCTTGTGTCCGCCATTCCGTTGGCTGCGGTTGCGATCTGGATAGCCAACCCTCTGCCCGCGCGGGCGCAGGCGCTGCCGAATCTGGTGGTGGAAGCCCTCTCCGTCTATGCGACCATGCCGGACGCGAGCGGCGAGCGGCAGGTCACCGCCAGCTTCCAGATCGTAAACCAAGGAGCTGCGCGCGCAGCGGCGTCGAGCACCACCGTCCAGTCGGCGGGCGGCTCGACCATCCTCGCCACCCCGCCCCTCCTGCCGGGCGCCACCGCGTTCTTTTCCATCACCACCACCACATCCGCGACGGACTTCACCATCACCGTGACGGCGGGGAACAACAACACCGCGTCATACCAATTTGTGGCGGGCGTGCCCGCGGTGGGGCGGTGGCGGCCACTGGGTCCCTCCGTGATTATGGCCACGGCAGGATTCCCTGCCGGGGTGGGCAGGATAACCACCATCGCGGTTGATCCGTCCTCCACCAGCACCCTCTACGCCGGAGCACGCGCCTCGGGTCTGTGGAAGACAACCGACGGGGGAGCGCACTGGGAGCCGCTCACCGATGCCCTGCCGACGGTCAACATCAACGCGGTCGCGGTGGATCCGAACAGCCCGGCGCACGTCTTTATCGCCTCTCCGGCGGGGATCTTCGGCTCGAGGGATGGCGGCCACGTCTGGACGTTGCTGAACGGGCAGGATCTCAAGGGGCTGGGCAACGACGGGGGTGCCTTCATCGTGGAATCGTTCCGGCCCACTATCCTGGCCGGGACACTGGCAGCCCCAAATGACGTCGGCGCTGCAACAGCTGCCCAGCCCGGGCTCGCCGCGCCGGGACTCCTCCTTCCGTCGCCGTTCAATGAAGTGCGCCTCTACCTAACCACCCAGAACGGCCTGCGCATCTCCCGCGACGGCGGCGTCACCTGGTTGCCGCCCGTGCTGGGTGCGGGTGCCACCATCCAGAGCCTGGTCCAGGATCGCTCCTTTCCGAATCATCTGCTCGCCACGGTGGACGCGTTGCCAGCGCCGGGGGTGCCGGGGGTGTACGAGACCTTCACCGGCGGACTCACGCCGGGCTCCTGGCAGAAGCTGCAGGGGTGCCCCTGGGCTCCACTCCCGACCTTCCCGCCGACGGCGGCAGTCTGGGTGGCCCAGTCGGGCGCGACACTGTGGGTCGGCGTCAAGAACGGCACGCAGCACCAGCTGTGGCGCAGCTCGGGCCAACCGTGCTTCGTGATAGCGGGGGGATCAGCCGGGCTTGGACCAGCCATTGGACCCATCCTCCCGCTGGGGCGGGCGTGGGAACTGCTCTCTTCGGGGGACCAGACCCCGTGCATCGGTCCGGTTTCCGAATGGAGCTACCTGAAAGCCGATCCCACTAACCCGAGCCTCCTGTACAAGGGGGGCGTCAGGCTGTGCCGGTCCACGGACGGAGGCGCCACCTTCCAGGCGGTGCGGGGATTACACGACGACCACCATGCGTTGGTCTTCCACCCCATAGCCCCGGGTGTCCTCTTCGAGGGGAACGACGGCGGCCTGTACCGATCGAACGACGGCGGCCAGTCTTGGGCCTTCAATGCCGAGGGGCTGAGCGTAACGGAGTTCTTGGCCTTGGACTATGGCGGGGCTCTCCCGCGCTTTTTGGTGGGAGGGTCGCAAGACAACGCCACCTCCTCCAGTGACCTGAGCACGCCGGTGTGGTACGCGCTCGATGACGGAAACGGGGACACGGCAATCGCGGTGGTCGACCCGCTGGACCCGACCGTGCAATACACCATGGGCCAGGCGGTCAACCACATCTCGCGAATCCAGAACGGGATTCGCGACGGGAGCCCGCTTTGGCAGTGGGAAGTCGGTGATAACCCGACGGGAGTGGACCCGTACAATGGGCTGCCGGAGGGCTGCCTCACCTACTCCGAGTGGTTACCGGCTCTCTACACGGAGTTCATCGCCACCACCAACACTGCCTGGCACCTCCTCACGACGGTCGGTGCCAGCGGCCCGAATTGTAACGGCGGCCTCTGGACGGGACCACCCTGGTACCCGCTCTTCGCGCCTGCGGACGGCGAAGTGTTGCGCCGTGTGGCTTACGATTCGAGCATCGGGCTGTTTCTCGCGGGCGGAAACCTCGGCTCCGTCTACATCAACTTCAGCCCAGACGCCATGGCCAAGGTGTGGAGCGCACTGGCGGGGTCGGTCACGGCGATCGTTCCGGACGTCGCCAGAACAGCGAGCTACTTCGTAGCCCTGAATACGCCGGCAAATGCTGGTGCCGGAACCCCGGCCAATGCTGGTGCCGGGCGCATCTTCGAGATCAACCCAGTGGCGCAAAACGGCGGAATCACGATCGAGCCACCCGTGGTGCATTGGGACGGACAAGACATCACCGCGAACCTGCCCCCCGCGCTGGTGATGACGCTCGCCTCGAATCCGTTCGAGCCCGACGTCCTCTACGCGGGGACGCAGGGCCAGGGTGTTTTTAGGGGCGTGCGTGATGCCACCGGCCAGTGGAGCTGGCAGTCCTTCAACAATGGGATGCCGCCGGGGGCCTTCGTTACGAAACTGAGGGTGAACCCAGCCGATGGCACAATCTACGCGGCGACCTATGGCCGCGGCGCCTTCGCGCTGGACACCGTGTCGATCGTCATTTATTGACCATCTTGCGTTCCGACCAGGACGCGAGCCAAGGCCGGGAAGCCGACGGCCAACCACAACACAACTGTCTCCTGAAAGGAGGTCTGATGAAAACGAAGACCAACATCAAGGCTGGCTGGCTGGCGAGCAACCACAACCCGACGGTTCGCTGATGCCCCGGGGATCCGTGGGTTGCGCCTGCGGACCTTCTATTTGGCTCTTGGCTTTTGGCTCTTTGCTTTTGGCCAAGGCTAAGAGCCAAGAGCTAACAGCTATAGCGTTTTCACAGTAAGTGTGGGCAGGTTCTTTCTCGCCCCAGCCACTTTTGGCCAAAGGCTGACCACAGGCCCCAGAAAATTAACCGGAGAAGCGCCATGACGAAAAACACTCTTGCAGTTGCGTGCGGCCTTGCAGTGCTTGCAGGGTTGCTCACCCTGACTCCGCCGACGTCTCAGGCAGGTTCCAACAGTGGCAAGGCTTCGACCACTCTTTCGCCTGCGCCTGGCCTCCCGGCAGGTTTGGCAGCGCAAGAGCATGTGGTTCAGTCCTACGCCAAATTGCCCTTGAGCTTCGAAGCCAACCGGGGCCAGACGGACGCGCAAGCGAAATTCATCTCCCGCGGCAACGGCTACACGCTTTTCCTGACAGGCAACGAGGCCGTTCTCGCTCTGCGCAGGCCGAGTGGGAAGGCAAGCGGCGGTCCCTTACAACCCAGGGAAGCGCGACTGCCGTTTCGTCCGAGCGCTGGCGTCGAATCCCAAGCGCCAGCGGTCATGCGCATGAAGCTGGTGGGCGCCAACCCGGGCGCCAAGGTAAGGGGGACGGATGAGCTGCCGGGCAAGAGCAACTACTTTATCGGCAACGATCCCACAAAGTGGCGGACCAACGTGCCCAGCTATGCCAAGGTGAGGTACGAGGGCGTCTATTCCGGCATCGATCTCGTCTACTACGGCAACCAGCGCCAATTGGAGTATGACTTCGTGGTCGCTCCGGGCGCTGACCCAAAGGCGATCGTGCTGGCCGTTTCGGGGAGTTCTGATGGCCAGTCCGCAGGCTGGATGCCGCTGCGCATCGATGCCCAGGGCGACCTGGTCGTCCGCAGCGACGACGGTGAAGTCCGCTTCCACAAGCCGGTGGTGTACCAACCGGCTGCCGACGGCAGGCCCGTT
>DATNHL010000078.1:0-10519 GCA_035604995.1 Occallatibacter sp. | reverse complement strand
ACATACTGCACGTGGTGGTGAATGATTGCATCGAGAGAGAGATTGTCCGCATGGGCGACGGGCTGGGCAACCTGCTCCGGGGCTTCCTGGCCGTTGGGCAGATTGAGGTCATCGGGACGGATAACTCCGTTGACGGCTTCGAGCAAGGCAGTTTCGAGGACGGAGGCCAGTTCGCGGACATTGCCGGGCCAGGAGTGCTGCAGGAGCCGGGCCAGAGCGCCGGGGCCGAGCACGACAGGGCGCTGCTGGTAGCGGGTACAGATCCGGTCGAGCAGGGCCTGGGCGAGCGGGGCGATGTCTTCGCGGCGCAAGCGCAGCGGCGGAATGGCGAAGCGGACGGCACTGAGGCGGAAGGCGAGGTCGGGCAGCAGAAGGCCCTGGCCGGCCATCTGGCGCAGCGGGGTTTGCGAGGAGGCGAGAAGGACGGCGCGGCCGGGCGGGCGGTCCTGCATGGCCTTGAGCACGCCAAGGAGCAGGCCCTGGCCGGGAGGGGCGAGGAGGTCGACGCGATCGAGATAGGTGAAGCCGACCAGGGTGTTGGGGTCGGCGTCGGTGACCAGCCACTCGCGGGCATCGCGGCGCTGAAACGTGGAGCCAGCCAGCGGAGAGCGGCTGAAGAGGTAGCGGGCCAGGGTCTGCTTGCCGGCGCCGTGCTCGCCTTCAATGGCGGCCACATGCACATGGGGCGCGGCCATCTCCGCTTGCATGAGCAATTTGCGCCAGGCAGCGCTGACGCCCACGATGTGCACGGGCTGCGGCGCATCAACCTCAACGAGAGAGGGGCCGGGGGCGGAAAACTGCGGCTGGAACTGAGCGGCGCTCTGCATAATTCTCAACGTGCCTCGCCTCCTTGGCCCAAACCAGCACTCTTGGGCCAACAGACGGTATATCGGCTTTGCCTTGAAAAACATGAACCGGAGAGAAGCGGAAATTCCTGCTGCGGGGGAGGGAAGAGAAACTGGACAAGAATCCAAACGCAGGTCCCCTTCGACAAGCTCAGGGCAGGCTTTCGACTGCGCCTCACGCGATAAGATTGCGAGAGGCGCAGCTCAGGATGCCAATCGTATTATTTATCAAATAGATAGAGGAAAGTTGAGGTCGCCGCGGCGTTAGCGGAAGCGTTTGGAGGGCTCGTCGGAGTAGATCTGGCCGTCGCGGATGTGGACGACGCGATGGGCGTAATCGGCGATGTCGGGCTCGTGGGTGACCAGGACGATGGTGTTGCCGTCGGCGTGGAGGGTGTCGAAGAGGGCCATGATCTCCAGGCCGGTCTTGGAGTCGAGGTTTCCAGTGGGCTCGTCGGCCAGGATGATGGAGGGCCGGTTGACCAGGGCGCGGGCGATGGCGACGCGCTGGCGCTGGCCGCCGGAGAGCTCGTTGGGTTTATGGTTCATGCGGTCTTCCAGGCCCACGTTGGTAAGCGACTCCTTGGCGCGGGCGATGCGGGCCGTCGCGGGCGTGCCGTTATAAATGAGCGGCAGCTCGACATTATGGAGCGAAGTGGCGCGGGCGAGCAGGTTGAAGGTCTGGAAGACGAAGCCGATCTCCTTGTTGCGGATGCGCGCCAACTGGTCGTCGTCCAGCTCGCTGACCAACTGGCCGTTGAGCCAGTACTTGCCCTTGGAAGGCGTGTCGAGGCAGCCGATCAGGTTCATGAGCGTGGACTTGCCAGAGCCCGAGGGGCCCATGATGGCCACATACTCGTTGTGCTTGATGCTCATGGAGATGCCGCGCAGGGCCTGCACCTGCTGCTCCATGCCCATATCGTAGGTGCGCCACAGGTCTTCGACGACGATCACGTTGCCTTGCTTGCCATTCGCCGATTGCGCGAGTTCCTCGCTGCCGATGCTTTCCAGAGCCATCCTAATCTCATCCTTTGCCCGGGTTGTTGTTGTCCGGTTGCGGCCATCTGCTTCCAGCCGTCCAGATCCGGTCATCCGGGGGTGAATCCTTCAATGATTGACGAAGCCCGCGCGGGAAGGGTTCGTTTGCGACCGAATAAACATCAGGACGACGAGCCGGAGGCCGGCGCGGCCGGCTTTTCGGTGTCCCGCTTGACCAGCGAACCGCTCTTGAGGGTGCGCAGGGTTTTGAAGGGGCCGGTGACGATCTCCTGCCCTTCAGTGAGCCCGGAGACGACCTCGATGTCGGTTGCGCCGGTGATGCCGGTGGTGACGGGCACAAACTTGACGCGCAGCTTGCCGCTCTTGTCCTTATCGAGCACGTAGACGCCCTGCACCGGGTTGCTCTTGGGGGCGGGTGTGCTGGATGCGGCCTGCACTCCACCCTGGCCCTTCGGCTTGTCGTCGTTGGGATCGTGCATGGTGAGGGCCTGGATGGGCAGCGAGAGCACATTGGTCTTGTGCGCGGTGGTGATCTTGGCGGTGGTGGACAGGCCGGGGCGCAGTTCGTTGGACGGGTTATCCAGGGTGACCACGACCTTGAAGTCCTTGGCCTCTTCTGTGCCGGTGGTGGACTGCGAGGTGGCCACGCCGGTGGAGCGCAGCAGCGCCTGGTCGCCGACCAAAGTGACGTGTCCCTTGAAGACCTTGCCGGGAAGGGCATCGACGGTGACGTCGGAAGGCTGGCCCAGCTGGATATTGACGATGTCGGTCTCGTCCACCTTGACCTCGGCGGTGACCACGCTCATGTCGGCGATGGTCATCAGCGTGGAGCCTTCGGCGTTCTGGATGCCCTCGACTACAGTTTCGCCTTCGCGGATGGGCTCGTTGGTGACGATTCCGTCAAAGGGAGCGATGGCCACGGTCCTGGCGAGCAGGTCCTTGTTGAAGGTGAGGTTGGCCACGGCGGTGCCCAGGTGTCCGCGAGCCGATTCGGTCTGCGCCTTGGCCTGGTTGAGCTGGGCAACGGCCTGGGCCACGGACGCGAGATCGAGGTCATAGGCGGCTTTTTTGGCGTCGTAGTCCTGCTTGGCCATGATGCCGTCTTTATAGAGCGCCTGGGCGCGGTCCCAGTCCAGCTTCTTCTGTTCGAGGTCGGCCTTGGCGTGGTCGACGTTGGCCTCGGCGGTCTTTTCCGCGGCAACGTAGGAAGCAATGTCGGTTTTGGCGGCGGCGATGGTAGCCTCCTGGCCTTGAACGTTGGCTTCCTGCTGGACGTGCTCGATGGTGGCCACGATCTCGCCCTTCTTGACCATGTCGCCCTCCTTCACAGAGAAGTGGGTGACGCGGCCCATGGCCGTGGCGCCGAGGTTGACGTAGTTCTTGGCTTTGATTTGGCCGGTGCCGCTGACGACTGTGGACAGGTCCTGCTTTACGATCTTGGCAGTCAGAACCTTGGTGTAGCCGGCCTGCTGCCTCCAGATGAACACGGCCACAAGTACGGCAGACAGCACCACGGCGAGGACAATCAAGAGGATCTTTTTCATGTGCGCTTCGTGCTCCAGGTCTCTCCAGTTTCAGTCTACGCAATTATTGCGGGTATGGTTCCCTGCTTGTGTTAAATCGGTTGAGCGCCTTCAAGAGGGCCAACCGGCGCGATGAGCGGGCGGGCTGAACGAATCCTTCCCCGGAAGACCGATTCAAATCGCCGCTGGGAACAGTCGAGCAAAATCAACAGCGCCGCAGAAGACGGCCTTATAAAATTGCGTCTTCCTTTTGGACGGCTGAAGCGGCAGGGAGGTCTCAAAACCTGCAGTACGGGGGAATTTTTGCCTGTCCGGGGGCTGATTTCAGGTTACCTTCGAGGGGAATCGCCGTCCAACCGCCAGCCGACTCCAAAGTGTATGTTGCCCAGCCTCATCGGGACCCGTAGAATAAGAGAACGCAGGAGTTTTCAAGGCAATGACGTTCAACAGTCGTATGTTTCTGGTTGTCGCGCTGGGTTGCGGCCTGGTTTCTACCTCCGCTGAGGGGCTTCGGGCCCAGGACGCGGCCGCATCGGCGGCCGCGGGACAGCAGCAGGCTCAACCGGCAGCCGGGCAGGGCCAGACCCAGGAACCGGACCCGCTGAAGCGGGAGCGCTCCGACAAGGAGAAATTCGCAGCGCAAAAGGCCGTCCGGCAGGAGTTGAAGGGCGCTTACAAGACGTGGCTCAACCAGGACGTGATCTGGATTATCTCGGACGAAGAGACGCGGGCTTTCAAGCAGCTCAGCAACGATGAGGAGCGCGACGCCTTCATCGAGCAGTTCTGGCTGCGCCGCAATCCGAATCCCGACTCTCCCGAGAACGAGTTCCGCGAGGAGCACTACCGGCGCATCGCCTACGCCAACGAGCATTTTGCCGCCGGCAAGCCGGGCTGGAAGACGGATCGCGGCCACATCTATATTTCCTTCGGCAAGCCGGACTCGATCGACTCGCACCCTTCCGGCGGCAGCTACCAGCGGCCCATGGACGAGGGCGGCGGTGAGACGTCGACCTTCCCGTTCGAGACCTGGCACTACCGCTACCTCGAGGGCATCGGCGACAACATCGACCTGGAGTTTGTGGATACCTGCCAGTGCGGCGACTACCACTTCACCATCGATCGCAGCGAGAAGGATGCCTTGCTGCATGTTCCCGGCGCCGGCCAGACGCAGTGGGAGGAGATGGGCCAGGCCAAGAAGGCCGACCGTTTCAAGGGCGGGCTGGAGAGCCTGGGCACCGGGCCCCTGTCGTCATCGCAGGCGTCCAAGGAGTTTGACCGCATCGAACTGGCAGCCAAGATTATGGCGCCGCCGCCCATCAAGTTCACCGACCTGGAGAACTTCATCTCCGAGCACAAGATCATGAGCGGGCCGGTGTTCCCGTTCGACGTCCGCACCGACTTCGTCAAGGTGACCGACAGCACGGTGCTGGTGCCCGTGACCCTGCAGTTGAAGAACCGCGACATCACTTTTGTGACCAAGGACGGGGTCTCCAAGGGGGTCGTGAACATCTTGATCAAGGTCACGACCCTGACCCACAAGACGGTGCAGAGCCAGGAAGATACGGTGCAGGTGGAGCAGCCGGCCGAGTTGCTGGAGAAAGCGCAGGAGCGCAAGTCGGTGTACTGGAAGGCGCTTCCCCTGCTCCCCGGCCTCTATCGGCTCGATATCGCCATCAAGGACGTGAACAACCCCGACCACGTCGGCCTCTATGGCGCCAGTCTTGAAGTTCCCACCTTCCACGACGAAAAGCTTGCCACCTCGTCTCTGATTCTGGGCGATGAGATGAACCTGGTCTCGTCCCGGGACATCGGCGAAGGTACCTGCGTGATTGGGAACACGCACATATGTCCGCGGGTCACCTCCAACCGGGCCACCCCGGTGAGCTTCAAGCGGAACCAGCAGCTGAACTTCTGGATGCAGGTTTACAATCTTGGTATTGACGAAGCCACCAAGAGCAACGAGGCCACGGTGACCTACCAGATTGTGGACACCGCGACGAACGCAGTGGTATTCGAGAAGCAGCTTGAGTCAAAGGACCTGGGGGCGCACAGCGACCAGTTGACGGTGGAGAAAACTCTGCCCATGGCGGGTCTGCAACCAGGAAAATACAAGGTGACGATCAAAATAAACGACACAATCTCGAAACAAGAGATTGCGCAATCGGCACCTTTTGTCGTGGAATAGGATGTATCCCGCGCAGCAGGGGCACCAGACACCAGATCTGGGAGGCCGCGCGGGTTCAGTTTGCAAGACTCCAGCCAGGGACGCCGCCAAGTCACCGAATGTGATCATGAGTAGGCCTCATCTCGCGTTGTTTGCGGCGCTGATCGCTCTGGGGAGCGCTTCGGTCTACGGAGCTGCCCCCGGAACGGTGACGGGGGTGGTGTGCGACTCCTCGGGCATGGCGCAGATTGGCGCCGAGGTTGAACTGCTGCGCCCCGATCTGACGGTGATTGCCACCGTTTACACCAACAGCACCGGCCACTACAGCATCCCTTCGGTGCGGCCCGGCCGTTATGCGGTCAAGGCGCTGGGCACGTCGTTTCTGCCGTCTCTGCGGGAAGATGTCCGCGTGCGCTCGAGCGCCGTGGTCAACCTCACGCTTAATACGCTCTACGAGGTGATGCAGTGGCTGCCCTCAGAACCGCGCGCGGCCAATGCGGAACAGGACGACTGGAAGTGGACGCTGCGATCGGCGGCCAACCGGCCGCTGCTGCGCTGGCTGGAAGACGGGCCACTGGTCGTGGTCTCGGACGGCTCCGCCGGATCGCACAAGCTGAAAGCGCGCCTGGTGGCGACGGGCCAACAGGGAACATTTGGGGAGAGCGGGGAGCGGGTTTCGGCGGCCGTGGAAGAGACGCCAGCCAACAGCCGCGAGCTGCTGGCGCAGGTGGATTTTGCTCCCGGATCGGACGCGGGGCTGGAATCCATGCTGGGCTTCCGGCAGGACCTGGGCTTTGCAGGCTCGGTGGAGTCGGTGGCCGCGGTTGCCATTCATCCTGAGATCAATGCTGGTGGGAGCTACGGGCTGGACGAGGCGGCCATCCGCTCCTGGGAGACGATGGAACTGGGCGACGAGTGGCAGGCCGAGGTTGGGTCCACGCAGGTGCTCGCGCGTTTCGCGGGGAACTCGCCGAACACGATTGCCGCGGCGCTGCCTTTTGCTCGAGTGGCCTGGCGCGATGGCGACTCCACGGTACACTACCGCATGGCGACAGCCGTTCCGGCTTCGCCCGATATCGACGACACGCAAGCTCAGGCCTGGCTGCCGGCGCTATCCATGCGCAATGGACAGTTGGCCATGGAGCATGGCCTGCACCAGGAGATTGGCTGGGAACGCCGCACCGAGGACTCAGCCGTTTCCGTTGTGGTCTTCAGCGACAGGATGGATAACCCGGTGATGGAGGCCGCGTACCGGCCTGTCGCCGGCACCCTGGCTGCGACTTCCGGGGCTGCTCAGCTGCTGATGGACCCCGCCAGCGGGCTTGTTCGTGCAGCCGGGCCGGGATTCTCCACTGCGGGGGTGGTGGCGACGGTGGAACGCAGGCTTCCCGCAGGCCACCGGGTCCGGGTGAGCTATGCGAACGGCAATGCGCTGGTGCTGGCTGCGCCGTCACAGCCTGCGACCCTGGTTCAGCTGCTTGGCTCAGCCCGTCCGCGCCATGCGCAGACTTACTCGATTTCGCTTTCCGGCACCATCGACGGCAGCGGCACCCGCTGGCGTGCAACCTACCGCTGGCAGCCGGAAGCGACGGTCACCTCGGTGGCTTCTTTTTCCCAGGATGCAGCCGACCCTTACCTGAACTTCCAGATGCGCCAGCCCATTCATATCCGGGGCGATGGCGCGGGCGGTTTTGAGGCCGTGTTCAACCTGCGCAATCTGCTTGCCCAGGGTTACCGGCCCTACCTGTTGAGCGATGGATCGCTGCTCGTGTTCGCGCAGGATCAGCGGGGCATCAGCGGCGGCCTAGCCTTCAACTTCTGAGGCTTGTTCCTTCCCGCACCGTTCGCGGATTGTTCCAACCCGGCACCAAGCAGCAGGACACGGCGGCTTTTTCCGCGGCTTTGGAATCCCCTTCAGATTGTGCTATATTCTTCATGGGCCAGCATGGATTTTCCGCCTGACCGCGCCGTGTGCTCAATGCCTCCGCAGCACGGCAAATCATAGTCCTCTGGACGCGTAGCTCAACTGGCAGAGCATTCGGCTCTTAACCGACAGGTTGTAGGTTCGATTCCTACCGCGTCCACCATAGAATCAACAACTTACAAGTACCTCTTCTTCAGGCTTCGCCGAACTTCGCCGAATTGCTTTCGGACCCCTTGGGCCCCGAAGATTCCGTCCTTTCAGGCCAAACGTTCCAACTGGCGCCGTCCAGCCTTCGAGCACTGCATCGGTGCGCGAATTGACCGCGTGGAGGACCCTCTTGTCGATCGTCTGTACGTACACGTCCCCGGTCGTCTGGATACTCGCGTGCCGCAACATACTCTGAGTGTCCTTCAGAGTTCCGTGTTCCTGCATGTCGGTTCCCAGCGTGCGCCGCATTACCTGAAAAGTGACGAGGCGATCTGGGATGCCAAGTTTCTTGGCGATCGGGATGATTCTCCACTTGAGGAAATTCTTGCCCCAGCGCGGCACCGCCTGGCCCTTTCGTTCCCCGCGCCCGAAGGTGGGGAACATCAAGGCCTCCGGTGAGGTGTCATTGCAGATACTGCGCCACGCTTCAATGACGGGCCGCACCTGCTCTGGCACCGGAATAGGCGCCTTGCTTTGCCGTGTCTTTAGCCTGCCCGCATAGAACTGCCCGTCGTACGCCATGCCGTGAGGCATGAGCGCCTCTCCGGTCCAGGACTTCCACTGCAGCCCCATGATTTCGCTGGCACGCAGTCCGCAAAAGATTCCTACGTGCAACAGGCACAGATCGTGTGCATCCTCGATGGCTCCAATCAGCGCCAGTATCTGTTCCCGCATCATCACGGGTCTTTCTACCGGCTTGGTCTGAGGCATGGTCACGTCTTCTCCGGGATCCTCGGCCAGGAATTTTTGCTTCTTGGCCGTGTGGGTAATCGCCCGTATATTGGAGAAGCACTGGTGGACCACGGCTTGCGAATAGCCCTTGTCCGCCAGTCCGTTCAGCCAAATCTGGATTCCAAAAGCATCCAGTTTACGGAGTGGAAGATCTCCAAATTGCGAGACCAGATAATGCTCAAGCTGATAGGTGTTCGTCTTTCGGTAAGCGGGACTCCACTTTCCCCGCCGCATCGGAATGTACCGCTCATTGACGAACCAGCGAAAAGTGACTGAATCATCTGCAAGAAGCGTCCGGGGCGAAACAGCGGCGCCGGCTTCCTTCAGAATGATCTCCCGCAGCAACTGCTCGGCTTTCCATTTGGGCGTATTCGCCTTGGGGCAGATCCGAACGTTGCGGTGCCTGCGAACCTCCTTTCCATCCTGATCCCTCCCGTAGATCAGGTACTTGCCGTACCACATCTTCACCTTCTGGCCGCAAAGGTAGACGGTGCCCTGCTGGTACTTCATTGCCATATTGTTCTCCGTATTCTGCTTCCGGCCCTGGTCGTGGAGAACAATTCCTTCATACACCAAATCGCGGGCGCTGGGAAGTCCGGGATGTATCAAGGTTTGCCATGAAGACTTCAACATCAGCCCACCGATACCGGATAAGGCTGCCCAGTTTAACTGCTCTGATTTGCGGGGCTCTTCGAGTGGTATGGTCTCGCACCCAGCGTTCCGAGACGCCCAGTTTTTCGGCTACCTGACGGGCATTCAAGAGTCGGTCATGACCGGGTGATTGCGGAACCAGGCGATGGTCCGGAGTCTGGTGATCGCCGACGAGATTCGGTGCTTCAGAACGGCGCGCGGTTTCTGCTTGGGCCGCAGTGCGCAGTCCCGGGGTTGAATTCTGGAGGATATGGAGTTGGCCACGGGCTTCCAATTCCGGAACGTCCTCCAGAACTTCCATACCAGAAGAACGTGCAGTCATCGCGAGATCTTCAGTAATGCCAAGTAGTTGGATCGCTGCATTGGTCATAAATCACCTCAAATTCCGGGGTTGGCTTGGACGAGAGCTGATGTTGATCTCCACGGCCGACATTGGCCCGCTTTTCCACGTCTTGTGGAAATCGTGAGAGCAATGTGTAAAACAGGTCATCGATTCGGTCAAATGACCTCGCACTACTGGGCAAAGGAGGAGTGCTTAGAGAAGCCATGAAAAAGACATTCCGTCTACCCGCCCGTGAGGACCGAGCTTGGAAAGGCGCACAGGAATATCTCTTTGAGGACCCTATGGGAACGGGTTCCGTGATTTTCGAGAGGTACATGGGGTTAGGCACGTACCGCTGCCGGCGCACCAGGATTGCTTTTCCAAGATCTGGGCAGCACAGCCTCTCGCAATTTCCGGAGTGCTGGGATTGCGGACGACGGAATCATGAAAACCGGCGGAAGGCGCACTCACAGTGTCTTTTAAAGAAACGCCATTGTTTCGCGAACCGATGTCCAGGACGCTCTGAAGAAGCTAGCAGGTAGCCGGCAGTCTTCAAAACAAAAGCGGGAGGCAAAGGAATCTCCGGGCACGCAAACAGTTCCATTGGCCGGCTGAGGGTGCATTCGGGCTTCAGTAGACGTGGTTTCGGCCACAGACGCAAGCTGCGGGAAGGACGCCGCATGCGAATTTGACCGAGTTGCGAGTCTGAACCATCCTGTCACCGACGAATAGGGGGCGGGATGTTTGAGTCATTCGATGACCTCATGGAACGGCTCAAGGCAACCGGGTACTTCATCGATCCGGTGATGACCCGGATTGTCTTCTTGGCTGCCAAGTTGCAAAAGCCACTGCTGCTCGAAGGGCCTGCGGGGAGTGGGAAAACGCAACTGGCGGTCTCTGTTGCGCAGGCGGCCGGAACGCATATCGAGCGGCTTCAATGCTACCGAGGCGTCACTGAAGACAAGGCGATTGGGCGGTTCGACGAGAGCCTCCAGCGGCTCTACTTGGAGTTCTCGAAGGGGCAGGACACGAATGGAAAGGCGGGGAGCTGGCGCGAGTTGCAGGCCAACCTCAAGGGCCGCGACTTCTTTCGGCCCGGCCCGCTCATGCGCGCTCTCGAATGCGAGAAGCCATGCGTGCTGTTGATCGATG
>DATNHL010000077.1:0-20523 GCA_035604995.1 Occallatibacter sp. | reverse complement strand
TTGACCTGGCCGGCCATGACGGCTTTGGTCACGCCCTCCTTGTGGAAGACCTCGATTAGCCGCGACAGCTCTCCGAGGGAGAGCCAGTAGACCGAGATGCAGGGGTCCGCCCCCGCACGACGGTCCATCTCGGCGTCGGTCTCCTCGCGGATGGCCGCCACGGTCACTGCCAGCCCTTGCGCCCGCGCCGCATCCAGCAGCAGGAACGGGAAGCGGCCGTTGCCGGCAATGAGGCCGAGTTTCATGGATTGTGATCCATTGAGATTTGATTTCTAGGACTCATTTTGTCAATTGAGCCGCCTCATCTAGCTTCTTCTGCGCCTCGTCGGGACGGTTGAGCTGCTGGAGCACCTTCGCATGAAGAGTCAAATCTCGAACGAGAGTCTTAACCAGGTAGGGGTCCGTCGATTGCAGTGTATCCTTCCCTTCCTGAACAATCTTCTGCCTTATTGGCTCCTCAGCCTGAGACAGGTCTTGTTCTGACGCCGCATAGTCTCCCAGCAATGCTTCAATCTCCCCCTTGGTGGAATAAGCGGCATTTTTTCCGCTATCGCTATCGTGACCAAGCTTCACGACTTCAACTGCCTTGACCGCCCACGAGAGGGCCTCTTGAAAGCGTCCGACATTGCCGTATGCGGTAGCGGCGTAGACAAACGCGGATCTCTTTGCGATGTAGTTTCCCTCTGTAGGCAGCTCTCCGGCCAGTACGGCCGCCTCCCGGCAGGACGACACCGTAGCGTCATTGAACTCCTTTGAGCTAATTCCCTGCTTACAGGCGTCGTCGGCTGCATGGAAGTCCTGTTCAACCTTGGCGTCTGCACCTTGAATTGGAGTCTCGCTCCTGACGTTTACGGTGATTGTCTGGCTCGGGGTTTTCTGGGCTCCTTGGTTGGGGGCGTTGGCCTCAGCTGTGAGTTCGTCAGCCGGGCCGCTGTCGCCGCCGAGGGTGAAGATGATCGAATACTGTCCGTGCGCTGCAACCGGGCTCCCTTCCTTCTCGAAAGGACGGAATGTCCACTGCTTCACGCAATCGATCGCGGCTTGTTGAAGCATCGGGGGACCACTCACGACTTTCATCGACTCAATTTTGCCCGTTGCCCCTATCCGAAGGTCTAGGACTACAGTCCCCTGAACGTGTGCGGCCTTCGCAATGGGAGGATAGACAGGAAAAGTCTGATGGTCGAAATGTTGCTGAATTGCCTTCGCACTGACCTCCAGAACATTCTGTGCTCGAACGGAATTGGTTGTGCCAACCGAGAGCAGGACCAAAAGCAAAAAACCCGTGCACCGCATGACAGCCTTCCTTTCCTTGCTTGTTCGGCTCCCAGAGGCTACTTAATCACTCCCCGCTGGCTGCGCTCCAGGAACGCCGCCAGCAGCGCCACATCCTCGCCTTCCAGCTCCTTGATCTTCTCCAGGGCCTGCGTGGTATTCATCTTCGCTCCAAGCAGCAGCCGGAAGGCCTTCTGCAACACCCGCAGCCGCTCCGGGGTGAAGCCGCGCCGCGTGAGACCGATCTTGTTAATGCCGAATGCCTTGTTTTCGCGCCGCGACGAGGTGAGCGAGAAGGGCAGCACGTCCTGGGTGACGATGGTGCCGCCACCGATGAACGCGTACTTACCCACCGTGCAGTGTTGATGGACCGGGCTGAATGCGCCTACGGTCGCGTAGTCCTCAATGACCACGTGCCCGGCAAGCGTCGCCGCGTTGGCCAGAATGCAGTGGCTGCCCACATGGCTGTCGTGACCGATGTGCACGCAGGCCATCAGCAGGCAGCCGGAGCCAAGGCGCGTGACGCCTCCGCCGCCTGCGGTGCCGCGGCTGATGGTGACGCTCTCGCGGATGGTGTTGTTGTCGCCGATCTCGGTCTCGGTGGGCTCGCCGCCATACTTGAGATCCTGCGGGGCAACGCCGACCGCGGAGAAGGGGTGGAAGATATTGCGTGAGCCGATGCGGGTGCGGCCGTCGAGGACGACGTGGGAGATGAGAACGCATTGCTCTCCGAGAACTACCTCGGGGCCGATGGTGCAGAAGGGGCCGACGGTGCAGGATTCCGGGACTACGGCTCCCTGAGACACGACCGCGCTGGGATGAATACTCACTCCGCCGGCCTCGCCTCTGCGGCTTGGGTGGGCGCTCCGGACTCCGGCGCGGGCTCCGGAGCCGCTGGCCGGGCCTCGCGGAGGCGCGGGACCACCTGGCAGGTGAGCGTCGCCTCACAGGCCAGCTTGCCGTCGACCAGCGCACGGCCCAGGATGCGGCCGGCGCGCGGGCGGAAGGAGAGGACTTCGACCTCGATGCGCAACTGGTCCCCCGGGGTGACCGGGCGGCGGAATTTGGCCCGCTCGATGCCGGTGAAGACCACCAGCTTCTTTTCGCGGTCGGGAATCTCGGCCATCATGATCATGCCGCCGGCCTGAGCCATGGCCTCGACCACGAGGACACCGGGCATGATGGGGTAGCCGGGAAAATGTCCCTGGAAGAAAGGCTCGTTGATGGTGACGTTCTTGATGGCCACCAGCCGTTTGGTGGGCTCAAACTCGACCACCCGGTCGATGAGGAGGAAGGGATAGCGGTGCGGCAGAAAACCCAGGATCTCCTGGATGTTGAAGGTCATTCTGTAGCTCCAGACAGCAAGCGGACCTAGCCGCTTTGCGCTCGTCTGGATTATAAACAAGGGGCTAGCGGACTGGTCGCAGGGGCTACCTACGCGACGCCATAGAGCGGATTGTGCTGGCGCGCCCGGTGAGAATTCGCAAAGCCAAACCCCCGCCTGCGTTCCGGCCACTCCTCAAGGAAGTCCAGAAACTCATCCGCCGGCACGGGGCGCTGAAATAGGTATCCCTGTCCGGCGTCGCAGCCGATTTCGCGCATCACTTCGAGCTCACCGGCTACCTCAATTCCTTCGGCCACCGTGCGCAGCTTCAACTGCCGGGCCATGGCCACAATGGTCTGGCAAAGCGAGCGCATGCCGGGCGAGCGGTCGATGCCGCGGATAAAGCACTGGTCGATCTTCATGGTGTCGAGGGGGAGATGCTTGAGCACGTTGAAGCCGGTGTAGCGAGTGCCGAAGTCGTCGACGGCGATGCGCACGCCGATAGCCATCAACTGCTGCATCCGCGCGATGAATAGCTCTTCATCCTCGAAGGCCAGCGATTCTGTCATCTCGAGTTCCACTTCGGTGGTCCCAATAGGAGTCTCTGCCACGATGGTTCGCACCGATCGGGCAAAGTCATCGGAGCGCACATTGGCCGCCGAGGCGTTGACCGCCATCTGCGGGAGACGAATCCCCATGTTGCGCCATTGCTGCATCTGCTCGAGGGCGGCGCGCAAGCCTAGGTCAAAGATGCGATGAATCAGGTCGGAGCGTTCGGCAATAGGGATGAACTCGGCCGGAGTGACCTGGCCCCGCTCGGGGTGGTTCCAGCGGAGGAGCGCCTCAGCGCCAAGAATCTCTCCTGAGGCCAGATCGACCTTGGGCTGGTAGACGAGCGTGAACTGGCCCTGCTCCAGCCCACTGCGCATTTCCACTTCGAGGGCATGGTCGCGCACGATGAGGCTGTTCATGCCGGCGTGGAAAGGGATCACCGCCTGGCTCCTCACATGGCCGGCCCGCATGGCCGCCAGGCTTGCGAAGCGGACGAGATCCTCAACCGAGTCCGTATCCACGGGAAAGAAGGCCACGCCCGCTGCCACTTCAGGGCGCGTCTCCGAACCACGATGGCGGACCGGCGTGAGTGCGTCTACCACCGCCTGAATCCGCTGCCGGCCGGCCTTGTCGTGCTTGGAGGCCTCCATGGCCACCAGAAAGCTGCGACCGCCGACACGGCCCAGGAGCGAATCGGCAGCGACCACCGAGCGCAAGGTGCCCGCAACGCGCCGCGCAAGGGCCTCCGCGCCCGTCCACCCCCACAACGAAAACTCCCGCCTGAGATTGACCAGATCGATCCAGATGAGTGCAACCTCCCGGCCCGCGGCCCGGTTGCGCAGCATGAGGGCCAGGGCATCCTGGATGGCCTGATGATTGAGGAGCCCGGTCTGGATGTCGAAGCGCTGACTGTAGGAGAGAATCTGCCGCTCGAGCTCGTTCTCAACATCGCGACCGGGGAGATGCTCCGGCCTGGGATCCAGTTTGACTCTCCCATCCGCCACCCCATTCAATCCCCTGTGCCCATGGGTTTTGTACACCGGCTCGCGGGAGTCCTGGGCCCTGCAGGCCTGGATTCCTGCGGGATCGCTGGGGAAGAGGCTTTGCATCTGAAGTAATCCTCCTCAAGGTAGCCTGACGCTGAAATCAGGATGTCTGTGCCGGTCAAAATCGGTCGAGAGAATTCCACCCCGATCAAGCGCGGGCTTTTGAGGAAGTCAGCTTCGGTTTTACTCAAGAATGGACGGGAACGCAAGCAGACATTGTGCTATATCATGCTGCCACTTCTGTGGTACAAGCTGGGAAAGGATTGCCCGGCTCTTATCCGTTCGGCAGGGTTGATGAAGCCAGCCGCTGGAGCCAGGAGACCAAGGCATGGATCGGTTTTGCGGCCGTCGGATTACTATGGGGCACTTTATCGAGCAAAACAACGAGCATCGTAGGAGGACACCTGGAAAAAGGTTACTTTTTTATCCGCCGCTCTGCGGCGTCCACACTCCAGAAGTCCGTCGGGATCTCCTGGTTGTACTTAACATGAACGATGTAGTACTGCCGGATTTCGTCGTCGTTCTTGTAGCGGGAGATTGTGAAGGGGGTGGGGAAGCCGTCCATGACGTGGTAGTCGTCGTACTCCTCGGCGTCGGTGTTCTTGTCCTTGTAGAGGGGGTCGCGCCACTGGAAGGTGCGGCGCAGGGGCAGGTGGGTCTGGGTATCGGCCTGGATGGTGACCGAGTCATTGTCGGCGGAGATGAGGGTGACCTGGTCGGCGAGGTGACGCTCGGCGAGGCGCTGGCCCTCGTAGATGAGGATGGTCTTGGGATCGTTGAGCCAGGTCTTCACTACGGTCTCGATGGAGTGGTCGCGGCGGCGGAGGTAGTCGTCGACGATGTCCTGGGGCAGGGTGGCTTTGCCCCTGTAGGTGACTTCCTCGCCGGTGCGGCCGACGTAGAACTGCAGCACGTCGCGGTGCTTGGTGAGCTCGATGCGGTCGTGGTCGGGCCACTGGTGGAACTCGAAGTACTCGGTGGTTCCCAGGTCCGGGCGGCCGTGGAAGAACGCCGCGATCTGCCCCTGGCGCTCCACGTTCTTCATGGTCAGCCACGCCTGGCCACCGAGCGCCTGGACCATGGCGTCGAGGACGGCGCGGGCCTGTTTGGCGTTCTTGGCGCCAATGTCGTCTGTAGATTGCGTCTGCGTTCCATGGGGCCAGGCCAAGAGCGCCAGTGCCAACCCCGCCGTCAAGACTCTCCGCATCGGCATCGTCTCCCTCATCCCACCAATACCGCTCCGCCGTTGACGTTCAGCACCTCGCCGGAGATGAAGCCGGCGAGCGGCGTACACAAGAACAATACCGGTCCGGCGATCTCCCGCGCATGGGCAACGCGGCCCACCGGAATGCCTGCCGCGATCCTCGGCCCCAACTCCGCGTCGGCGAGCGCTGCCGCGGACATGTCCGTGGCCACCCAGCCGGGAGCAACGCAGTTGACGCGAATCCCCTTCGGCGCGAGTTCGCTGGACAGGCTCTTTGTCAGACTGATGAGCGCGCCTTTGGTCACGGCGTAGTCGGCGTGGTTGGCCTCGCCGCGCTGGCCGGCGGTGGAGCTGATGAGGACGATGTGGCCGGCTGCTTCGGTCGGATCAGGCCGCAGCTGCCGGTCCATCTGCGCCACCGTTGCCTGGACGAGGCCGAAGACCGAGTCCAGGTTCACTCCCATGGTGCGGCGCCACTGAGAGTCCTTCATGGAGGCGATGGGCGCATCGGCGGCTTCCCAGATGCCGTGATTGGCCACCAGCATGTCCAGTCGGCCAAAGGCGCGGACGGCGGCGGCGACGAGGGCTCGGCCGTCTTCCGGCCTGCTGAGCTGCTGCTGGATGGGCACACAGCGGCTGGATCCGCCGCACTCGGCGGCAAGGATCTCGGCAAGGTCGCGGGCCTTCTCGTAGCTGAAGGCCACGCGGGCGCCGGCGGCGGCGAAGAGGCGCACGGTCTCCGCGCCGATGCCGCGCGAGCCGCCGGTGATGAGGGCGACCTTGTTGTCCAGGACCAGAGAAACACCTGCCATAGCGCTCAAGCTACTGCACCTGCCCGCTGGACTGCAACCGGGTGCGATTCGGTTATACGGTCATTCGGGAGAGGCGGAACAGCGAGGGCAAGGGAAGCAAGGCCGGGTCAGGGCTGATTGCCAGCGGGATGAGTGGCGGAATCGGCCTGGTTTGACTTGGACTTCGCGGCTGGCGATGCTGAGCCTGTAGCGGCGAATGCGCTCGACGCTAAAGGCGTCATCGCCCGCATCGGGCCTAAACCGGAGCTTCTCGGAGACCCAGGTGTCCGTAAGTCCTTTGTTTTTTCAAATTGGCTAGATTTTTATGCAGATAAGTCTTTTATTTTCTTGAATATAGGTGCGATTTGGGGGTCATTTTTTGCGTAACTTGTTTGTTTTCATGCTGTTGGGACGAAAAAGCGGAAAATCGAGTTGGGGGAATAGACGGCGAAACTACGCCTCTCTGGAGACGCTGCGTGGCTCCATCGTTCATTCATTCCAGATACATTATGCGCGCCGGGAGCGTAATTATCTGCAAAAAAACAGGGGTCAGGGGTCAGGGATCAGGGATCAGGGGTCAGGGATCAGGGGCTGAGGGAGGCTAGATGGCGCGGAGGACACGGACGGGGAGGAGGATGATGGCGCTGACCAGTTCGAGGGCTCCGCCGACGGCGATGCCGACGACGCGGAAGGGGAGCAGGAGGAGCCAGACGATGGGATAGGCCACCAGGGCAAGCAGGGCCAAGGGCCAGCAGAGGACGAAGAGGATGCACCAGAGGAGAAATTTGATCATGACGTACCGCCTGACAGGCCTTTTTTGCGGCCCAAGGGAGAATACGGAGGGGATGGGCGGGCGGTTCCCGGGGCTTCTGGACGCAACGGCGTTTTCGGACACCTATTCTGCCATCGGCAAGCAACTCAAGCTGGATGAGAGCATTGGGCTGGTGGCGTCAACTAATACATAACTTCCAGTGGCCGAAATAGAATTGACGCACCAGTAACTTGCCCTCGCGAGCGCATACTGAGCTCGGTGGCGTGATGGGAACTTGTTATGTTCACGGTTTACGTCGATGACAGCGGATCAGATCCAAACCAGACAACTGCGATTGCAGGTGTCCTCGTAGTACCCGCCCGCCAAATCCTTTCGCTTGAAAGCACCTGGGCATCGTTTGCGTCGAAGTACGGCTTCAAGGACTTGCATGCGTCTGAGTGCGTGGCGCGAAATCCGAAGTCTTATGCAGGTTGGGATGAAACAAAGGTTCAAAAAGTCTTTAGCCGCGCCCGTCAAATCATTAAGAAACATACTTCCAAGGCATTTTCGTTCACAATCAACAAAAAGGACTTCGACGCCGAAGCGCCACCAGAATGGCGCGAAGTGGGAGGCGAAAACCATTACACTTGGGCATGGCGATCCCTTCTAAATCTGCTTGTTCGCTGGCATAGCGAGCGGAACATAGATGCACCTTTCGAGTTTGTATTCGACTGGGCAGAGAAGAGGGATAAAGTCGAGATCGAGATGGTCATGGCGCAATTTGATAGCCTCTTTCCCAATCAATTTGAAGGGCACTATACATTCAGAAGGCGAAAGGATGTGCCGGGACTTCAGTGCGCTGATTTGCTAGCTTGGACCTGCTTCGGGATGTCGCGCCTTAAATTCCACGAGGTGCCAATGCATGAGGTCGCAGAGGAATCGTTTAGCGATTTCTCCAACTATCAAGATCGTCAATGGCTGGACGCTCTGACGTTTGAGCGCGATGCGCTCCATGCCGCTATCACTCTTGATCGAGCTGACACTGAAGGGGAGCGAATGCGCCGAGAGTGGCATCGCAACTATGCCGCCAACCTCCATTCACGCGGTCGAACCGCGCACACAAGACCGCAATCTCCATAACCAAGTTGCACTACGGATTTACGCCCCGCCGCCAGCCTCTAGGCAAGCGGCGGCGAGCCGGTGTTGTGCTTGAGTTCGTGAGCATCCGAGCCTTTGATCCCTTCGAGCAACGGTAGGATAATAAACCTGCGAGGCTACGCTGTGCATGAAAGTCTTTTGGTCGTGGCAGTCTGACACACCCGGAAAGATTGGGCGCCACTTTATTCGTGAAGCGCTTTCGGCAGCCATTGCAGATTTGACGGTCGAAGCGGAAGTCGAGGAACCGGAAGGGCGCGACCCACGCTCTGCCCTGCATCTCGATCAGGACCGCCAAGGTGTTCCCGGCAGCCCCGACCTCGCACGAATCATCCTCAACAAAATCTCTGTGGCTACAGTGTTCGTTGCCGACGTAACCTCCGTGGGGATAGCGGCGAGCGGTCGGGAAAATGTACCGGAGAAGAAACTCATTAACGCGAACGTTGCTATCGAGCTTGGCTATGCCCTCGGCACCATCGGAGATGGAGCCCTGCTCATGGTGATGAATGAGCACTTTGGATCCCGTGACGATCTACCGTTTGATTTGAAGGCAAAGGCAGGCCCCCTGCTATTCCGCTTGGCTCCCGAGGCGACAAAGGAAGACATCGCGGCGGCTTCCCGCAGGCTGGTTGCACAACTAAAGGAGGCAATTGCACTTTGCGTAACCAACAAAGTCGAGGAGGTTAGACTTGCCGCCCCTTTCCCCGCCGCTCCTGAGAGGGACGGTCCGGGACGATTTCGAGACAAAGGGGAGCCTATCGGCATTCGATCGGACAATCTTCCGTTTGGGATGGGTTCTGAAGCGCCTGTCTTTCTTGCGGATGGTCCCGCAATGTGGCTTCGACTCATGCCTTCATTCGCGATAGATGCCAAGTGGCCTTCTCACGAGCTCCGCGCAATTGCTCTCAGCGGCAGCTTCGATTTGCGCCCTATCTCGGAAGGGTCAACCGTATTTGGAATTCGCGCCGACGACGGCTTCGGCCTTTGTCCCCCCTATGCAACGGAGAGTAATATCGCAAGCTCGTTGGTATTTGCATTCGAGTCCGGGGAGGTCTGGAGCGTGGACACGGACCAATTACGATTTGGCCAGACAATCCCATTCATAGAGGATATTTACGCGGCTCGCTTGCAGAGCTATGCCCGCTTTCTAAGAAACCTTGGCATAGAACCTCCGTATCGATGGACATGCGGAATCACAGGAGTGAAAGGCTATCGCCTCCATGTACCTGCACGCCCCGGATTTTACCGGCCCGGTCCCGGCCCCCAGTACCTATCAGCAAATCCCATCCGCGCGAAAGGGATGTTCGATGCTAAGGAATCGGCACACGCATCCCTGCTTCCCTTTTTCAGGGAGATCTTCGACCGCTGTGGTATCGCGAGACCGAACTATCTGTCGGAATAGTCGGGCTTTGTCGATGCGCCACATCTTCACCGCGCCAAGGCAGACGTCGTGCATCATCGGGGTTGTGGAGCCTACGTGGCAGGCTATTTGCCCATTCTCAGCTGACGCCAAATCGCCGAAGCGCTCATTGAAGACGGATAGGTCATCAAAGGTCGGCGTAGCGGAAGCGTGCGGCTGGGGCCTGGGCTCCGGGGTGGTTATTTGGATTTGGGGCGGGCGGGTTTGGAGGGGGCTTTGGCGGCCAGGAGTTTCTTGCGGTCGCGGATAAGCTTTGTGCGCTCCTTTTCGGGCATGGCGAGGACGGCTCTGGTGCGCGGGGGGAGTTTTTGAAAGATGAGGGCGTGGGCGCGCTTGAGCTCTTCTTCGATTTCGCGCGGACGGAGGACGTCCCAGCGCTCGACGGCCACCCAGAAGGCACGGGCGAGATGCGGGGCGCCGAGGATGCCTTCGCGCTCAAGCAGCTCGTGAAAACGCTCGGCACCGCAGTGGAACCAGAGGACGCCGGTACCGGTTCCGTCCAGATCGGTCATGGCGAACATCTTGCCGCCAATGTCGCGGTCACCGACCCAGTAGACGAGGTGGTGGCCCCAGTTGAGGGTTTCGGCTGTATGGGGAAGGGCGAGGCATATTTCGCGAATTCGTTCGTTGTCCATGGGCACCTGCGGTGCGGCAGACGCCGCTTGCGCGGCATTGGGTTTGTGGTCTCCCACCCATTTCACGGTCGGACTGTGAAATGGATGGGGCACCCATCTTGATTGAGACTTTCCGAAAAACCTGCCGGGAAGGACGGTCCCCGGTCCGGTTATTGGTGGTAGTTTTCGAAGACGCGGAAGCGGCGTTCGAGTTCCCACTGGGCGGCGGCTTTTTCGCTGCTGTCGAGGAAGGACTTGCAGGCGGGTGAGGGGGTGTCGGCGCCGAGTTCCTGGCCGTTGCAGGCAGGGGCGGGGGCGGTGAAGACGTCGGGGGCGGCCCAGAGGCTGGCGCCGGGGAGGAAGTTGTGCTCCATGCCGGTGCGGGCGAGCTGCTTGAGGTCCTGGTAGGTGAGGTTGTAGTCGAGGGCGGCGCGGACGTATTCGTGGGTGATGTCGATGCGGCTGACGCCTTCGTCGTCGGTGGATAGCGCGACGGGGACGTGGTTGAGGCGGTAGATGGGGAAGGGGTGGTCATCGCCCTTGATGTCGAGGATGCCTTCGTTGGAGCTGAGGTTGATTTCGATCATGACGTGCTTGTCGGCCAGTTCCTTGAGCAGGGCGGGGGCGTTGTCCTCAAACATGACGTCGACGCCGTGGCCGATGCGCTGGGCGTGGCCGAGCTCGACGGCTTGGCGGATGTGGAAACGCAGGCCCTCGGGGGGAACGAGGCCGGGAACGAGTTCGCCGGCGTGGAGGCTGATGGGAACGCGGGGATAGACGGAGTGGAGGTAGTCGAGCATCTGCATGTGGAGGGTATAGTCGCGCATGGAGATGAAGCCGTCTTCGGGCATGACGAAGTTGATACCGACGAAGCCGGGCTCGTGGGCGTCGAGGGTTTGCTGGACGGTTTCGAAGCCGAGGAGGGTTTGGGCGAAGACCTGCTCGGGGGGAAATCCGCGGAGGACCTGATAGATGAAGCGGACTTCGACCTGGCAGGCGCGGACGGTCTGGGGGGTTCCGCAGTGCTCGATCTGGAGGCGCTGGGCTTCGGCGGCGCGGACTTCGTCGCGGTCAGCGGCGATTTCGTCGCGGAGGCCGTGGTCAAGGAGCTTCTGGCGGAGGGCGGGCAGGTCAGGGGTGAAGCCTATTTCGTGGGCGATCTGGGCGGCGTGGCTGAAGGGCGGGGTTTCCATGAGCTCGAGGTACTGCTGGTTCTGGGCGGCGGAGCGGGAGGCGATTTCGTCGATCCATTCGCCGGTGTGGGTGCCCTTGAGGCCGGAAAAGCGGGCGAAGGTGGAGAAGAACTGGTCGTGGCCGCTGAGGCTGGGCATGGGGACAAAGCTGCGCAGCGAGAAGGCGTCGATGAGGCGATCGTAGAGGTCCTGGTTGGCGGGGGTCATGTTGCCGGAGAGGGCGGTGGCGGGAATGAGCTTGCCGGCGCAGGGGGGCTTGGCGAATTTGAGTGCGGCGGGGTCGACGCAGAGGCCGTCTTCGGCGGCGTCGCGGATGAAGGTCTCGGCGTAGACGGCGCCGGAGAGGTGGACGTGGAGGTCGGCGCCCTTGGGGAACTGGGCGAGAAAGGCGCGCAGGGCCAGGGGGCCCTGGTGGCTGTAGCTGAGAAAGGCGCGGGCTGTGCGGGCTTCGGCTTCGGAGATGCGGGCTTTGGGTGCATGGGAGCAGGCGGAGAGAAGCAGGGCGAGGCAGGCGAGAAGGCTGGCAGGGCGGTGCATGATTGCCTTCCAGTGTAGTGCAGGGCCGCGGTGGATGGGCAGGGCTGGGCGGTTGCGGGGGCGGGCGGCGTGGGGAGGGTTTTGCGCGGAGAATGGGAGTTGCTATACTGGTTGAGGTTGTTTTGCAGCGCAGTGTTCGAGGACTCGTACCCCTTCTCCGGCGACGAGGGGGAATCCGCGCAGAGAATTGCAACCTGAAGTTTGCACTGAGGCCAGATAGCTCAGTGGTAGAGCGCGGCCCTGAAAAGGCCGGCGTCGGCGGTTCAATCCCGTCTCTGGCCACCACTTTCTAAAGCACTTAGCAGTAGATTAGAAAAACGCTTCCAGCCGTGATTTACCCGTGATCTATTTTGCACCCTGGTGCAAGGCGCGAAAAGCTCCGTCAGCATATCGGCCGGTGTGGTCATGCGCGCCTCGCTATGGGAGTGAGCATAAATACCGAGTGGTCGCGACGTCTGCATGACGAAGCAGTGTCTGAACCGTCTTGGGGTCCGTACCTTGACCAACGAGGAAGCTCGCCAGCGAGTGGCGCAGATTGTAGTAGCCCCAGCAGACCTTGTCGCCCTCTTTGAGCACTCCGGCGGCGATTGCAGCCGGCCTCAAGTGGTCTGCGACCAACATGTTTGCGACGCGAGGTTGCTTGCCCTTCATGCGGAGGCTTGCAAATATCCAGTCAGTTGCTCCAGCGTAGGGGGTCTCTGCGTGCCACACCTTCAGGTCGGTGGCGAGTACTGGACCGCAGGGGACCGCCGCTTGCGAAGCCGGGCTCTTTGGACGACCAACCTTCCCACCTGTCCAAGTTTGACGTACCTGAATCACCCGCCCGTTGAAGTCCACATCGCCGCTCCCTGTTGGTCGCGTCAACTTGAACGCTGTGCTTTCGGGGGATACCAATTCTGGTTCCGCTGTAGCTGAGGGAAGTTTGTTCGAGATGGGGCTTCAAGGATGATCCAGTTTCAAGGCTCTCCAGAGGCATGTGAGAATGGCGCCGCTGCCGGCATTGAACTTCAGTTGCCCCTTCGGCCTCCATTCGGCTCCGGGCGAAGTTTTGTTGCCCGTCGAATCTGCAGGGCCTGCGCAATCCAGAGATGACTTCTTTCATTGCAATTGCGGCAACGCACGGGAAGGCGCATGAGCAGTAAGCGGCAAAGGTCGGAGGCCCGAAAGCGGGAATAACGCAACCTGGGTGAACCGCAGAAATGGCAATTCATCGCTGATAACTCCAAGGCTGAGGGAACAGCACGCCAACGTTTGCGGGGGAAGTGCGCCGGTTCTTCCGGGTATGGAAACAGGAGCTGGGACAGTCGTCCTAACTTACTTTAGTACGCGTCTTTCCGTGGAGTTTTGCATCAAGCCCGGGAGATATGAGTGCGGGAACGACGCCCGGTGGCGGGATGCGCATATGGGTGGAAGGGCGGATGTGCTGCTTTGACGATTCGAAATGCTGGTTGGGTGGTTGACAGGGAAGACTAAGAAGGGAAGAGCAAATCGGAAGCTTTGGGGACGGCGGCCAGGCGCGGGCGGCGGCGCACGGGGCGTGGAGCCGGGGAGGCAAGGAGGGCGGCAAGCTCGCGCAATTCGGCGCGGGCATGGCCGATGGTTGAGGCGACGGCATCGAGGCGCCGACCGGATTCGGCGGGCTCAGGGGACAAACGGGCGGGAGGGACCTGTTGCGGTTCCTGCCGTGACTCCTGCGGAGCGGAGCGGCGATGGGATTGGTCGAGGGCCTGACGCGCGCCGGCGAGCGTGTATCCGTCGGCGTGGACCAGCCGCTTGATTTCCAGAACCAGTTCGACATCGCGGCGGCGATAGAGGCGCTGGCCGGTTCCACTCTTGTTGGGTTTGAGCTGGGGAAACTGCGTCTCCCAGAAACGCAGGACATAGGTTTCGAGGCCGCAGATCCGTGCAACATCGCCGATCTTGAAGTAGAGGCGGTCGGGGATCGTTGGCGACTCGAAGGCACGCTTGTGGGAAAGCTGTGTGGCCATAGAAACACTGAGGAGGGCCACCGGACAAAGAGGGTGGAAACCTCACTCTAAGGGCAGTATAGGCCACTGTTTGCACAGTTTGTGAAGCGAAATCGGCTTTTTGAAGTGACCATTGTGGGTCAAAGGGTTACGAAAGCGGGCCGGAGGAGGCTCCGGCCCGCCTGGATGGTGGAGTTCAGGGGCGAGTGAGCGGGGTGCGGGCCGGGGAGTGGCGGGGTGCGGCGCGGAGATACTGGGCGGGCCAGTGGGCGGTTTCATCGAGGGTGGCGGCGGAGTGGAGCGGCCAGTAGGGATCGCGGAGCATCTCGCGGGCGAGGAAGACGAGGTCGGCTTCGCCATTGGCCACGATATTGTTGGCCTGGACGGGGTCGGTGATCATGCCGACTGCGGCGGTGGGGATGTTGGCTTCGCGACGGATGCGTGCGGCAAACGGGACCTGGAAGCCGGGGCCGACGGGGATCTGGGCGTTGGGGATCTGACCGCCGGAGGAGACGTCGATGAGATCGACGCCATGATCGCGGAGGAGATGGGCCAGCTGAACGGATTCGTCGATATTCCAGCCGCTTTCAGCCCAATCCGTGGCGGATAGGCGGACGAGGAGGGGCAGGTGGGAGGGCCACTCGGCGCGGACGGCATCGACGACTTCGAGGGGCAGGCGGGTGCGGTTTTCAAAGCTGCCGCCGTAGGCATCGGTGCGCTGGTTGGCGAGCGGGGAGAGGAACTGGTGGAGCAGGTAGCCGTGGGCGGCGTGGAGCTCGACAAGGTGGAAACCGGCGGCTAGGGCGCGACGGGCGGCCAGGCGAAAGGCTTCAATGGTGGCGTGGATGCCGACGAGATCGAGGGCCTGGGGAACGGCGTAAGTGGGCGAAAAGGCGAGGGCGCTGGGGGCGACGGGCTGCCAGCCGCCTTCGGTGGGCAGGAGGAGGCGCTCGGCTGTTCCGGATGAAGGGGGGAAGGGCGGAGCCATGCTTGCCTTTCGGCCGGCGTGGGCGAGCTGGATGCCGGCGTGAGCGCCCTGGGAGTGGATGAACTGGGCGATGCGCTCAAGGGCGGGGACGTGGCCGTCTCTCCAGATGCCGAGATCGGCGGGGGAGATGCGGCCTTCCGGGGTGACGGCGGAGGCTTCAAGGATGACAAGGGCGGCGCCACCCTGGGCGCGCGCGCCGAGGTGGACCAGGTGCCAGTCGGTGGCAAAGCCGTCGTGGGAGGAGTACTGGCACATGGGGGAGACGCCAATGCGATTGGCGAAGGCGAGGGAGCGGAGCTGAAAGGAAGAAAAGAGAGGATGGCTCATGGTTTTTGGATGAGTGAGGGTGGGTGGGGATGCAAAAGAGGGCTTTTAGCTACTAGCTTTTAGCTTCCAGCTTATTCTTGATCGACCCCAATCTCTGGCGGCTTGTGTTCGTGATTTCCGAGGATTCGAGAGGGAGGTTCAGGGGCAGCCGGCACCCGACACGCGGCTGGGGCGAATTTGTCGCTTCCCACCCTTGGGGCAAGGACAAAGGCGTTCCAGGGATGGGGCACCCCAGCGGCTGGGCCGGGGAAAATCGAAAGGCGCGACGGATGGTGCCGCTACTGCTTTTTTAGGACGGCGGTGCCTTTTTCGTCGGTGAGGATAGCGTTCTCGAGGTGGCGGAAGTCGGCGGCTTTGGCGGCGGGGATTTCTACCTGGCGGACGACGTATTCGCGCTCGTAGTGGAGGGTGTTGCCGTTGGCCGCGATTTTGGAGTGGTAGCTGGCGAAGTCGAGGTCGACGTCGACGGGGTCGGGTGTTTCATCGACGACGTAATCGGGAGGGATGGCGATGTCAAAGCTGTCGCGCCAGCGGCCGGTGGCTTCGAGATCGATGGGATAGGTGCGCGGTTTATCGTCGAAGGGCCTAGCATAGGAGCCAACCACGCGAGGCCGGACGAGCAGGAGCGGACCGGCCTGGTGGGAGTACTGGTGCGCGGTGACCTTGTAGTGGAACTCAAGGGGCTTGTCGAGGGCTGGTGGTTCGGTGAATTGAAAAGCATCGAGCGTGACGCCGGGCAGAGTTTCGGCCACGGACCTTTCCCAATATTCGCGGCGTTCCTTGTCGTCGGTGTACTTGAGAAAGCTGCGCAGATCGGCGCCTTTGGGGCCGATGGAAGAGCTATCGACCGAACCGGACAGGGTGCCGTCGGCCGATAGGGTGAAGCTGCCTTTGCGTTCCGAGCCGTTGGCCTCAGGGCTGAGCACAGGGAGGGCGATGACCTGGCTGGAAGCTCCGGCGGCAAGGGTTCCGTAGCTGCCTTGCAGTTCGGAGGGCAGATTGCCTACGGGTGTGCGTTCGTCGGTGGGGTCGAAGATGAGGTAGCGCTTGCCGTCGCTGGCTTTGACGATGGCCATGAGGCGCGGGTCCTGGACGTCCGCAGGGACCTCGATGGCGGTAATCATGTGGTCGCCGTAGCGGGAGGGAGCGTCCGGATCGACGTAGCCGCGGCGGACATCCACGGGCATGTATACGGCATGAATGCCTGCCACCTGGAGCATGGAGATGAGCAGAGTCGTCTTGTCTTTGCAGTCGCCGTAGCGATTGCGGAAGATATCGGCGGCATGGTTTGCCTGCCAGCCGCCAATGCCGCGCTGCACAATGAAGTAACGGATGTTCTTCTGGATGTAATCGGTGATGCGGCTGAGTTTGGTGTAGAAGTCCGACGCGCCGGCAATGAGGCTTTGGGTTTGGGCGGTAATCTCGGGCGACGGGTCGGGGCGGTTTGCCTCGAGGGTGGTTTCCCACTGGCCAATGGCACGCCATTGGTTGTCATTGCCTTCGATGGCGGCATCACCCCACTGGACGTCCATGCGGGCGGCGAGAGCCGCCCACTCCGGAGGCGATTTTACCTCGCGCAGGTCGAGGGCGGGCATATCTTTCAGCTCCCAGCGCCAGTGGTTGGGTGCGACCTCGACGGGCTTTACTGGCTGGAATCTGTGCCAGGCTTCGGAGTGGGCGCGGCCGGGAGGCAGGTCGACTTCGAGGGCCTGGAAGACGACGGGAATGCCGCTTTGAATGCGCCAGACCATTTCCTGTTGATAGGGCGCGAGCAACTCCTCGGACTCGCAGATGACGGTTGCGCCGACATCGGCGGCGGGAGTATGCACAACGCGCCGCTTTTCGGTGGAAAGCATGACGGGGACGGCGAGGTCTCCAACATCGGCGAAGTCGGTGTCCTGGGCGGGGTACTGCTTTTCGTCGGCGCCGATGGTCCAGGCGCGGAAGTAGTCGATCTTTTCATCGACGTCGTAGGAGACGCCGCACTCGGCATCGCGGCGGCCCTGGGGCTTGAGGATGCGTTTGGCTTCGCGTTCGCGCTCGACGGCGCGGCCCTGGGCGTCGACAGTTTCGAGGTACTCATCGAAGAGGATGACGGCGGGGGCGTCTTTGGCATAGTCGGGGATTTTGGTTTTGGCGGCTTCAAGGCCCCAGTCGGGGACCGGTTTGTCCTTGCTGAACCAGTTGGCGAAGGCCGGGCCGGCGAGAAGCAGGAGAAGAGCGACCAGGCGGACGGGAAGGCGCAAAGAGGTAGATGAGAGCGGATGAAGCATGATCAGTTTCCTTTTACAACTGGTGTGCGGGTGAGGACGAGTTGCTGTTGGTCGGCGGTGGCGACTTTCTGGTAGAAGTCGTGGAGGTTGGGGTAGTCCGCGGGGGTGAGGAGCGTGTAGTTGTAGACCAGGGTGCGCATGACGACGATGCTGTCCGCGGTCGCCTCGGAGGAGATCTTGAGCACGGCATGATCGGGCCACGCAGTGGTGGCGGCCTGGGGCGCGCTTTCTACCGTGAAGCCGGGAGGCAGGTGGTAGGTGACGTCATCCTCCTCGGTCTTGGCGTAGTGAACATCGATGGGAGTGATCCGCGTTTCCTGCGCGGCAAAGGGATGCCTGGCGCGGGATTCAAAGAAGAGGCCGGGGAGGAAGAAATGCTTTCCGGTCGAGGAGCCGATGTTACCGCTGACCTTGACGATGCCGATGAGGTTGACAGAGTAGTCATCGAGGGCGAGGAAGTGGTCGAAATCGGCTTGCACGCCGTCGGGAAAGACATCCTTGATGGACTCGTTGAATTGCTTCTTGATTTCATCCGGATCGTTTTCCAGGGTGAGCTGGCGCCAGTAGAGGGCATCGGGTCCGGACATGATGAAGCGAACCGACCCGCTGAGCGCACCGGCTGGATCGACGAAGAGTTGAGCGACGCGCTGGACGACGGCGGCTTTGTAGTTGCTGGGGGGCGTTTGGGCGGGGGTGGCACCGCCGGCCGTGAGGCGGAAGCCGCCGGCGATGTTGTGTTTCCAACTGAGGGCGCCGAAGGGACACATCTTCTGGCCGGGATCGAGGTAGACGTCTTTGCCGTTGAGTTCGACGATGGCGAGGTAATCCTCCAACTGGCGGACGGAGAGATAGGCGCTATCGAAGATGGCGTGATTGCGATCGACGATCTTTGCGGGCCATACCTTGAGCCCGGCGGCACGGCCAAGCGCGACGTAGAGGAGAGCGATTTCATTGCCGGCGCCGCTCTGGTTCTTCCAGACGTCTTCGGCCGTCTGGATTTCCCGGATATTCTCTTTCTTCCGCTCGGCTTCGGATTTTTTGCGGCTGAAGGTGGTGTTGTCGAGCTTCTGGACGGCGGCGTAAATTTTTCTGGCTTTTTGCTCGTCGGAGTCGGCCGGGGCAACGATATCGGCGGCGGCCTTCTTGATGGCGCCGGTGGGATTGGTGAATTCCTCGACAAAAGCGGCCCAGTGCTGGCCTGCGTCTGCCCAGAAGGCGGGGCCGGTCATGGAATTGGAGTAATAGAACTCGACGCGCTGGCGCAGGGTGTTGAGGGGCGGCATCCAGTCTTCGTCGGGGGTGGCGGGGATATCGGCGACGTCGATGCTGTAGGTGTCCTTGAAGCTTTCGTAATTGACCCTGGCGCCGGCAGGGAGGCGCGCGGAGTAACTGACGCGGGTGACAGGCCGGCCGCCCTCGTAGACAGCTGCAATGCCCTCGGAACGGGGATGGAAGCTGAAATGGGCCTTGTGGACAAAGTAGGCCTGCTGGATATCCCAGACCGGCCGGGAGACTCTGTTGTCGGGAGGACGCACCTTGAGGCGGTACTCGAGGATGCTGCCGACTTCGACGCTGGGGAGGGTGAAAACGACGGTGTCGACCTGGAAGCCCTTGACTTTGAAATCCATGAGGTCGGCGGGCTTGGCGGTGAGGGGGATGACGGTTCCATCGGCATGGATGGTGCGGCCCTGAATGTCAGCGACTTTGTCGACTCCATGCTCATAGGGGATGCGGACGGTGGCGAGTTCCTTTCCCTTTTCGGTGAGGACCTTTATGCGCTCGTAGCGGCTCCAGGACCGGGCGGCATCGTCGGTGACTTCCTCGCGATAGAGGTAGACGGCGGCGGCGCCCGGGGCCTTGGGGTCGGCAGTCATCTTCAGCTCGTCGGCGGAGGGCTCCTGGAACTGGGCGCGCAGGAGGGCCGGGGAGGCGAGGAGGGCGAGGACCAGAGGCAGGCTGCACGCCAGTTTACGGATTCGCATGGGATTGACCTTTCCATCAAGCATAACGAGCGGGCTGGAGATGCGCGAGACTATCAGTTGCCTTTTACTGCGGGCGACGCGGTGAGAACGAGTTGCTGCTGATCGGAGGCGGCGATTTTCTGGAAGAAGCCGCGCAGGTCTTGGTACTCGTCGGGTTTGGCGAAGGTGAAGGCAAGGGCGAGGGAACGGGCCACGGTGACCTGGCCGGGCGCGGGGACGGTTTTGGCGACGAAGACAGCATGCTGCGGCCAGGAGATTTTTGCGTCCTGCGGCGCGCCTTCGAGGGCAATGTCCGGCGGCAGGCGATAGACGATCTGGTCGGTGACCACGTTGCCAAAGTGCATGTCCACGGGTTCGAGGCGCTTCTCCTGGTCGACGAAGGGATGGCCGCCGCGGGTCTCGAAGAAGAAGGCAGGCAGCAGGAGGCGCTTCGAGGTCGAGGTCCCGAGGGTTCCCTTGATGCTGATGTCGGCGAGGAGTTTTTGATCGGGCTGGTCGAGGGCGTGGAAGCGGTCGATGTGCATTTCGACGCCTTGTGGAGTCATGGACTCGAGCCAGCGATCGAATTCTTTCTTGACCTCGGCTTCATCGTTGGTGAGCGCAAGTTGGCGCCAATAGAGGGCCTCCTGGCCGATCATGGAGAACTGGAGGATGCCGTCGACGGCGCCCTGCTTGTCAACGTTGATATCTCCGGTGCGGTAGAACTTGTTGTCGGAGTAAAGCTGGGGCGGGGAGGTTTTGATGGTTTTGCCTTCGCCGCCCTGAAGGAAACCGCCGGCGTTGGAGTGACGCCAGTGCAGGGTCTGGAAGGGGCACATCTTCTCGCCGGGATCGAGCGAGATGTCCTTTCCGGCGACGTTCAGGACGACAATGGTGTCGGTGAGCTGGCTGGCGGTCAAGTACGTGATGTCGAAGATTCCCTTTTGGCGATCGACGACCTTCATGGCGAATGCGTCCAGACCGGCTGCGCGGGCCATGGCCAGATAGAGGAGGGCGATCTCCTCGCTGGAGCCACTTTTCTGCGCCCAAACGTCCTCAGCGCGCTTGACCTCTTTCAGCTTCAGTTGCTTGATTTCGGCCTCGCTTTTGCGGCGGGAGAAGTCGGTGTTGTCGAGGGCCTGGACGGC
>DATNHL010000076.1:0-4570 GCA_035604995.1 Occallatibacter sp. | reverse complement strand
CAAAGACAAACCGCAGCTTCTCTTCCATCACACTGCTCGCTCTCCAAGGCATGCCGTCCTTCTACATGCCTTCGCCTGCTAGCAAGAGTGTCAGGAATGCTCCCGGTCTGTTCTGTCAGGGATGCCCCCGGTCTGTACCCCCGTATGGGACCATACCCCCCTCCCCCTCGGTCTATTGGAATCAGCAACTTGCCAAGGCTGGTCCCATGAGGTCTCATGAAACAAAGGACTTAGAGGCAAAATCTCATGAATAAAGTACTTAGCGTATTGCTAATGTGTGTTGCTACACAATATCAATAGTAGAATGGCGTGTCAAGTAGTTTGTTAATACTGTCTACGTACTAATAGCTTGATGTGATATCCAACGATTGCCGGCAGAAGGCAGGCGGCCACCCAGGAGCTGCGCACGACAACGCGTCTGAGGGTGCCCCGTCCTAGCTTCTTTTGCTAGGGCGAGGCAGTTTTCCAATCCCCACCCGAGCAAAGGAAGCTCGGGTGGGGCACCCTAAAGAGTGAGGACGATACGAAGGGTTTAGGCCGAGCCACCCGCCATCAAGCTTTCCGGGTACAAGCCCTCGGATTTACTGGATCAACTGGCTGAGTCGTTCAAGCATGAGCCCTGACACGCGATGGCACCCCGCGGGCGAGGAGCGCCGCAGCCAGGTCGATGGGCTGCCGCTGGGGAATGAGGATGAGGTTTTCTAGACCCCCAGCCCGCGTAGCGGGCATAAGAACGTAGCCCACGGCGTGAGCCGTGGGAGAATGCCGGGGAGAAAACCAGCCCGCGAAGCGCGCGTAAGAAATGCCGCACAGCTACTCCAGCCTGCTCTCTCACGTGATATTCAGTACGAAAGGCCGCGCCCGTTCGATCGACCCGAAAATCCGCCCAGACCTTTGGGCGTACATGGGCGGCATAGTTCGCGAGATGCGTGGAGTGGCACGAGTGATCAATGGCACCGACGACCACGCCCACATGTTGGTCAGTCTGCCAGCCGATATCTCGGTGGCAGACTGCCTGGGGTTGTAAAAACAAATTCTTCGCGGTGGTTACATGGGAGATTTGCGGGTCACCGGAGCTTCGCATGGCAAACCGGATATGGCTGCCTTCTCGGTGAGCACCTCGAACGAGAAGCAGGTGATCAAGTACATCCAGGATCAGGAGCGGCACCACCGTAGGATGACGTTTGAGCAGGAATTCATCGCCTTGTTGCGCAAGCACGGCGTTGCGTTCGACGAACGTTTCCTCTGGAAGTGATTCTTACGCCCGCTTCGCGGGCTGGTTTCATCCGCCTGTCTACCCACGGCTTGCGCCGTGGGCTACGTTCTTATGCCCGCTACGCGGGCTAAGGCGCCCGCCCCACGCAGCCCTTAGAACTTCCTCGACCACTCCTTGGGCCAGCGTTCGATCACTACTTTCTGATCGGTGTAGAACTCGACCGCGTCGCGGCCCTGGCCGTGAAGGACGCCGAGGAAGCTGTCCTTCCATCCGCTAAAGGGGAAATAGGCCATAGGAGCGGCCACGCCGATGTTGATGCCGATGTTGCCGGCGGGGGCTTCGTAGCGGAACTTGCGGGCGGCGGCGCCGCTTGAAGTGAAGATCGAGGCGGCGTTGCCGTAGGCGCTGCGCGAGAGGATGTCGAGCGCCTGGTCGACGCCATCGGCGTGCACCAGGCTGAGCACCGGGCCGAAGATCTCGGTCTGCGAGAGCTCGCGATCAGGCGGGACGCCGTCGAGGATGGTGGGCTTCACGAAGTTGCCGCTCTCGTGGCCGGCGACGCGCGGATTGCGGCCGTCGAGCAGCACCTTGGCGCCTTCGCTCGCGCCTTTGGCGATCAGGCCTTCGATGCGCGCCTTGCTCTCGCGGGTGATGACCGGCCCCATCTGCACGCCGTCATCGAGGCCGAAGCCAACGCGCAGGGTGGCGGCGGTTTCGGCGATGGCGTCGCGGAAGGTGCGCTGCGCTTCGCCCACGGTGACCGCGACCGAGACCGCGAGACAGCGCTGGCCGGCGCAGCCGAAGGCGCTGTCGCTGACGATCTGCGTGGTCATGGCCATATCGGCGTCGGGAAGCACGACCACGTGGTTCTTGGCGCCGCCCTGGCACTGCACGCGTTTGCCGTGCGCGGCCGAGGTCGAATAGATGTACTTGGCGATGGGCGTAGAGCCCACGAAGCTGATGGCGCGGACTTTCGGATGGGAGAGCAGCGTGTCCACGGCGACCTTCGTGCCATTCACGAGGCTGACCACGCCGGCGGGCAAGCCGGTCTGCTCGATGATCTCAAAGGCGCGGCGGATGCTGACCGGAACTTTTTCCGAAGGCTTCAGGATGAAAGTATTGCCGCAGGCGATGGCGAAGGGCAGAAACCAGAAAGGCACCATCACCGGGAAATTGAACGGGGTTATGGCGGCGACCACGCCCAGGGGCTGGCGGATGGTCATCTCGTCGATACCGCGGGCTACGTCTTCCAGGTTGCTGCCCTGCATCAGCATGGTGATGCCGCAGGCGACCTCGACGCTCTCGACGCTGCGGCGCATCTCGGCGCGTGATTCGGTGAGCGTCTTGCCGTTCTCCAGCGTGATCAGGCGCGCGAGTTCTTCCAGGTGCTCTTCGAGAAGCTGCTTGAGCTTGAACAGGTACTGGATGCGCTCTTCCGGGGGCGTGCGGCGCCACTCGGGGAAGGCGGCGGCGGCGGCTTCGATCGCCTCCGCCACCTCGCGCTCCGGGCTCAGCGGCACTTCCGCCAGCAGCTCATGGGTCGCGGGATTGACGACCTTCAGGAACTCGCCGGCCGTCGAATTCTTCCATCGTCCGCCAATCTGGTTGGGAAGCTGAATGGTATGCGTCTGCACTGTACTCATGGCAGCTCCTTGAACTTCTTCGCCGCGGATGAACAAATGATATTACAAACCGCCGTGTTCTTACCGCCGAGACGCCAAGATCGCCGAGGCCGTTTCTCTTTATTTTTTTCAAGAAAACTCGGCGCCCTCGGCGCCTCGGCGGTAGATTTTTCGTCGAGCGCAGGGAAAATCACACCTTGGCAAACGGACTTCAGATCTGGGGCAAGGCTTCACAGCGGTCGATCACCGCCGCCACGCCGACTTTGTTTCCCGGCTTGTCCTTCTCAACCCGCACGACGGTGGCCTGGCAGCACACCCACTGGCCGCCGAACCGCTCCAGCTCGGGAGGCATCATGAGAACGATTTCCAGCTTGGAGCTCTTCTCGACCTTGTCGGGAGTGAAGAAGAACAAGCCGCGGGAGCTGATGTCCTTGAGTTCCACCTGGGCGCGGCCGGAATCGCCGAAGCTCACGCTGGCGGGAAGCCGCCATTGCACTCGCGGGGCCGCACGTTTTTCCTGCTTTGGCTTAGACATAATGTTGACCCCGGGGGAAAGGCAGTTGCGGACCATCATAAACTACGATCAGGGCCAATCCATCCTACTCCGGAGCCAAATGTACACGGCCCTTCGCACCCCCGTGGAGCGAAATGCGCGCTTGTTCTGAATTCAGAACAAGCGGGCTTCATCGCGGCCTCGAAGCGCCGGCAGAGCGATCGAGCCAGGCTGTGCAAAACCCCGCCAAAACGCCGAAAATGGCCTGCGCTGGGCGCGGAGCAGAACTCGCGCAAAGCCCATGAAATCAATGCCATTCGTGGGGTGGCAAATTTTCCGCCGCAGTGGCTAGCCATTTGTTCTGATTTCAGAACGCGGTGGGTAATCGGTCACAATGAATCGTGACTTCCATCACCGTCCCCTCTGGCCCGTCGTGGGAAGGTACGATGGGACCCAGGCCTTCGCGAACCGTCTTCGGGCGCGCCAATCTCAGCAACCGTTCTTTTCCCGCTCCGCTGAGGATGCATTGAAATTAGGGCAGTGGTGTGTTAGAAGGCGAATCAGCCGACCTCAGGGAGAAGTCCATCTTGTTGTCATCTGGCCAACGTTTGCGCGCACTTCGGGAAGAGCTTGGACTCACCATCCGCGAAGTGGAAGCGGCCAGCGGGCGGATCGCATCCCGCCATGGCAACGAGGATTTTGCCATCTCGCCCAGCCGGCTCTCCGACATCGAGACCAAGGGCATCCTTCCTAACGTCTTTCGGCTGTATTCCCTGGCGGTGATCTACCGCCGCGACCTGCGGGAACTCATGGGCTGGTACGGGATCGACTTGACCGAGATGGCGGCCGACCTGGCGCTTGCGGAGCCTCCCAAGTCTCACATTGCGGAAACTTTGGATAGCATGCTAGCGGTCAACGTGCCGGTACGGCTCGATCCCGGATTCGACCTCCGGCGGACCGCCAACCTGGGGCGCATGATCGAGCGCTGGGGGCTGGTGCCGCTCTCCTATCTCTCGCAGTTCAGCAACACCAAGCACATCTATGGCTACATCGGCAGCGAGGACTTCACCATGTATCCGATCCTGCTGCCGGGATCCTTTATCCAAGTGGATGAATCGGCCAATAAGGTAGAGGAAGGCACGTGGCGCTCCGAGTATGAGCGGCCCATCTATTTCGTTGAATTGCGGGATGGTTACACCGCCTGCTGGTGCTCGCTGAAAGGCGATTACATCATCCTGC
>DATNHL010000075.1:0-41442 GCA_035604995.1 Occallatibacter sp. | reverse complement strand
CCTCGTTCGCCCGCCACAAGGAGGCGCTGCAGGACTTCCTGGCACGGGTGATGCTTTACCGCGCGCCGCTGGTCCAACCCAAGGACGTTGCCTGGCTCCTTGCTTCGTACGCCCGCGAGGCCCGCGCCCGCGCGGAGGACCATCCGCTGGCCAGCTTCGACGCGGTCAAGAAGGCCCTCCAGGAATCGCTGGGCATGCGCTTCGAAGGCGAGAAGGGCGAGCATTTCTTCCGCTCCACGCTCGTCCAGACTCTGTTTTACGGCATCTTCTCCGCGTGGGTTCTTTGGCGCCGCTCCCCGGAGAGCAGGGCGCCCGGCGGGCAGTTCGACTGGCGTCTCTCCGCCTACTACCTTCGCGTACCTGTCCTGCGCAAGCTCTTCGGCGAGGTCTCCGAGCCCGGCGCTCTCAACTCCATCCAGCTTCAGCAGGTTCTGCAACTCGCGGGGGACGCTCTGAACCGCGTTCAGCCTGCCTTCTTCGACATCTTCCGCGAGGATGAGGCCGTTGCGTACTTCTACGAGCCGTTCCTTGAGGCGTTCGATCCGCAACTGCGCAAGGACCTGGGCGTCTGGTACACACCCAAACAGATTGTCGAATACATGGTGGAGCGCGTCGACCAACTTCTACGCACCCAGCTCAACCAGCCGCTCGGCCTGGCCAGCCCGGCAGTCCGGATTCTGGACCCATGCTGCGGGACCGGCGCCTACCTCACGGCCGTTCTCCATCGCATTCACCGGACGCTGCTCGAACAGGCGGGCGACGACACTGCCCTTGTTCCCAACGCCCTGCGCAATGCCGCACTGACCCGCGTCTTCGGTTTCGAGATCATGCCGGCGCCCTTTGTCATCGCGCACCTCCAGATCGCATCGCTGCTGGAGAGTGCGCACGCTTCGCTCACCGACCAGCACCGCGCCGGAGTTTACCTTACCAATGCCCTTACGGGCTGGGTTCCCGAGCGCCATCCTCAATCAGTCATCTTCGAGGAGTTCCGGCGCGAGCGCGAGGACTCCGAGCACATCAAGCAGCAGGACACGATTCTGGTGATCCTCGGCAACCCGCCCTACAACGGCTACGCGGGGATTGCCACCATTGAAGAGGAGCGGGACCTGACCAACGCTTACCGCGAACAGGTTCCCGGCCTGCCCGCTCCGCAGGGCCAGGGCCTCAATGACCTTTATGTGCGCTTCTTTCGCATCGCCGAACGCCGCATCGTGGGCGACTCTCACGTCCACGGCAACGAGGGCGGGTGCGGTATTGTTTGCTTCATTTCCAATAATGCATGGCTCGACGGACTCTCCCACGTCTCGATGCGCAAGAAATACATCGATACTTTCCAGTCCCTTTACATCGACAACCTGAACGGTGACAAATACCGCACGGGCAAAAACACTCCGCAGGGCCTTCCCGACCCGAGCGCTTTCTCCACGCCGCAGAACCGCGAGGGTATCCAGGTCGGCACCGCCATCTCCACGCTCGTTAGAACAACATCGGCGCATACGCAAGCCGAGATCCGTCTGCGCGATCTCTGGGGCGCAGGCAAACTGGCACAACTCCAACGCGAGAGCCGCAGCGAAGCCGAGCCCGAATACAACGGCCTCTCGCCGGCTAAAGCCTTGGGCAATCCGTTTGCGCGCCGCACCTATTCCGCTGCCTATACCGGCTGGCCGCGACTTCCAGAGTTGCTGCCACACTCATCTCCGGGCATTCAGACAGGAAGGGATAACCTGCTGACGGACATAGAAAGGGAGAGACTGGAGCGACGGATGTCGGACTACCTCGACCGAGCGGTCTCCGACGAAGATGTGGAAATCCTTGCCCCGGGCACGATGAGCGACTCGAATAGGTTTCATGCTAAGGAGGTTCGCGAAGGCCTCCAGGCCAAGGGCTTCAGGCCCTGGCAGGTTTTTCAGCTGGCCTATAGGCCTTTCGACACACGCTGGTTATATTGGGAGCCTACGACCAAGCTGCTGGATGAGAAGCGCGAGGAGTACATGGGGCGGTACCGCTCCGACATTCCTGTCATGGTCTTGGCGCAGATGAATCGAAAAGCTTTTGACCCGCCGGGGATCACGTACCAATTAGCCAATCGGCACTTAATTGAGAGGGGAGCAAATGTCTTTCCGCTATGCACTATGGGCGAACCGTTGCCCGGCACGCTCGAATTGCGTCCGAACCTAAGCGATGCTTCGAGCCGCTACGCGGCCCAAGTCGGGGGTGGAGCGGTCAGCGTCTTCTTTCACGCTCTCGCGGCAATGCACACCCCGGCCTACCGCACCGAAAATGCCGGAGCCCTGCTTGGCGACTGGCCCCGCATCCCGCTCCCAGGCACCGCCGAACTGCTGGCCCACTCCGCCGGCCTGGGCCGTCGGCTCGCCGAACTGCTCGACGCCGAATCCAGCGTGAGCCTCATCGCCGAGTGGTCCTTCCTTGCCGCCCTCAAGCTCCCGCTTGACCCCAACCTGGACGAGGCGCTCAAACTGACGGCGGGCTGGGGCCACAAGGGGCAGGGGAGCACGGTGATGCCGGGGCGCGGACTGGCTCCTGAGCGGCCGTGGAGCGAGGCAGAGCGGGAAAAGCTCGCCGCGCTGGCCGCCGGGCAATCGCTGACCCTTGAGGACGCGCTCGCCCTGCTGGGCGAGAGTTGCGTGGATGTCCACCTGAACGGCGACGCCTGCTGGGTTGCTGTGCCGATCCATGTGTGGGAGTACACGCTCGGGGGCTACCAGGTGCTGAAGAAGTGGCTCAGCTATCGCGAGTACACGGCGGAGGCGAGTTCGCCGCTGCTTCATCGCGCGCTGCGCGCCGACGAGGCTGGATATTTCTCCCAGGTGGTGCGGCGGATTGCAGCCATTCTGCTGATGGGTCCGGCTCTGGACGAAAGCTACCGGGCGATTCTGCCGACAGCGACGGGGCTTCCGGGCTGATTGGGCGCGTGTGGGGGAAGAGGCGGTTCTGGGTAAGGTGCCGGAGAGACCTGCCACAAGGGCTGAAGAGGCTGCGGAAAAGCTCGGGATTTCCGGCGAGATTGGGGGAAGACATCCCTCCGGGGCTAAAGCCCGCGTTGATTTTGCGGGCTTTATGCGGGGGTTGAAACCCCCGGCTCCCTCCGTTCCGAGTTTTTCCGCAGCCTGTGAAGTCGTGTCCTGATACAAAACCCTCGTCAATCGGCGCTAGCTGAGGCCGCTCATGACCAGCATTCTGGGCTCGGTCATCTCTTCGATAGCCGACCGTATGCCTTCGCGGCCCAGGCCCGAGTCCTTCACGCCGCCGTAGGGCATGGGGTCGAGACGCCAGGCGGGCGTATCGCCGACGATGAGGGCGCCGACTTCCAACTCCCGATAGGCAGTGAGGATGCGGCCGGCGTCGCGGGTGAGCAGGCCTGCCTGCAATCCGTACCTTGAGTGGTTGACCTCGGCGAGAGCTTCTTCGAAATCGTCGTAGGGCTCGACCAGGACTACGGGGCCGAAGACTTCTTCGTCGCGAATCTTCATGCCGGTCTTGGTGGCGGTGAGGATGGCGGGGGTGATGACGGAGCCGTGCCGCTCGCCGCCGGCGACGAGCTTGGCGCCGGACTCGACGGCCTCGCGAATCCAGGCGTCGACGCGTTCGGCTTCGCTGAGGCGGACCAGCGGACCAACCTCAGTAAGTTCCTCCGATGGATTCCCCGGAACCAGCTTGGCGGTGATTTCGACAAGCTTCCAGAGGAATGTCTGGAAGACTTTGCGCTCGACGAAGACGCGCTGGAGACTGATGCAGGACTGGCCGGCGAAACCGAAGGCGGCGTGGGCGGTGCGCAGGGCGGCCTCGTCCAGATCATGCCAGTCGCCGTGAACGATGAGGGCGGCGTTGCCGCCGAGCTCGAGCAGGACGCGCTTGCGGCCGGAGTGAGCCTTGAGCTCCCAGCCCACCCTGGCGGAGCCGGTAAACGAAACCAGCTTGATGCGGTCTTCCTTTTCCGCAAGCCAGGCCGTGTCGATATTCGAGAGAGGCAGCACTGCGAGAGCCTCGACGGGCCAGCCGGCCTTGAGGATGACTTCGCCGAGAGCCAGAGCGGTGAAGGGGGTTTGCGGGGCGGGCTTGAGGATGATGGGACAACCGGCGGCCATGGCGGGGGCCAGCTTGTGGGCCACCAGGTTGAGGGGGAAGTTGAACGGCGTGATGGCCAGGACGGGGCCGATGGGGAACCGCTGCAAAAGGCCCCAGCGGCCTTCGTTGCCTTCGGTCAGGTCGAGAGGAAGGCTCTCGCCGCCGAGGCGGGCGGCCTCTTCCGCGGCGGTTTTGAAGGTGAGCACGGCGCGATCGACCTCAGCGTAAGCCAGGCGCAGGGGCTTGCCGGCCTCGGCGACGATGAGCTGTGCGAAGCGCTCCTTTTGCTCGATGAGGGCGGCGGCGACGTCTTCAAGGATTTCGCGGCGCTTCCAGCGGGGAAGAGCGCGGGTGCGGCGCAGGCTTGCCGCCGCGTGGTTCACGGCCTGGCGGGCGTCGGCGCGCGTGGCCACGGTGACCCGGCCGACCAGCCCCTGATCCCAGGGCGAGCGCACCTCAAACGCTTCCCCTTCGATCCACTCCTTGCCGCACAGCAGGAATCCTGTTTGCGTACCCGGCCGCATCTTCATGACTTCGACTCCTGAACTTCCGTCTACCCCTTGATGTTACTAGGGCGAGGTGTGGGATTGCGCAGCGCGGGCCGGCGACGACCACCTTCAAGCTCGCAGAACGAAGCGGAAGCGGGTGTCCTCGCCGTACCACATGATGTAGTTGGTGCCCCAGGCGTTGTTGAACAGGCAGGCGTGGATGCCGGCGATGAGGTCCGGCTGGGCGGTGGAGAAGCCGAGCGGGGTGCGTTCACCCAGGGCGACGACGGGGGCGTCGAGGGTTTCGACGGCGAAGCGGTGGCCCGGCTGGCTGTATTCGAAACCCGTAGACAGGGCGTGCATCTGCCGGTTGCCGGAGGGAACCACGTCGAAGGGGGAGATCAGCTCGCCGGACTTATCGAGGGTCCAGCCGCCTGGGTCTTCGGCGACAGGATTGAAGGTGAGCCAGAGCGCTTCAGGCAGCCGCGTGGCGGGCTTCCCGAACCACGAGATGTGGAGGTGGATTGCGGGCTCGGCCTTGGGCAACATCAACTCCACGAACGCTTTGCGGGGAAACGACGCGCGCCCGGATCGAAAGGCCTGGCCGTCGGCGAACTCGAGGCGGATGAGGATGCGATGCGCGTCGGGTGTCTCTTCCAGGGATATGGCCGCCGGCTTCGGATGCCAGTCCTGACTGACGGCGCCGAACTTGTCGCAGTTGGGCTTGCCGAAGTCCTTGAAGGCCCAGTCGGCGGTGGATTTCAGGTAGGCAGCCATGAACCGGTCGTAGTCTTTTTTTGAAAGCGTCTGGTAGGTGAGCAGGGCGATGGGATTGGCGGGGCCGGCCCACTCGCGGTCGGTGCCTTTATTGCGGAGGCGGTTGACGGCTCCCGTTTGCGGATCGATTCCCAGAGTGAAATGGGTGGTTTCAATGAGTTGCGCGGCGGGGTGGGCGACGGCCCCAGCGGAGGGCTTTGGCTCCGAGGGGTTGAGGCTTTCAATGGCGCGCTCGGCCTGTCTGCGCAGATCGCCGGGCAGCGTGGCGATGCCGTCGAGCAGGTCCTGGCGCTTCTCAACCCAGCTGAACTGGACCACCTTGTAGTTTTTCGTGTCCAGCATGCGGGCCAGGTCGGACGGCTTCTGGTTGTCGTAGTCGAGCCAGGTCTTGGTGTCGGTGCCCCAGGTGTGCTCGGCTTCAAGCAGCACACGGCGGAGCAGGGCCAGGTCGGTGGCGTCTCCGGTCTGGAATGCGCCTGAGTCGAGCCAGTTGTCGCGCAGGCGGGAGACTTCGCGGAAACGCGCGACCTTCAGCGGGTCGCTGGCGCAGCCGTGGATCCAGGTGTCGCCGATCTCCTGGGTGACCACGGGCAGGCTGGCGCGATGAGGCTGCAAAGCGTTGGCAATATCGGAGAGATCGCCGGCGGTGATCTCGGCGTTGGGGAACTGGGCGGCCAGGCCGGCGTGGATGTCGGCGATCTCCTGGGGCGTGTGCGGGCCGCTGTTGTCACCGCGGACCTCAACGGCAATCGCCAGATCGGAACCGGGCACGCGCGTGGTTCCACCGTACCCGAGGTGATACATCACCGAAAGGCTGGCGCCCGAAGGGTCCTTCCAAAGGAAGAGGGGCGGCAACTGGGCGGGCGTGGATGCATCGTTGACGCCGATGTCGAGGAAGCCGATGCCGTGTTTGGCAATGGGCGGAATCAGGCCGCGCGTGTGGCCGGGAACGTCGGTCATTTTGGCGCCGGTGGTGACTACGCCGAAACGCCGGTCGAGCGACTGCGACAGGGCCAGGCTGCCCTCGATCATGGATGGGCTGAGCAACTCGGTCTGCCAGGTGAAGGGCAGTGCGTGCCAGGCGATTTCGCGACGGACGATGGCCTCTTCCATGATCTTGCGGTCGGCGGCCGAGGCCTGCTCGAGGTATTCAAACAGCAGCCAGGAGCCTGTGGTCCACACATAGCGCCGCTTTCCCCCGGCGTTCGCGGCGCGGGCGATCTCGATGGCCTGGGGGAAGTATTGCGTGAAGTATTTGTGGACGACGTTGGCCTGCGTGTCGATGAATCCGGCGTCAAAGTGGCACTTGAACATGACCAGGACGCGCTTGACAGCGGGGTCGGGGTTGGGCCGGGCCTCCTGGGCGAGGAGGTTGAGCGGGGAGCGGAGCAACAGGCCAGTCCCCGCTGCGGAGACGGTTTTCACAAATTCGCGACGTTTCATGGGAGATTTCCTTGGTTTAGCCAGTCGCTGGAAGTGTATCGCAGCGCAATCAGTTGCCCCAGGCGGCCAGCGTAGATGGGGCAGGCGGCGCACGCGCGCCATCAGAGGCCTGTGTGCCGGCAACCGTTCCGGTTGCTGTGGATGCAGAGGGATGGAAACGCGCAGAAAAGACGGGCAGGACGGGAGGATGTTGCGGTATATTTGCTGCAATCCGAAAACGGATGAAGATGCGTTCTGGATAAGGACGCACCGGCAAGGAGACGACTGTGGCTGAATTGCCTGAGAATCCTGGAAGTCAAGGCCCCCCCGCACCGCAAACTGGCGCTCCGGCGCCCCCACCGTTCCAACCGGTAGCACCGTACCAGCCGGTTGCCCAGCAGTACCAACCGGCTGCCGCGCCGCCCCAGCCCGCTGCCGCGCCAGCGAAGCCGGGGGGCAGCAGCGTGCTCAAGATTGTCCTCATCGTCGTGGGCGTCTTCGTGGTTCTGGTCATGCTCGTGGTGGGCGTGGTTGGCTACGGGATTTGGCGTGTCTCGCGGGCCGTCCATGTGAACAGCTCGACCGGCGCGATGACGGTGAATACACCGGGGGGCACGTTCAGCGCCAATTCGGCAGAGAAATTCACGGCAGACGAGCTGGGCACCGATATCTATCCAGGCGCACAGCCCTCCAAGGGGGGGATGCGGATGAAGTTGCCCACTGGTTCGATGGTGGCGGCCAATTACGTTACGCCGGACTCGAAGGAACAAGTGATCGCCTTTTACCAGAGCAAGCTGGGCAGCGAGGCCAGCACGATGGAGACGGGGGATGGCGCGATCGTCTCAGTCAACAAGAGCAAGCAGGACTCCGTGGTGCTGACGATTACGCAGAAGCCGGACCAGTTCGACGGAAAGACGCAGATTCACATCATGCACACGACCAGTACCAAGGCCGAGTGAGGGCATGGCTCGCGGGGTGGGGCGCCCAGGCGCTCTGCCCTGCGCGGCCGGCCTGCGTCTGTTCTGATGCGTCGCGCTGGGCTGTATCGGCGCGTATGCCCGTTGCGATAAACTCCTCGCTATGATTCATGACGGGCGGAGCAGGAAGCTTCCTTTTGATGCCGTTGAGGCGGTCGAACACCTGAAGGCAAATGACGCGAAGCTGGCCGCGCTGATTGAGCGCGCCGGGCCGTTCACGCTGCGGCTCGATGCGCTGCCTTCGCCGTTCGAGTCGTTGCTGGAGTCGATCCTTTACCAGCAGTTGCACGGCAAGGCGGCAGCCACCATTCATCGGCGGGTGAGGGAGTATTTCGGGGGCGATCCGGCGCCGCAGTTGCTGCTCGACACCCCCGACGATCCACTGCGGGCGGCGGGCGTTTCCGGCAACAAGATCAAGGCGCTCAAGGATCTGGCGGCCAAGACGCTGGACGGGACGGTGCCCACCCACGCCGCGATCAAGAAGATGTCCGACGCCGAGATTGTGGAGCGCCTGACTTCGGTGCGCGGCATCGGCCCCTGGACCGTGGAGATGCTGCTGATCTTTCGCATGGGACGGCCCGATGTGTTCCCGGTGACGGACTACGGAGTGCGCAAGGGGTTTGCGCTGACCTTTCAGAAGGTTCCCAAGACACGGGCGCTGGCGGCCGAAGACCTGCCCAAGCCGGAAGTGCTGCTGAAACGGGGGAAAAAGTGGGCGCCGTTCCGGAGCGTGGCTAGCTGGTACCTGTGGCGAGCATGCGATCTGGCCAGGAACACGGCGCCATCGGGGCGGCCGGTCTAGAGCGGAACCAGAATTACTGTACCCTGTTGATGTCCGTGCGAGGTCGCCGCTTCCTGTTGGTCGCGTCGACTTGGGCGCTGTGCTTTCGGCGTATGCCAATTCTGGTTCCGCTATAGCGAGCCGGCGAGTCAGCGGGCCGGCAAGTCAGCGGAGCCCCGAGCATTCGTGGTCTCCCACCCTTGCAACAAAAGACGTTGCAAGGATGGGGCACCCAGCTGCAGCGTCCACAGCAGTTCCGCTTTGGGCAAACGGGTTTCCGGCGAAGGCTAAAACGGTTTATTATGACCAAGCCCACCGCGCAAAATGCGGCAGACGAGCCTAGAATTAGCAAGATATGCGGGCATCGCGACGCGATGCCCGCAGCCGAGGGGAATATTGATGGCCCTGAGCAAACGTTTCATCTGCATTCATGGACACTTTTACCAGCCGCCCAGGGAGAACCCTTGGCTGGAGACGGTGGAGACGCAGGACACCGCGGCCCCCTATCACGACTGGAACGAGCGCATCTGCGCGGAGTGTTACGCCACCAACGGCGCGGCGCGCATCCAGAACGTCAAGAACCAGATCACGCGGATTATCAACAACTACGCGCGCATCAGTTTCAACTTCGGACCTACGCTGCTGAGCTGGCTCAAGGAGAATGCGCCGCGCACCTACCGCATGATTCTGGACGGGGAACGGCGCAGCCGCCGGAGCTATGGCGGGCACAGCTCGGCCATGGCCCAGGTGTACAACCACGTGATCATGCCCCTGGCCAGCAGGCGCGACCGGATTACGCAGATTCGCTGGGGCATTGCCGACTATGAGCAGCACTACGGCACGCGGCCGGAGGGGATGTGGCTGGCAGAGACGGCGGCGGATACGGAGTCGCTGGAGCTGATGGCCCAACATGGCATCCGGTTCACGCTGCTGGCGCCGCACCAGTGCAAGCGGGTGCGGGCGTTGCGGGACGGCGAGGGCTGGACGGATACACCGGGGTCCACGGTGGACACGACGCGGCCCTACCTGATGCGCTTTGACTCCGGGGTGTCGATTGCGGTGTTCTTTTACAACGGTCCGGCTTCGCGGGCGATTGCGTTCGAGGGTCTGCTGAACTCCGGGGAGACGTTTGTGGCTCGCCTGAAGGCCGGCTTCAAGGACAATGCGCGGCCGCAACTGGTGCATGTGGCCACCGATGGCGAGTCCTACGGCCACCACCACAAGCACGGGGAGATGGCCCTGGCCTATGCGCTGCGCATGCTGGAACGCGACCGGACGGCGAAGCTGACGAACTATGGGCGGTTTCTGGAGCAGTTTCCCCCGGAATACGAATGCCAGATTGCAGAGAACAGTTCGTGGAGCTGCGTCCACGGCGTGGAGCGTTGGCGCTCCAACTGCGGGTGCAACGGGGGCCGGCCCTACAACCAGCTCTGGCGGGCGCCGCTGCGCCAGGCGCTGGACGAGCTGCGCGACGCCATCACCCCGCTAACTGAGCAGGAGGGCGGCAAGCTCTTCAGCGATGTGTGGGCGGCGCGGGATGGGTACATCGGCGTGCTGCTGGACCGCGGCACGGAGCAGGTGGAACGCTTCATCCGCGCTCATGCGAACCATGAACTCTCAGAAGCCGAGCGGGTGCGAGCCCTGGAACTGATGGAGATGCAGCGCCATGCCCAACTGATGTACACCAGTTGCGGCTGGTTCTTCGACGACATTGCGGGGATCGAGACGGTGCAGATCATTGCCTATGCCGCGCGGGTGCTGCAACTGGCAGAGCAGATCTTCGGCGAGCAGGCCGCGGGGCTGGAGCCCAGGTTTCTGGAGCGGCTGGCAGAGGCCAGGTCGAATGAGGCCAGCGCCGGCGATGGCGCGCAAATCTACAAGGCCTGCGTGGCCACCATGGAGCTGAGCCTGGAGCAGGTGGCGGCGCACTACGCCATCAGCTCGGTCTTTTCGTCGTTTGCCGAGGAGACAGATCTGTTCTGCTTTCATGTGCGGCGCATCTCCTTTGACCTTCACACATCTGGCCGGGGACGGCTGGCCCTGGGCCGGGCTCACATTGCCAGCGCGATCACCGGGCTGCAGCAAAGCTTCTCCTTCGCGGTTTTGCACTTCGGCGACCAGAACATTACTGCCGCCGTAAAAACTTACAGCGAGGCCGATGCAGCGGCGTTTGAAGCCTTTTCCTTGCAGGCAGCCGAACACGTGCAGCGCGCCCTCTTCCCTGAGGTCATCCGCCTGCTCGACCGCGAATACGGCCGGGTGGACTACTCGCTGACCTCGCTCTTCAGAGACGAGCAGCGGCGCATTGTGCAACTGATTCTGAACTCGACGCTGTGGGACATAGAAAACTCGCTCACCACCATCTACGAGGACCACGCCAGCCTGCTGCACTATCTGTCTCAGGCCGGGCTGCCCAAGCCCCCGGCGCTCACCCTGGCTGCCGGATTCGCCATCAATGCCGGCCTGCGCCGCGCCCTCGAGACCGATCCTATCGACATTGCGCAGATGCGCTCGTTCCTCTCGCTGGCCAAGGCGGACCAGGTGCCGCTGGAGACGGCTACGCTCAGCTACATTGCCGACCAGCGCATGAAGCGCGCGATGGTGGAGCTGCAAATGTCTTCGGGGTCGCCGGAGATGCTGGACCGCGCGCTGACCCTGGCCCGCAGTCTGGCGGAACTGCCCTTCGACCTGAACCTGTGGCAGTCGCAGAACATCTGGTACGAGATTCTGGGCACCGCTGGCTATGCGCTGACATCGCTGGCAGAGGACGAGCGCCCGCGCTGGGACAAGAGCTTCAGCGATCTGGGCAGTTGCCTGTCGATCGACTGCGCCAGCATCACGGCCGACGATGTTGCGGTGGCGGCGCCGGGAGACTGAGAGCCGGTTTCAGCTGCGCCAGTGCAACTCGACTGGACCGTCCATGGGGTGCCTGGGCGCGCCGCCCGTGGCCGCTGCGTCCAGCCGCGCCTGCTTCAGCGCGAAGTACCATTTGGCCGGCTTGTCGGCGTCGTCGATGAGCATGAGGCTGGGATTGTGCCTCAGCCCTTCGGCCTGCTGGATCATGGTGACCTGGTCCTGGCGCACGAATTTGGCCCCGAAGAATTTGGCAATGGGCGTGACCAGCGGCACGTGGTAGAAGACGTTCCACGCGGCGATGACGTCGATGCGGCAGGTTGAGGCAGTCACCGGCGTAACCGTGGTGAGCGAGGAGAACCACTTGTCGCCGCAGCGAATGACTTCGGTGCGCCGGTTGGGCAGCGTGAAGTCGATGGTGGTCTCGATGGGCTGGCCATACACGCCGAGCAGCTTGTAGGGCGCGGAGTTGCCGCTGGGCGCGTGGGCGCTCATGCGGAAGCCCTCGGGGATGGGCTCGAAGCGCTTGGTCTTCTGGCGGATGGAGCCGCGGGTGCGCCACCACCAGGCCTGGTGGACAAAGGGTCCGTGCGCCGGGTCCATCAGGCCGATGATGCCGTGGTCGACGTTGCAGGGCAGGCCGGCGGTGAGGAATGCGGTGCGGTAGCGGGGCCCGAATTTCGCCAGCTCCGGCACCGGGCGGCGGCGCTCCGCGCTTTCACCTTTTCGTCCGGTTCCTGCTGCCGGGATGTAAACCCATGTGTGCCCGTCACGCTCTTCGCAGGGATAGGCGGTGGCAAAGATGCGCGTGGCGTCCAGGTGATCGAAGCTCGAAAGCGAGGGGATCAGGGCGCATTGGCCGCCGCAGGGCTCGAACTCCCAGCCGTGGTATTTGCAGGCCACATGCTTGCCGTCGAACCAGCCCACGCTGAGTGGAATGCCGCGATGGGGGCAACTGTCGCGCATGGCAAAGACGCGCCCGTCGCTGCGGCGGCCAAGGACAAGGGGAATGTCGAGCAGCATGGCAGTCGTCAGCTTGTTGGGACGGAGTTGATCCGTCCGCAGGGCCGGGTACCAGTCGTCGTAGAGCAACGTGGCGGTGGGTCCCTGGATAGGAACGCCGGCCTCGGTTGTCGTTATGAACGGCATTTGGCACTCACCATAGCATTGTCGCCGGTTCAAATGCTACAGGGTAAGGGCGGATCAGCGCGCGGGCTGCGACGCCCCGGTCTGGACGATCTGGACAAGGCGGTCCTGATTGAGGCTCGTGGAGATTCCCTTGGTGGACCAGTGCTTCTGGCAGCCGGGATAGTCGAGGGGGACGCATTGGGAAGCGATGCCGCGGGCGCGCATCTCAAAGCCGCCGGGGAGGATGTTTAACATGCAGGCCGCAGCGACGACGCCATACTCCGGCGCTCGCTGCCAGCGCTCAAGCCAGCGGCTGAATCCGGTGGAATGGGGGATGAGGTAAACCCTGGCGCCCAGGCTGCGCATCCTTCGCGTGATCTGGTTGACGGTGCAGGCGGGGTTGCAGGCGGTGCAGACGAGACCCATTTCAGTGGCACGCGCACGGCAGCCTCCCGCCTTTGCGCTCCGCATGCAGGTTGGAACCAGGACAACCCGATGTGGCTTGCGATCGAATTGCTGGCGAAGCCCCCGATTCATGATCTCGGTAGCCACCATGCTCAGGTGGTACTCCACCGGCTGCCTGCCGCAGAATAACTGGTCTTCGCGGCAGCCGCGGCGGGAGTACGGCCCGGCCAGAAAGGGCCGGACGCCGCGGGTATAACCTCCCAGGGCTCGGTCCGCCTCGCGTTCAAACCAGTGGAAAAGGTTGACTCCCGCTTCGATGGAGCGCGCGGCTTCAATGGCGGGTAGCGTGCACAAGAAACTATGCCAGTTGTTGAGGCGCGTTGCTTCGTGCTCGAACTCGCCGGTGGCCTGAAGCCATCGGATCAGGGAGGGAAGCCGGTTGAGCGAATACGCGTCCCCGGCCGGCGCGCGGTCGATTTGGGGTGCAAGGAACAGCCGGGTAATCAAAGAGCGAAGAAAGTCGGCGGCGGGCTTGATGAGCGGCAAGCGGCGGCGGAGTTGAAAGAGCATGCGCGCCATGGATCGAGGCGCGCCTCGTGTGCGTTCGGCTGCGCCGGCGTATCCGGCAAGCGCAAGGCCCAGCGTGAGCAGTTCGATGGAATACTCGCCCAAGCTGCGCGGATGCTCGTTGAGCCGAGTCTGCACATGCCGCGCATAGGCGCGGATTGCGGCTCCGGCACGGTGGTCGATCTCGTCCAGCAGCCGATCGGAAAATGCGGAAACATCGGTATAAAAGCGGTGGGAGGCGCCGCCGGCCTGGCGAAGGTCGTAAACCAGCTCTGTCGCGGTGCATGGAGTGACCGCATCAGGGTTCAGGCCGGCGTTGCGTTCTACCGGGGTGCCCTCCGTCAGCTCAGGCCGGGATTGAATGGGCCGCTGCATCGCATAGCTCTTTCCGCGACTCCACGCACGCCGCAGCGGACGCGTGGATGACCACAAAGGATGATACGCTCGCTGTGTTAAAAGGTTCCGAATATCGATGGGCTAATTTATGGGTTCGGGCAACTTTTTGAGCTCTCCGTTCTTCAGTTCGAAGCGCTGCCCGCGCCAGACAATGGTGTTTCCCGCGAAGCCGGCTGCCCAGATGCCCATGGCCACCAAGTCGCGCAGCGGCAGAAGCCACAGAGCAGGCAGGGTCTGGTGATCGGCCAGCACCTGCGCGCCCACGGTCATGGCCACGGTAAGGCGCAGAAAGAAGCTCAGCCCCAGCAGCCACAAGCTCAATGGGCTCACGCCGCTGGCCACGACGTTGAGCAGCGCCCACGCCAGCCCGTGCGTGAAGATGAGCCCCGCATAACCCCACGGCCGCGCATCGCGGACGGTGCGAGACCAACGCAACTGGTGATCGATGAATCCGCGCCAGTTGTAAGCAGGGACGCCGGTCTCCACCACCTCGGCGCTGAGGGCGACGCGGTAACCTGCCCTGTCCACGCGCGCGCCCAGTTCATAATCATCGGCGAGGTGATCGACGAGGGTCTCGAGGCCGCCTATCGCTTCGAGGGCCTCGCGGCTGACGGCCAGCGTGGAGCCCAGCCCGTAGTGCAGCCCCCGCTCGATCATGCGCGAAAGCAGGACACCGGCCTGGAAATCGGTGGCGATGCCCAGGGCTTCAAGACGCGAGGGAAGGGTTCGGTGGGCGCGGCCGCGGTAAAGCGAGGTCACCAGCCCTGTTTCCCGCTGTGGCTTGGCGGCGTGGCTGGAGGCGTTGGGCTGAGGCGCGAAGTGAGCCATGACCCGTTCCAGATAATGCGGCGAGACCGTAATGTCGGAGTCGTTGATGAGCAAGAAATCGTAGCGGGCGTGGGCTGCCAACTGCACCAGGTTGCTGACTTTGCCGTTGGCGCCCAGCCGCGCCGGGCACTCGACGAGCTGGATGGCGTGCGAAGAAAACTCCTGTTTGAGCTGCTCGACGGCCGCGGCCGCCGGGTCGTCGAGAGAGGAGACGCCGAAGAGCAGTTCGTATTCGCCCGCGTAGGTTTGGCGGCAGTGGCTGCGGAAGGCGTCGATCATCCCGGGGTCGAGTCCTTTGAGGGACTTGAGGATGCTGACGCCAGGGGCGAACGCGGGGAGCGGTGCGCGGCGGGCTGATAAAAACGCGCGGGCAGCGATAAGGGCGGCCAGAAAGTAGCCCATGCCCGCCAAGGTGAGCACCGTGGTGAGCATCTCCACGGAATGGGCGATCGCGTGCGGCATGACTTCGGCTAGTGTAGCGGAAAAGCAGGGGTTAGGGATTAGGGATTAGGGGTTAGAAAAGCGAAGCTTCGCGACTCCAGCGCCCAGAGACTTGTGGATTCCCGGGCCCCAAAATGGAGACTTAGGGCGCCAGAGTTTTGCGCGAGGCCGGAAACGCGCCAGGAGGGCCGTTCCCTAACCCCTAACCCCTAACCCCTAATCCCTAATCCCTGCTTCACTCGTACCGCAGCGCTTCAATCGGGTCGAGGTTGGCGGCCTTCCAGGCAGGGTAAATGCCGAACAGCAGGCCAATGGCGCAGGAGACGCCAAAGCCGATGCAGACCCACATGGTAGACAGCGTGGCCGGCAGCCCGATGGGCAGAAAGTAGACGATCCAGGTGATCACCGCGCCGGTGAGCACACCGAAGACGCCGCCGACCGCGCACAGAGTCACCGCCTCGGTGGTGAACTGGGCCATAATGTTGCGCTTGGTGGCGCCCATGGCCTTGCGCACCCCGATCTCGCGGGTGCGCTCGGTAACGGAAACCAGCATGATGTTCATGACGCCGACACCGCCGACCATGAGGCCGACCGAAGAGACGGCGATCATGAAGGCGACCAGGCCGCCGGTAAGCTGATCCCAAAGCCGCGACAGCGAATCGGGGCTCATGATCTCGAAGTTGTCTGGGGCCTCCACCTTCACCTTGCGCCGGATGCGCAGTATCTCCCGGATCTCTTCCTCAACCAGCGCCTTGTTCTTCTGGTCGTCGTAGCGGACGCTGATGAAGGTGTCCTTGATCTCCGGGTAGAGGTAGTAGAAGGTGCCGAGGGGGAAGTAGACCCCGTTGTCGGCGGGGTTCTTTCCGGAGCCGAAGGGCTGCTTCCGCTTATCCGCGACGCCGATGACGGTGAAGAGGCCGGTGGCAATGTTGACCTCTTTGCCAATCGGGTCCTCATTGATGAAGAGTTCCTCGGCCGTGTCGTGGCCCAGGACGCAGACGTGAGCATGGCGTTCGTCTTCGCCGTCGGTCCAAAAACGGCCTTCCAGCATAGGGATGTCGAAGACGACGGGAAGCTGTCCGGTGGCGCCCTCAAGAAATGCCCCGGAGACCTTTCTGCCGTTGTATTTCACGCTTACGTCCCCGACGTGGAACTGCTGGTTCACGTGCTGCCGGGCAGCGTCGGTGGCAATTACGTGGGGCTGATCGCGCAGGGCGAGTGCGTCGTCGATGGTGAGTTTTTTGCGGGTGAGCATCTCCGTGGTCGGATTCACCGAGATCATGGGCATGTGGAAGACCCAGAAGACGTTGGTCCCGGCGGAGGTGATCCAGTCATTGACTCGCCTGTTGAGCCCGTTGATGACCGAGGAGATGGTGATGACGGTGGTGACGCCGATGACGATGCCGAGAATGGTGAGTCCGGAGCGCAGCTTGTTTGTGCGCAGCGTATCCAGCGCCATTCTTACCGATTCGTGGCCGTGACCCTGGGGCACGAAACACCTCGTGCGAGTAGCCGGTTTTCAGTTGCCAGTGCTCAGTCGTCAGTTGTCGGTTTCGTTGTACCCAATTCTAGTCTTGATCGTTCGTTGTGGGCTGTGATCTCGGGCTCATTTGCAAACCCGCTGCCTTGCTGACTCGCTACTCGTACCGCAGCGCCTCGATCGGGTCCAGGCTGGCCGCTTTCCAGGCGGGATAGATGCCGAAGATGAGGCCGATGGCGCAGGAGACCGCAAAGGCGATGAATACCCACGTAGTCGACAGCGCGGCGTGGAGGAAGGAGACGGCTAAATGCAGGATCAAGGTGAACAGCGCCCCGGCCAGGATTCCGATCAGCCCGCCCACAGCGCACAGGGTAACGGCTTCCAGCGTGAACTGCAGCAGGATGTTCTTCCTGGTTGCGCCAATTGCCTTGCGGATTCCTATTTCCCGGGTGCGCTCGGTGACCGAGACCAGCATGATGTTCATAACCCCCACGCCGCCCACCATCAGACCGACCGAAGAAACGGCGACCATGAAGAGAAACAGCCCGCCGGTCAGCTGATTCCACAGGCGGGTCAGCGAGTCGGGGCTGAAGATGGCGAAGTTGTCGTCCTTTTCCGTGTGAACCCCGCGGCGGATGCGCAGCAGTTCGCGCATCTCCTCGGTGACGATCGCCTTGTGGGATGGATCGTCGTATTTGACGGTGATCCAGAAGTCCTTGAGCTCGGGATGAAGCTGATGGAAGGTCTGAAGAGGGAAGAACGCGGAGTTATCCTGCGTGTTGCGTCCGCTCCCGAATGGCTGGGGCTGGACGTCGAGGACGCCGATGACCGTATAGATGCTGCCTTCACAATCGATCTCCTTGCCGATTGGAGAGCTTTCGGGAAAAAGATCTTCCGCGGCATCGTGGCCCAGGACAACGACCTTGGCGCTTCGCTCCGCTTCAGCGTCGGTCCACATGCGTCCATCGATCAGCTCGATGTCGTTGGTCTCCTTCACTTCGGAAGTATTCCCATTCAAAATCGTGTTCTGAATCTTGTGCGTGCCGGCCTTGATAGAGACGCTGCCGAGGCCGGTTTCGAAGTTCTGGTAGGTAATACTGGGATCGACGGCAACGACATAGGGAAGGCTGCGCATCGCGATGCCGTCCTCGTAGGTTAGCTGCTTACGGTTAAGCTCTTCCGTGGTGAGCCGCTGGCCAAAGGGTTCAAAGCGGAAGGCCCACAGGTCGTTGGTGCCCAGCGATTTGACGAAGATATCGATGTTTGTATTGAGCCCGTTGATGGCCGAAGAGATGAGGATGACCGTGGAGATGCCGATGGAGATGCCGAGCACCGTAAGGCCCGACCGCAGCTTGTTCTTGCGCAGCGTATCCAGCGCCATGCGCACGGATTCTTTTGAGTCGCTCAGTCTCATGGCAGGCTCATAGCTCCGCTCTGAGCGCGACAATCGGATCCAGTTCCGCGGCCTTATAGGCAGGGTAAACGCCGAAGAACAGCCCAACTGCGGTCGAGACAAACAAGCTGACCAGGATCGACCAGACTTCTACCTCCGAGGGGAACTTGATGGCCAGGGTAATGATTTTGGCCACGGTGATGCCCGACAGCACGCCAATGACGCCTCCCGCCAGCGACATGGTTGCGGACTCGATGAGGAACTGCACCAGGATGTCCTTGCGGCGCGCGCCCAGCGCCTTGCGGACGCCGATCTCGCGGGTGCGTTCCGTCACCGAAACGAGCATGATGTTCATGATGACAATGCCGCCAATGAGCAGGGAGATGCCGGCGATGGCAACGACGACGGCGCCGAAGTTGTTGAGCATCCTGGTGAGCAGGTTGCCGAAGGTGGCGCTGGTGTCGATGGAGAAGGCGTCGGGGGCATTGGGGGCCAGGTGGCGGCGGGTGCGCATGATGACCCGCAATTCGTCGAATACCACGTCCATCACTTCGCCGCCGCCGCCGGCATTCACATAGATGGTCATGGTGTCGTGGGCGCCGTAAGAGTGCAGAAAAACGGTGAGCGGAATGGCCACCCAGTTATCCATGCTCATGCCCAGCATCTTGCCCTGTCGCTCGCCCACGCCGATGATCGTGTAGGGCGCGCCATCCACGCGAATCTCCCTACCCAGCGGGTCGCCGGGCCCGAGCACGTTGTCCACCACGTCGTAGCCCACGATGGCCACATGCGCCGAATGCTCGTCCTCGACCTCAGTGAACGAGCGCCCCTGGTCGATGTTCAGATTGGAGATCGGGGGCATGGTCCAGGTCCATCCGCGAATGCCCGTGTCCGTGGTGGATCTTGTCTGGTAAACAATCTTCCCGGTGGCGTTGCGCTGCGCGCCAACCGAGACGCAGGATCTGCAGTCGGAGACGACCGCCTTGTAGTCGTCGAAGGTGACATCTTTTCGCTTTTGAAATTCCAGATATTCGTCGAGGGTGATGAAGGTTTCCGGCATCTTGCTGATGGTGACGACGCTGGCTCCGTAGGTGTTGATCTTGGTGGTGACAAATCCCTTGGCGCCGTTCGTCAGTGTGACCACGGTGATGACCGAAGCAACGCCAATGACCACGCCGAGAAGGGTCAGAATGCTGCGGAGCTTGTTGGCCCAGAGCGATTGCAGAGCGAGTTTGATAGCCTCGGTGAATTCCATAAGAACCAGTTGCCAGTTTTCAGCCGTCAGTTGTCAGTGATCGGCGTTCCGCGGCTAGCCTCGTTCTACGCGATTCTAATCCCTATCCTCCGTCGTCGCTACAGCTCCCGATCCCTGATCCCTGACCCGCTACTCGTACCTCAGCGCCTCGATGGGGTCGAGGTTGGCGGCTTTCCATGCGGGGTAGATGCCGAAGATGAGGCCGATGGCGCAGGAGACGCCAAATCCGATGCAGACCCACACCGTGGAGAGCGTGGCAGGCAGGCCAATGGGCAGGAAGTAGACAATCCAGGTAAGCACGGCGCCAACAATGACGCCAAAAACGCCGCCTACGGCGCACAGCGTTACCGCTTCCACGGTGAACTGCGTCAGAATGGTGCGCCTGGTGGCGCCGATGGCCTTGCGGACACCGATCTCGCGGGTCCGCTCCGTCACCGAAACGAGCATGATGTTCATTACCCCAACCCCGCCCACCATGAGGCCCACCGAGGAAACGGCGATCATGAAGATGACCAGGCCGCCGGTAAGCTGGCCCCACAGCTTGGTGAGCGAGTCGGGGCCGAAGATCTCGAAGTTGTCGTCGGCTTCGACCTTGACCTTGCGCCGAATGCGGAGCAGCTCGCGAATCTCCTCTTCGACCAGCGCCTTGTTCTTGGGGTCGTCGTACTTGACGCTCACCCACATGTCCTTGTCTTCAGGATGCAGATTATGGAAGGTTCCCAGTGGGAAGTAGATCATGTTGTCGTTTGGGTTCTTGCCGCCGCCGAAGGGCTGCTTGCGCTTGTTGAGCACGCCGATCACGGTGTAAAGGCCGCTTTCGACGCTCACTTCTTTGCCCAGCGGCGGCTCGTTGCCGAACAGCGCATCCGCGGTGTCGTGCCCGATGACCACCACATGCGCGGCGCGCTGATCTTCGTCGTCGGTGAACAGGCGGCCTGCCGACAAGCTCAGGTCGGTCACTTCGCCGATCTCTGCCGTGGAGCCCTGAAGAATGGTGGACGCAACCTTCTTGCCGTTGTACTTCACGCTCACATCGCCGACGCGGAACATGGGCTTCACGTGCTGATAACCGCCGTCTGCGGCCACCACGTGCGGCAACTGCCGCAGCGCCATCACGTCGTCGATGGTGAGCTTTTTGCGGGTCAGCTGCTCCGTCGTGGGCCTCACGCCGATAACCGGCATGTGAAAGACCCAAAAAACGTTGGAGCCGAGTGAGCTGACAAAGTCGGAGACGCGGTTGTTGAGGCCGTTGATGACCGACGAAATGGTGATCACCGTGGTGACGCCGATGACGATACCCAGGACAGTCAGCCCCGAGCGCAGCTTGTTTGTGCGCAGCGTATCGAGCGCCATTTTGACGGATTCGCGTGTCTGTCCTTGAGCCATGGTACTCCGAGGGATTAGGGATTAGGGATTAGGGGTTAGGGATTGGGGCCTTTTGGCCTGCTCTTTATCCTTGATCGAGTTGAGTACGCCTGAAATCATCTTTCCAACTTCGAACGAAAGGCCTTCTGCTTCCTCAAGCATCTTGGAATCGCTGAAACCAAGAGCGCGAGCTATTTCAATTTGTGTTTGCAACTCGAAGTTGGATCCTCTTGCCATGCCCAAAAACTGCCGAAGCTCGCCGGTACTCATCCGCCCATGTCCTTCGGCAATGTTGCTCGCCACGGAGACTGCAGATCGCCTCATTTGACTGGTCATCCCGTAGATCTCTTCGCGCGGAAAGTCCTTGGTCAGTCGATAGACAGAAACTGACAACTGAATTGATCTCTGCCATACCTGCAAGTCCCGAAGCGATTGCACCATCGCACAACTCCAGTCTCTAACCCCTAACCCCTGATCCCTAACCCCTGCCTCTGCTACATCTCTGCTCTGAGCGCCACCACCGGATCCAGCTTGGCGGCTTTGCTGGCCGGGTAGACGCCGAAGAAGATGCCTGTTGCGACGGCCACAAACAGGCCCAGGAAAACACTCCAAAGCTGAACGTTGGTGGGGAAGCCGATGAAGACGGTAATGAGTTTCGCGACGATCACCCCGCAGAGCACGCCGATGGCGCCGCCGGTGAGAGCCATGGTGGCGCTTTCGATGAGAAACTGCAGCAGCACATCGCGCTGCCGCGCGCCCAGGGCCTTGCGCACGCCAATCTCGCGGGTGCGCTCAGTCACCGAAACCAGCATGATGTTCATGATGACGATGCCGCCGACCACCAGCGAAATTGATGCGATGCCCAGCACAACCCAGGTGAACAGCGCGCTGATCTGCTTCCAGATGTCGAGGAACGTGTCGTTGGTTTCGATCTCGAAGTCGTCGGGCGTGCCCACCGCGTTGTGACGCCGCGAGCGCATCAGCACGCGAACCTCGTCCTTGGCGCGCTCCATGACCTCGGCGTTGCCGTTGGCGCGGGCGTAGATATCCACCGAGTCGTTGTAGCCATAGGTCTGCTGGTAGGTGGTGATGGGCACGGCCACCCAGTTGTCCTGCGACTGGCCCAGAGTCTTGCCCTGGCGGTCGCCCACGCCCACCACGGTGTAGGGAATGCCGTCTACCCGGATCTCCTTGCCGATGGGGTCGCCGTCGGGCATCAGGTTGTCAACAATGTCGTAACCGATAATGGTATTGTGCGTGCCCTTTTCCTCGTCGCCCGGGGTAAAGCCGCGCCCCAGCGCGATATCGATGTTGTTGAGAGCCAGCATCGTCCAGGTGTAGCCGCGCGCCTCGGTGTTGTTGCTGGAGTGCCCGTTAAAAACGACGTTGGTGGACCTGTCGAGCAGGGCGCCGACCTCGCCGCACTGGGTGCAGTTGTCGCGAATGGCCTGGTAGTCCTCGATGCGCAGGATCTTCCGCTTCTGATAGCGGAAGTAGTCTTCAGCCGAGAAGATGACGCTGGACATGCGGGTCACGGTAAACACGTCTGCCCCATACCCGGAGAGCTTGGTCGAGACGTACTTGTTGGCGCCGTTGACCAGCGTGATGACCATGATGACCGAAGCCACGCCCATCACCACGCCGATCAGCGTGAGGATGGTGCGGAGCTTGTTTGCCCACAGCGATTGCAGCGCGAGTTTGAAGGCCTCAGTGAATTGCATGGACCCGCTTTCGTTGTCCGAGGTTTTAGCAGTCAGCTTCCGGCTGCAAGCTGAAGGCTATCTGCCCGATGAGGTGTTCCTGCCCCAGCATGGCAGGGCGCGGCGATCTTTCGCCCGTTCCCTGACTCACGCGCGACTTCCGCTTCAGGTCTCCCTGTTTACGCAGTGTCCGGAGCCGGTTGTCGCCAGATGGCTATTCCTATTGACGAGCCAAACACCGTTCTGGCCGCGTTCCGTGGTTGCGGTAGAACACCTGCGCGGGCGTTTGCCCTTGATTTTGATACGCAGGGGCTCGCGATGCGGTTCCGGAAAGTATTTCCGGCGCTCCGCGGCCGCCGGGTCGAAGCCGTTCTGCGGCGCGCTCTACCGTCCCGAGCTGCCAAATCCCTTTTCGGCGCGGGCAGAGTTTTCCAGGCTTTCGACCGTCTCCACCGCGCCGGTGAGCACGGGCACGGGGATCATCTGGGCGATCTTTTCCCCCGCCTTCAGTTCCACAGTCTCACTGCCGAGATTCGTCATGAGGATGAGGATCTCGCCGCGGTAGCCCGCATCGATGACGCCGGCAGTGGTAGCTATCCCCTTTGCCGCCATGGAGGAGCGGTCGCGCACCAGCAGGCCGAGCGGAGCGCCGGTGAGCGGGTGACGCGCCTCCACGGCGATGCCGGTGCGGACCCTCACTGTGGAGTGCGGCGTCAGCACTGCCGCTTCAAGGGAGAAAAGGTCGTATCCAAGATCTTCGCCGGGATGGGCGACAACGGGGGCGCGGGCGCACGGGTCCAGCAGCTTTACACGCAGCATACTTCTATCTTATTGGAACCCTTCGAGATGGAAGAGGCTCAGCGGTCGCCGCCCTACTCCGTGTCCGACTCGGATGCATTCTCCGCCTCGCCCTCGACCGAGATCCTGAGCGACTTGAGAAAATGCAGGTCGGTCTGCGTGAAGGGCCCATCCGCGGCGTTCTCGTCCGCGCCGGACTCCGGCTCCTCGGTCTCCTTGGCGGAAACCTCGTTCAGCCCGATCGTTGCTTCCAGCATCAGCAGCACGTCGAACCCGTGCTTGCGAATGTCCTGCACCACCCCGGCAATCTGCTCGCTCTCGATCACCGACTCGTGGATCGCCTCACCCAGTTGCTGAATCAGTTCGCGCAGACGGGCTTTCATGGGTACCTCCGGACTTCCAGGATCGGCGGCCTGCGCCCGTTGAAAAAGCGCCGGTGGCTGATTGCGATTCCTCTACCTTACTTCCAACGCCGCCTGAGAGCAACCCGGAACTTGCAAACAATCTGCCCAGCCGTACCCCCACGCCTCGCTGTTACCATCAAAGCGAAATGAAACCGCAATCCATAGGCCGCGCTCTCGGCATCGGCCTGCGCGTCGCCGGCCGCATCGCCGGCCAGCGCGTTGCCGCTAGCGCCCAGGCCGCCGCCAGCCGGCCAGCCGCCCCCGCCGCTCCAGCCGGCCCCACTCCCGCCCAAACCCGCGCCGCCGGCCAGGTTGCCGGCCAGGCTACGCGCGGCATCGCCGCCGGGGTCGGCGGCTTCCTGCGCCCCTTTCGCCGCGTCGGCGGAATTATCTGGCTTGAAGTCGCAGGCGTCTTCTTCTTCCTGCCCGTGGTCGTCTTCGGCCCCACCGTCTGGAAGGCCCGCTTCAGCTGGGCGCACGGGCCCGACCACCGTACCTTCCTCATCGCCGCCGGAATCGTCGTGCTCTTCCTCTACCTCAGCGTCTCGTCCTTCTGGCGCGCCCGCCGCAAATGAGCGGCCCTCGGCGCGGGCCGGGGCTCAGCGTCCTTCTGCCGCATCGGTAATGACCCGCGTTCGAAAAACGCGTTGCCTGCCCACTTCGCGCAGCGCCCTTCAAACCCGCCGTCCATCCGCCGGGCGCGTCAAGTGCCACACCGCCAGCCCCAGCGCCAGAGCCGCCAGCCCATACGCCATCCACGCATGCGGCCCCGTATGAATCTTCCAGCCCTTCCACGCGGCAAACCCCGCCGCCAGCAGCATCACAATCCCTCGCACAGGATTCAACCCATCCACCGTCCTTTCCTGTTCCGACTCTCCCGCATCCCAACTGGCGCGCAAGCGCCGTCTGCCGCACCGCAGGTGGCCGCAGGTGGTTTGACCCGAGCCCTGCTCCATCCCTATCGTAAGCACAGTACCAGAGGACCGCTCCATGACCAGCCCTGCCGAACAGATCGCCCCGCCCGCAGCCGCCGAGCTGAAGAAGACCCCCCTCAACGCCACCCATCGGGCTCTCAAAGCCAAGATGGTCGACTTCGGCGGCTGGGACATGCCGGTCGAATACCCATGCCCTGGCGGCGGCGTCATTGCCGAGCACCTCGCCGTACGCACCGCCGTTGGCCTTTTCGACGTCTCGCACATGGGCGAGATCCAGTTCCGCGGCCCCGGAGCGCTCGCCGCCGTCCAGCACATTACCATGAACGACGTCTCGCGGCTCAAGGACGGCCAGGCCCACTACTCCGCCCTGCTCACGCCCGAGGGCACATTCGTCGACGACATCCTGGTCCACCGCCTCAGCCCCAACGACTATCTCCTCGTGGTCAACGCCGGCACCAAGGACAAGGACTACGCCTGGATTCGCCGCCACGCCGGCAGCTTCCCCTCCATCCACATCTCCGACTACTCGCCCTACTACTCCCAGCTCGCCCTGCAAGGCCCGCGCGCCCTCCAGACCCTCCAGAAGCTGACCAAAACCGACCTCGCTGCTATCAAAAACTACTGGTTCACCTGGGGCACCGTCGCCGGCGTGCCCAACGCGATGATCGCCCGCACCGGCTACTCCGGGGAGGATGGCTTCGAGGCCTATCTGCCCGCCGACGAGGCGACCACCGTCAAAGTCTGGAACGAGCTTCTCTCCGCCGGCGAAGAGTTCGGCATCCGGCCCTGCGGCCTGGGCGCCCGCAATACCCTGCGCCTGGAAGCCGGCATGAGCCTCTACGGCCACGAGATCTCCGACGCGATCAACGTCTTCGAAGCCGGACTGGACCGCTGGCTCAAGCTCGACAAGGGCGACTTCATCGGCCGCCAGGCTTTGGTCGACATCCAGGCAGCGGGCAGTCCCGCGCGCAAGCTGATCGCTCTCGAGATGGTCGAGCGCGGCATCGCCCGCGACGGGTACTCCGTACTTTCACTCGACGGCGGCTGCATCGGCACAATCACCAGCGGCTCTCCGGCGCCTTTCCTCAAGACCAACATCGCCTTCGCGCTGGTCCCCACCGCCGTCTCCCAATCCGGCGAAGACGTGCTGGTCCAGGTCCGCCCCAACCAGACCGCCCGCGCCAAACAAGTCCCTGCGCCGTTCTACAAGCGGCCAAAAGCCTGATTGATCGTCCTCTGGGAACGCGCTACAATCGAGCGGTCGAACGCGGACTATTCAATGGTTCCCAGGCGAATCCTTGCCTAAAGACTTGAGCCGGCTTTGCCGATTTTCTCCCCAGTGTTCCGTAAAGCAATCCCGCTCGCGCTCGCCCTGTTTGCCCTCGCAGATTTGCCCCTCTGCGCCCAGGAGTACAGCTTCCGCAGTTTTGGCGACCCTGAGGGCCTCAGCAATCTCACCATCCGCAAAATCTACCAGGACCACACCGGCTTCCTCTGGGTAAGTACGGAAAATGGCATCTACCGCTACGACGGCGACCGCTTTGAACTGTTTGGACCCGCAAAGGGGATTCCGTCCAGTTTTGAATCCGCATTTGGCGAGGCGCCGGACGGATCTCTGCTGGCCGGTGGAAGCTTTGGACTCTATCGCCTAGCTGGCAACCGCTTTGAAAAGGTAGCAACCCCATTCAAGACCGTATCCGGATTGCAGAGCATCCAATCGGACGGCAAGGGTCACACATTTGTTGGCACCGACGCCGGGCTTGTGGAACTGGATTCCTCGCCCGCCAAGGCTGATTTTGTCTTCCGCATTTTCCCCCAGCCCCAGGGAACATCCGGGCCGCAAGCCTACGGCATCCTCGTCGATGGCGATGTCCTCTGGTACGGCTGCGGGATGGAACTGTGCCGAAACGACGCGCAAGGAACAAGGGTGTTTGCGCGAGACCGTGGGCTGCCTGCCCTTCCGGTATTGGGTATCCTGAAAGATCCTGCCGGAAACCTCTTCGTGACTGTTCGCGGCGACGGCATCTTCGTTTGGCCGGCCGGCAAAGCGAGGTTTGAGCGGCCTCGTTTGCCGGTCCCGCCTGCGATCATCCGCGCAGTTCCCGTGCTCGATCACGATGGACGGATTCTGCTCCCGTCTCCGGAGGGGTTGCTGCTCCGGGATGAAAATGGGTGGCAAAACATCAACCACTCCTTCGGTCTGCGCGGCCTGATCAACGCAGCCTTCGAAGACCGCCAGCACACTCTCTGGATCGGCTCGGGCGGACGCGGCCTAGTCATCTGGCGCGGCTACCGCGAATGGGAGAGCTACTCGACCGAGAGCGGGCTTGCCGCCGAGATCGTCTATGGAATTCTTCCTTTGAGCGACGGGTCGCTTTGGGTGGGCACTGGTTCGGGGCTGTTTCAGAGACGGCAGCGGAAATCCAGCGTGGCGTTCACCCTCGTGCCAGGATTCGCCGGCACCGTCGTCCATAGCCTAGCGAGCGCGCCCAACGGAGACATCTGGGTAGGATCCGAGGGCCGAGGCGTTGCTCGGATTGAACCTCCTCCCCACACCCCAACGTGGTTTGGCGAGGCAGAAGGCCTTTCCGGCAGGAATATTTACCGCCTGCGCTTCGATCATGAAAATCGACTGTGGGCCGCAACTGAAGCAGGCCTGTTCATGGCTTCAGCCCCTTACCGGAGATTCTCCCGCATCGCCGATTTGCCCGCTACGCGCATGTGGGGGGTTGTGCAGGGGACAGACGGCACCGTGTGGGCAGGTGGCGACAGCGGGCTGTTCGCACTCCAGGCAGGCCATTGGAAGGCCTTCACCCTTGCCGATGGCCTGAGCAATCGGGAGATCCTCTCCCTGGGTGCGGGACCCGACGGTGACATCTGGGTCGGCTACGACTTCGGCGGCGGCATTGACCGCGTCCATCCCCGGGCCGGCGGCGTGGCCGTCGAGAGAAGCGTACAGAGAAAAGGCACCGATGGCATGATCTATTTTCTCGAATTCGACGCCAGGGGACGCTTGTGGGCGGGCACTCAGCACGGCGTGGACATCTGGGACGGCGCCCGTTGGACACACTACGACATGAACGACGGACTGGTCTGGGACGACTGCGACACCGACGGATTCGCCCAGGGACCGGATGGCGCCATCTGGATCGGAACCAGCGCGGGGCTCTCCCGTTTCAAGCCCCTCCCACATCCGCCGCCCGATGTTCCTCTCGCGGTGGTCTTCACCCGGCTTGCGATCGGACAGACCGATGTCTCAAGCCTCCGCAATCCTTCCTTCGGCGTTCATTCCAACTCTCTCGTCGCCAGGTATTCCGCCCTCAACGCTCCTCGCGCAAACGGCGTTGTCTTCCGCTACCGCCTGGGGGGCGCAACCGGAAGCTGGACTGAAACGGCACAACGCGAGATCCAGTTTGCCAACCTGGCCCCGGGAACCTACTCCCTCGAGATTGAGGCGCGGGAGGGCGATGGGCTCTGGACCGATCAGAGCGCCAGATTCCTTTTCACCGTCTTGACTCCCTGGTATTCAACCTGGTGGTTTGCTACCCTTTGCCTTTTCGTACCGATCTCTGTCGCGGCCGGCGCCCTTCGGCTCCGTTTTCTGAGCGCGCAAAGAAGGGAACGACATTTGCTCAAACTGGTTGAGGAGAAGACGACGGACCTGCGCCGGGCAAATGAAGAACTCTCCCGGCTGTCATTTACCGATCCTCTCACCGGACTTGCCAACAGGCGAGTCTTTGACCAGACGCTCGATCGGGAATGCGCCCGCCTCCAGAGAACCGATTCCGCACTGTCCCTTCTGAGTATCGACGTTGATCACTTCAAGGCCCTGAATGATTCCGAAGGCCACCAGAGAGGCGATGAGTGTCTGATCCTGCTGGGCGCTGAGTTCACCCGGCTGTGCAGGCGCCAGTTGGACCTGGTAGCCCGCTGCGGCGGCGAAGAATTCGCCGTGGTTCTTGTTGCAACCCCCGCCCCCGATGCACAGCGGTTCGCAGACTCGGTGTGCCAGGCAATCGCCGATATGCGATTGCCCAATCCAGCGTCGCCGGTGGCCCCCTGGCTCACCATCAGCATTGGCGTGGCAACGGCGACACACGATTCGCTCTGTTCCCCGGAAGCTCTGACTGCTGCAGCGGACCGCGCCCTGTATGCCGCAAAAAGGGCTGGGCGAAACCGGGTTTCTGTCGCCGGGCCGGAAGGCGATGTGGAGCAGAGCACCATCCCTTCAGTCGTCGCTCGGCCCTGAATTCAAGCCGGTTGTGCCCGGAACTTCGGCGAAATACCCCAGGACCGGCGTCCCAAAGAATCCCCTGCCCCTTGCGTTGAATCCAACAATCGCACCCTCTCTCTAAGGAGCCTTCCCGCATGTCCCTGTCGATCGATGAAGTCAATCGCCTGAAGCACGCCCCCGGTGTCGATGGCGTGTTGCCGCTCTTCCACTCCCGCTGGAGCCCGCGCTCCTTCTCGGATCGCGAAGTCAGCTCAGCCGACATTGAAAAGGTCTTCGAAGCCGCCCGCTGGGCCGCCTCCTCGTTTAACGAGCAGCCCTGGCGCTTCCTCGCCGGCACGCGTAATTCCCCGGCCTACAAGAAGATATTCGACTCGCTGATGCCCTTCAACCAGCTCTGGGCTGTCTCCGCGCCGGTGCTCATCCTGGGCGTAGCCAAAACCACATTCAGCCACAACGGCAACCCGAACCGGGTCGCCCTCTATGACCTGGGCGCAGCTGCCTCTTACCTGACGCTCCAGGCCGCCGCCATCGGCCTCGCCACCCACCAGATGGCCGGCTTCGATCAGGACGCCGCCCGCAAGACCTTTGGAATTCCCGACGATTACCTCTTCGGCGCCGTCATCGCCCTCGGCTATCAAGGCGAGCCCTCCGCCCTGGCCAACGAGCAGTTTGTCGCCCAGGAAGTCGCTCCCCGCCAGCGCAAGCCTCTCAAGGAGTTCGTCTTCTCCTCCTGGGGAACTCCGGCAAGCATCTGATGCGTCCACCATCAGCCACCCTCCAGCCTCCGTTACATTTGAGGCTGGAGGAGATTTGCCTTGCCCCGCACCACACCCCGCAGGAAACCCCGGCGTAAACACTTCACCTGGAAGACGCGCCTTGCCCTGGCTGGCATCGCAGCCGTGCTGGCCACTCTCGCATGGGCAGCCGTCGACCGCAGCCTTGCGCCCGCCTCCAACACATCGCTCACCCGCTTTGACGCCATCATCGTCCTCGGCAGCCCGGCCGACTCGGACGGCAACCCCACCCCCACGCAGCTCGCCCGCGTCACCGAAGCCGTCCACGAGTACCAGCGCGGCGTTGCCCCGCGCCTCATCCTTACCGGGCACTCAGCCCACAACCGCTTTGTCGAAGCCGAGGTTATGGCGCGCTCCGCCGAGGCACAGGGCATTCCCGCCTCCGCCATCGTCCTCGAACCGCAGGCCGATGACACCATCCAGAACGCCTGCTACTCGGTGCGGATTATGAAAGCCAACGGCTGGCGCTCGGCTGAGGTCATCTCAAGTCCCTATCACCTGCCCCGGGCCGCGCTCATCTTCAGCCCGCTGCCGCTGGAGTGGCGCACCCACGCCGCCCCGCCGCTCGCGCCGGAGTCCCCGGCTTACGATACCGCCCTCACAACCGTCGAAGTCCTCAAGACTGCACGCTACCTGACCTGGGCGCGCTGGTGGGAGCACTGCGAGCCGTAGGGCCTGCGCAAATGAACAGGCTCTAAATGAACCCTCCTCGCGTTGTCCCCTGTCGGCGCGGTCCTGTAAGCTGGATAATAATGCGTTTCCAAGCAAGATTTTTCGCCTCTCTCCCGATCGTTGCCGCCCTGGCCCTGTGCGCCGGAACCCGTGCACTGGCCCAGAGCACCGCCGCCCAAACCGCCGGCAATGGCACCTACATTTCCGTCGACCCGCTGGCGGGCGTGCGCTATAACAACCGCTACGACGTGTCGCTTGGCCTGGCCTACGACCACATGAAGGCCGGTCCGACCCTGCTGCAGGGCTCCAACCTCGGCGGACTCGACCTCAGCGGTTCCTACTGGCTCACGAAACACTGGGGTGTGGAGGGCAGCGGCCGCGCCTATCTGGGAACCAGCGGCGCTGGAATCAACCATGACGAGCCAGGCGGAGGCGCAATCAAAGGGCCGTTTGTGGCTCAGTACCTGTTTGTCGGCGGTCCTGAATGGCTGGGTCCGCACAACAAGCATGGCGCCCTCATCGCGCACGCGCTGGTTGGCGGGGCTTACGGCGATTTTGAGAAGGATCTGCTTGGGAACTCTCCATCCACGGTCGATTTTTACAACAATCAAATCGCTCTCGCCGCCATCATCGGCGGCCACATGGACCTGAACCGCTCGGCGCACTGGGTCTTCCGCATCACGCCCGATGCCGTCATGACCCACTACGGCATCAACTACCCGCCTAAGACCAGCCAGTTCGATGTCAACTTCGCCATTTCCGTCGGCGTCGAGTACAAGTTCAAGAAGAAGCGCTAAGGCAGTTCTCAGATTCCCGCAGAACAAAGGACCTTTAGCTGAGGGGCCTTTGTTTTTCTCTCCGCTCATCTCTCCGGCCGTGTCATTTCCCCGCCGCCTGGGATGACCTTCGTCAACCGGAATTCCTCCATCAAAAAAGCCAGGCTGCCAACTTCATCTGCGTGTGGTATTCTCCACCGTTCGGAGACGCCTCAAGGAAAAGTGTCGCCGGAGAAGATGATGTACCGGATAGCGGCACCCCTGTCCCGTGGTGCGCTCTTCGGAGATTCGTAAGAAAAAGGCAGGTTCGAAAGACGATGAGAGACACTCTTGGAGTACTGCTTGCCGGGGGACAGGGTGAACGCCTCTTCCCCCTTACCCGCGATCGCGCCAAACCGGCTGTTCCCTTCGGCGGACACTACCGCATCATCGACATCACCCTCTCCAACTGCATCAACTCCGGCTTGCGCAAGGTCTACATCCTCACCCAGTACAAGGCCCTCTCGCTCAACCGGCACATCCGCGAAGGCTGGACCGGCATCGTCGCCCAGGAGCTCGGCGAGTTCTTTGAGATTTTGCCGCCCATGCAGCGCACCGGCTCCGCCTGGTACATGGGGACTGCCGATGCCGTTTACCAGAACATTTACTCCATCGGCAGCGAGCAGCCCAAGCACATGATCATCCTGGGCGGCGACCACATCTACAAGATGGACTACAGCCGCATGCTCGCCTACCACAAGGAGACCAAGGCCGAGGTCACTCTTGCCACGCTTCCCATTCCGCCCAGCGATGTCAAGCAATTCGGGGTGGTCGAGGTGGGAAAGACCGGCGAGATTCTTGGCTTCCAGGAGAAACCGGCCTCCACCAGCGTTCGATCGCCCTTCAATCCCAACGCCGTGGACGCCTCCATGGGCATCTACATTTTCAACACCGAGGTGCTGCTGAAGGCGCTGATTGCCGACGCAGAAGATCCCAACTCGAAGCACGACTTCGGACACAACATCCTGCCCAACATGCTGGGCCAGAAGAAGATGATGGCCTACAGCTTTGTGGATGAGAACAAACAGCAGGCTCTCTACTGGCGGGATGTGGGCACCCTGGATTCCTACTACGACGCCAACATGGACCTTTGTTCGGTTTCGCCAACGTTCAACCTCTACGACAAAACCTGGCCGATGCGCACCCGCGTCCGCCAGTACCCGCCTGCCAAGTTCGTTTTCGGCGAACCAGGCCGCACCGGCGCCGCCGTCAACTCCGTCATCACCGCCGGCGTCATCATCTCCGGCGCCTCGGTCTCCAACTCCGTCCTCTCCCAGGATGTGCGGGTCAACTCCTACTCGGACGTCGACGCCAGCATCATCTTTTCCCATGTCAATATAGGACGCCACTGCCGCATCCGCCGCGCCATTATCGACCGCGACGTCCACATCCCCGAAGGGACCGTCATCGGCTACGACCCGGTGGAAGACAAGCGCCGCTACTTCGTCACGCCGTCGGGCCTCACCATCGTCACCCGCGACGCCTCGCTGTTTGAAAACCCGGTGGATCCGGACTTCCTGCAGCGGTATTGAGCCCTCAGGACCGACCCGCAAAAAAATCTGGGCGCCCCAGGTCTTCCGCCGTGGCGGACCGCGGCGGATGAGACCTGGGAGACCCCCATTTCGCCCCTCCTCACTAACGATCTTTCCTGACCGCCCGCGGCCTTCATCCCGCCTTAAGCTTCCAGCCTGTATCCTCGACTCTGCAGAAGAAATGGAAATGAACCCCCGCCTCAAACTGCCCAGATTTAAGAGGAAGTCCCGCACAGGAGATGCCGTCATGACCCTGAAACCGCTTGCCGTCGCCACACTGGCCGTTCTGGTTCCGTTCGCCGTCCTCGCCCGCGCGCAGGACAGCGGCCCTTACAAGGTCCTCAAAATCCAGCTGGTCGGAGGCGATGGCGGCTTCGATTACGTCACAGCCGACCCCGACGGCCGCAACCTGTACGTCGCCCGTTCCGGCCCGGCCGGGCACATTGGCGTCTTTAACCTCGATACGCTGGCCCCGGTGGGCGACATTCCCGGCACAAGTGCGCACGGCGGAGCGGTGGATACCGCGACGGGGCACGGATTCGCGACCTCCAAGCCAGTCACCATGTTCGATGCGAAGACCTTTGCGATTCTGAAGAAGATCGACGTGGAGGGCAATCCTGACGGCTATCTCAACGACGCCTACAATCACCACTTCTACATCCTCAGCCACGCCGAGCCGAATATCACCGTCCTCGACGACAAGGACGGCTCCATCCTCGGCACCTTCTCCATCGGCGGCGCGCCCGAGCAGGCCGTAACCGACGGCCAGGGCAAGATTTACGTTGACATCGAAGACAAGGCCGCCATCGCGGTGATCGACGCGAACACGATGAAGATGGTCGGCAAGTACGACGTCTCCAGCAAGGGCGGAGGATGCGCCGGCCTGGCGCTGGACGCGAAGAACAATATCCTCTTCGCCGCGTGCCGCGACAACAAGAACATGATCATCCTCTCGGCAACGGACGGGCACATCATCACCGACCTGCCCATCGGCAACGGGTCAGACGGCGCAACCTTCAACCCGGCGACGATGGAGGCCTTCAGTTCCCAGGGCGACGGCACTCTCACGGTCGTCAAGGAGGATTCACCCACCAGCTTCTCCGTTGAGCAGACGGTTCCGACGCCGGCGCGGGCGAAGACGCTGACCCTGGATACAAAGACCAATCAGATCTTCGCAATCACTGCCGAGTTTGGCCCGGTGCCGGCCGCACCGGCCCAGGCGCCGCCTCCACCGCCGGGCGCTCCCGCCTGGATGCGTGGTCCTCGCGCGCCGATGATCCCAGGCTCTTTCCAGATCCTCGTCATCGGCAAGTAATCAACCAGGGGCAAGACGGATGCGGCCTTTTCCCAACGGAAACGGCCGCTTCTGTTTCGCCCGTCTTCTGAGTTGGCCACGCTGATGGACCTCTCACGCCCGCCCCATCACAATCGTGTGCGGGCTCATGGGAATGGGATGCCCGGTAATGCTGCCGAATCCGGCCTCGGTATACATCGCCGTCAGTTCGCTCAGCGTATAGGCGTCGCCTGCTGCGGTGGTCGCCAGCATGGTCATGCTGAACGACGCCGGCGCGGGCGGGGAGACCCGGTCCTCGTTGGGCACAAACTCGAGGGTCGCCGCCCGACCGCCCGGCTTGAGCGCGGCGTGCACCTTTTTTAGCAGGGCTACGCAGGTCGGCTTGTCGAAGTGGTGCAGGAAGTTGGTCAGCAGCACCGCATCATACGGCCCGCCGAAATCGACCTCGAAGGCGCTGCCCGGCAGCATGTCGTAACGCTCCTGAACCCCGGCCTTGCGCGCATTGTCGAGAGCTACGCGCAGCACCGGCGCCCAATCCAGGCCGGTCACGTGCGCTTCAGGGTTTTGCTTGGCGATCTCGATCCCGAACAGCCCATGCCCGGCGGCAATATCCAGCACGCGCATCGGCCCGGTGTGCCCATTCAGCACCACCGCACCCAGCGGGCCCGCCATGGGACCCATCATCGGCGCCATCTTTTCCGCAAACTGCACCCAGATCGGGTTTTCCGGCTCAACGGTGCCGGCGCCAGGCAGGACGGTGCGGCCGGAACGCACAACCTCGGCCAGGTTGTCGTAAACCGGGCGCAGTGCCGGATCGCTCATGAACTGCGCGATCGACGCCATGCACGCGGGCGAGGCGGGATCGAGGAACGCCGCGCTCGACGGCGTGTGCCGGTAGTGCCCGTCCTCTTTCGCCAGCACGCCGTTGATCACCAGGAAATCGCAAAGGATGCGAGTGCCGCGCTCCGATGCCGACGCGTGGCGCGCGATCGACGCCACATCGCCCGGCCCTTCGCCCACGGCCCGGAAAATGTCCAGTTCGATTGCCGCCTTGAGCGCTGCAGACTTCTGATGCGCCTGCACCATTTCGAAAACCAGCCCCGGGTTCAACGGAGCTCCAGCGTGATTCCCATCGTGCATAAAACCTCCTCTTTCCTTGCGTTGGGGATTTATTTGGTGGGGGAAGTCAACCGTCTCGGGGAATAACCTGGGCATTTCCAGCCAGGCTACCGCAGCCTATCACGCCGCTATCACTCGTGTAACCAGCCAAATGGGAATTGAGGCTGCCCACAGATCGATGGCGTCCCCGTAGGGCAACCGCGAATCAAGGCAATCCGCTGCGCGGTAACCTTCGGCTCCGTCGCGCATCTCACTTGTGGACGCAGAAATGAGCCAGGGAATCCTCACCAACAACCAGTCCGAACCCGAGCCTGGCCGCCTCGGCCGCCGCGCCTTCATCCTCTCGGCCGCCGGAGCCGTCAGCGCCCTGGGCTTCTGGGGTCTGCGGCGGAGCACCATCGCAGCCGCGCGGCCACTGGGTCCGGATGAAGGCCCCACCACCGTCACCATCGTCCAGTTCTCAGCCGACGGCAAAAAGACTGGCACGGTCACCGTCCCCCGTCTCATCAAGACCGACGCCGAGTGGCGCCGCCAGCTCTCGCAGACTGCCTATTGGGTCACACGCCGCGCCGACACCGAGCGCCCCTTCACGGGCGAGTTGCTCAACGAGCACGGCCGCGGCCTCTTCCGCTGCATCGGCTGCGACCTGGCGCTTTTCAGCTCCGACGCAAAATTCGAGTCCGGCACCGGCTGGCCCAGCTTCTGGCAGCCCATCGCGGAAGAGAATGTGGTCAAAACCGTCGATGGAAGCCTCATGGAGATCCGCACCGTCGTGTCTTGCAGGTTGTGCGACGCCCATCTCGGCCACGTCTTCGACGACGGACCGCCGCCCACGGGCCTGCGCTATTGCATGAACTCCGCTGCCATGCGCTTCGTGAAGCTGGCTTGAGCACGCACTGTCAGCCGCCTGACCGCATTCATTTCCCCTTGTAGTCCTGAAACAGCTCTGGAAACTGCGCCTTGAGCGCCTCGATCTTGGGCCGGTCGCACACCAGAATGTAGGGATTGTCGGGATTGTGCAGCGCGTAATCCTGGTGGTAGTCTTCGGCGGCGTAGAACCCCTTCAGCGGCGTCAGCTCAGTCACAATCGGCCGGGCAAACACCTGCGCCGCATCGAGTTGCGCAATATACGCCTGGCTGATGCGGCGCTGCTCGTCATTGCTGTAGAAGATGGCCGAGCGGTACGACGTGCCCACGTCTGGCCCCTGCCGATTCAGTTGCGTCGGATCATGCGCCACGGAAAAGAACACCCGCAGCAGCTGGCCATAGGTGATTTTGGAGGGGTCGTAGACCACCTTCACCGATTCCGCGTGGCCCGTGGTCTCCGTGGTCACCTGGTCGTAGGTGGCCGTGTCGGCCGAGCCGCCCGCGTACCCCGCCGTCGTCGCCAGCACCCCTTTTACCCGCTCAAAGACCGACTGCGTCCCCCAGAAGCACCCTCCCGCGAACACCGCGGTCTGCTTGCCCGGCGTCTGTGCCAGAGCGGCGTCGGTGGCGGCGGGGGGAACCGGAGTCTTCGTCGCCGCGCGGCACCCGCCGCACAAAGTCAACGCGATTAGCAGCGAGCCGAACGCGCCGCGAAGGGGAAGGTCTTTGAACATGGAAGTCTCCTGGGCCGATCCATTCCGGCCCGCAGCAATAGGATGCGCCCGAGTGGGGAAGGTTACCGGCGTTCAACGCCAGAACCAGCGTTTTCGGCACATAACCCCTCGCTGCGGGAGGAGGTTCACCACTTCTCTCTTGCCCCCGGGAACCAACTCCACAATTCCCGCGTATTAGCAAAATATGCAATGCGTGGGTACATTAAGCTGGAGCGTGATCGGGTTGGCGTCGCCGCCCCGTCCCTCCCGGCGTACCATGGAGGCGCCGAAGATTGGCGCTCCCAGGACGCCTGCTGCCGGCCACGGTGACATTCCGGGAGGCAAGATGGTAGCCCCAGACGCCCGCATGGCGCGCGTGGAGGGAAATCCGCTGGAGATTGACTGGTCCCAAGTCGTCCGCCTTTGCATGAACGGCGATTCCGGCGCGTGGGCCGAACTGGTCCGCACCCACCATCGCCGTGTCTACGGCCTGTGCTATCGCTTTACCGGCAACCCGGCCGACGCCGAAGACCTCACCCAGGACGTCTTCCTCAAGATCTACTCCAACCTAGCCAGCTTCGATACCGCCCGCGGCAGCCTCCAGGTCTGGATCACCACCATGACCCGCAACCTGCTGGTCGACAACTTCCGGCGGACCCGCAACCAGCGGGCGACTGGATCATTGGATGACGGCTGGGAATCCTCTGAGGAACTGAGCCCCATTGACCGGCTCACCTCCCACAGCCCCTCGCCCCACGAGTCGGCAGCCCAGAAGGAACTCGCCAAAATGGTCCAGAACGCCCTCGCGAGGGTCTCCATTGAACTGCGCGAAGCCGTTATCTTAAGGGACCTGCAAGACCTTGACTACAAAGAGATCGCCCAGGTGCTGGGCATACCCGAAGGGACCGTGAAGTCCCGCATCAGCAGGGGCCGCGCGGAACTGGCGCGCCTGCTGGAACGTAATAAACGGGAGGTGATGTAACCATGGCAGAGCGCACAAACATTCCGAGCTCCCCGGCCTGCGGCCACTGGGAGACCCTTTTGGCGGACGCGCTCGACGGGCTGCTGAAGCCCGAAGACGAAGCCGTCTTCACCGCACACATGGCCGTCTGCCCGGCCTGCACCGCATTGTTTGAAGAGTCCCGCCGCGGCCGCGAGTGGCTCGAATTCCTCTCCCCCGAGCCGGAAGTCCCCGCCGGCCTGCTGGACAGGATTCTGGCCCAGACCGGCCCCGGGCAGGTGGCAGGCTACGGCTTGGTCCCCAGCAGCAACGACGTCCTTCCCATGCGGCCACATTCCACCCCGGCCTGGCAGCGTCCCGGCTTCATGGGGCAGATTCGCCGCTTTGCCGAGCCGCGCCTGCTGATGACCGCCGCCATGGCCTTCTTCTCCATCGCGCTCACGCTCAACCTGACCAACGTCCGGCTGAGCAGCATCCGCCTCAGCGATCTGCGCCCCTCTTCGATCCGCTCATTCATGGAACGCCGCATCACCATGGCTTCCACGCCCATCATCCGTTATTACGACCACCTCCGCTTTGTCTACGAGGTCGAGTCCAGGATGCGCGAGTTGCGCCGCACCGAGGGCGAAGACAGCAACCAGCAGCGACCCAAGGAAGCCGCGCCGGGCGAGTCAAAACAAAATCCCGGCCGCAAGGATGGAGGCTCCCGCGTGGACCCTCCACAACAGTCGGTCACCCCGACCTTTAACGATGTCAATGACTTATTGGAAACCTCCCTCACATTTCCTGCTTCAGCAGGTCAGGACCGGTCCGCGCATTCCGGCGGCTCCGCATTGGAAGTTCGGGAAAGGAGCACATCATGGACTGCGTAAATCACACGGGTACCAGCGCTACCGCCTTCTGCCAGAGCTGCGGCAAGGCCCTCTGCGCCGGCTGCGTGCGCAACGCCCCCGGGGGCCAGGTCCTCTGCGAGCCCTGCCACACCGCGTGGCAGACCTATCAACAGCCTTTTGTTCCCATCAACACGGGTGGGCCCAACCCCGCTGCCGCTGCCGTGCTGGGGCTCATTCCCGGCGTGGGCGCCATGTACAACGGCCAGTTCTTCAAGGGCCTCATCCACGTGGTGATCTTCGCCGTGCTAGTCAGCATGGCCCACATCTCGGGAATCTTCGGCATCTTTATCCCCGCCTGGATTCTCTACCAGTCGTTTGAGGCATTCCACACCGCCAAGGCCCTGCGCGACGGCCAGCCCGTCCCGGACCCGCTCGGACTGAACGAAGTCGGCAACTGGCTCAACCTCGGCAAGCACCCGCAGTATCCGGGACAGCCGCCAGGCAGCCCATCGCCGGCCCAGCCCGGCCCCGGCGCTTGGTCTGCCGGTCCAGCCCAGCCTCCGCCCGCGGCCGGCGCATATCAGCCGCCCTATACCGGAGGTCCGTATCAGGCCCCGTACCAGGGCCAGTGGCAGACTCCGTACGCGCCGCCCGCTGCCAGCGCTGTGGACCCCAACGCTCCGCAGCCCATCCCACCGGACCCATCCGCGTACTGGCACCCGGCCTTCTGGCGCCGTGGCGCGCCCGTCGGAGCCGTCGTCCTCATCGCCCTGGGCGTGCTTTTCCTGCTCGGCCAGCTGGACATCTTCAACGGCCGCCTGATCGAGTATTCGTGGCCGGTATTTCTCATTGGTCTGGGCGTCTGGCTCATCGTCCGCCGTCTCGGAGAATCGCAAGGAGGTCCCAAGTGAACCGCTATATCCTGATTCGCCGCCTGCGCGGCCCCGCTTTTCTTCTGCTCGTTGGCGTCAACGCCCTGCTGGCCCAGGCACACATCCTCGGCTGGGGCAGGAGCTGGCCCTTCTACCTAATCCTCGCCGGCGTTATCGCCCTGGCTGAGCGCGCGGCACTTGCCGCTGACGGCGGCATGACGCCGCCTCCCTATCCCGGCGCGCCCTACGCTGGCGCGCCCAGCGCCGCGCCGCAGTCTCCCGCGCCGGAATCCGCTTCCATCGTTCCCGCGCACTCCCATGACTTCGGCAACGATTCCGATGGAGGACAATCATGAGCAGCGTCCCTCCCAACATGCCTCCGGGCGGCGGCCAGCCCCCGTACGCGCCCTACGACCCCAAGACCCAGTGGCGCATCTATCGTGAGCAGCAGAAAGCCGCCTGGCGCGCCCAGCGCGACGCCATGCGCGCCCAACGCTACGCCGCCAGGGCCGGCTACTACGGCGGCGTCTATGCCCCGCGTGTGCCCTCCATCGTCGGTCCCATCATCCTCATCGGTGTCGGCGTCGTCGCTTTCCTGGTCATCACCGGCCACATCGCTGCCGGCCAGTTCTGGACCTGGTACGCCCACTGGTGGCCGCTGCTGCTCATCGCCGCAGGCCTTGCCCTGCTCGGCGAGTGGGCCATCGACGCCAAACGCAAGACCCCCGTCCGCCGCGGCGGCAGTTTCGTCGGCCTCCTCATCCTGCTCGCCATCATCGGCCTCAGCGCCGCCGGCTGGGATCACTGGTGGGGTCCCTTCCGCGCCCAGTTCGGCGATCAGGGCGACGACTTCTTCAACTCCTTTGGCCGCCCCGAGCACGACATCGATCAGCAGATCCTGAACGCCACCATCGGCGCCAACGGCTCCATCGAGATCCAGAATCCCCGCGGCGACGTCAGCATCACCGCCGGCGACGGACCCAGCGTCCAGGTCACCGCCCACGAAGTGGCCTATGCCAACTCCGACGCCGACGCCAAAAAGATCTTCGACGCCGAAGCCGCGCACCTCACCGTCAGCGGCAATGCCGTGGTGGTCAAGTCCGAGAGCAACGACAGCGGCCGGCTCAATCTCGCCATCACCGTTCCCAAATCCGCCCGTGTAACCGTCGACGCCGGCCGGGGAGACATCACTGCAGCCGGCCTCGGCTCCGGGCTCAACCTCACCGCCTCGCACGGCGATGTGCACCTCAGCGCCATTGCCGGCTCCGTCCAGGTCCACTTTCCCAGCGGCCACCACGACTTCTCCGCCCACCAGGTTGATGGCGACCTCACCTCCGACGGCGACATCAACGACCTCACCCTCTCCGAGATCAAGGGCAAGATCACCCAGAATGGCGAGATCCTCGGCGACGTGCACATCGAGAGCACAGCCGGCCCCATCCATCTGCACACCTCGGTCACCGACCTGCAGGTGGCCGAACTGCCCGGCGACCTCACCCTCAACTCCGACGACCTGCGCGTCTCTGAAGCCAAGGGTCAGGTCCGTGTCACCACCCACTCCAAGGACGTCGACCTGAGCCAGATCTACGGCGACACGTTTGTCGAAGACCGCGACGGCCGCATCTCCGTTGAGCCGGCCGGCAACTACGCAGTCGAAGCCAAAAACAGCAAGGGCGACGTCGAGCTTTCCCTCCCGCCCACCGCCTCGGCCTCTGTCAACGCCCGCACCCACAACGGCGACATCGTCTCCGACTTTCCGCTGCCTTCCATGGAAGGCGAAGACAAGACGGCGACCTTCCTGATCGGCTCCGGCGGCTCCCGCATCGTCCTCAGCACCGACAACGGCGACCTGCGGATCAAGAAAGGCTCAGCCTTCCCGCCGGCCCCTACCGCGCCAGCCGCACCAGCCGTGCCCAAAGTTTCCGGCGCACCTGGCGCACCAGGCGCCCCGCACCTGAAAACGCCCAAGCCCCTTCCACCGCAGCCCGTCACGCAATAGGGCAGTCGATCCACGGACAGAAAGCAAAACAGGCGCCGGAGAATCAACTCAGGCGCCTGTTTTCATCTCCATCTGTCTCTTCGCCCGGGCTGCACAAAAGTCCTGTGCCCCATCCTCGTTAGAGCATTTTTAATGTTACTATAAGGTAGCTCAAGCGATCTCCGCGGAGAAGATGCCGCGACCCTACGACAACGATTTGCGACGCAAGGTATTGGCGGCGCACGGGGCGGGCAAAGGCTCGCAAAGTGCGCTTGCGGA
>DATNHL010000074.1:0-16420 GCA_035604995.1 Occallatibacter sp. | reverse complement strand
GGCTCGCTCTACGAGATGGACATCACCACCAACCGCGTGGACGCCATGAACCACTACGGCATTGCGCGCGAGGCGGCGGCGATTTATGGGTTGCAACTGCCGGCGCTTGAGTATGCGTTGCCTGCGGCGCGGCCAACCCAGACGCCTTATTCGGTGCGCATCGAGGCCGAAGATGCCTGCGGCCGTTTTACGGCACGCGTCCTGCGGGGAATCGCGATCACCAACTCCCGTGACTGGTTCCCCGGCGCTGAAGTCTCCACTTACTTCGGTCTGCTCGAACAGAAGCAGATTTCGAATGCCGTGGATGCGTCGAATTATGCCTGGCTCGCCATGGGCCAGCCCACGCACGCCTTCGACCTGGACAAGATCGAGGGGGGCATCGTGGTGCGCCGTGCGCGCAAGGGGGAGCGGTTGAGGACGCTGGATGGCGTCGAGCGCGTGCTCGACCCCGAAGACCTGGTCGTGGCCGACCATGCTAAGCCGCTGGCGCTGGCCGGCGTGATGGGCGGCTGGGACACAATGATTACGCCGGCGACGACGAACGTGCTGGTGGAAGCGGCGTGGTTCGAGCCGATGGCGGTGCGGCGGACGGCGCGGCGGCATGGGCTGCACACCGATGCCAGCCATCGCTTTGAGCGCGGCGCGGACTTCCATGGCGCACCGGTGGCTTCGGCCCTGGTGAGCAGCATCCTGCTGGCCAGCGGCGGCTGGATTGAAGGCGATCTCGCCGACGTGCGGGTACCCGACTTTGAGAAGCGCACCGCTGATCGCAAGCCGGTCCCCCTCGCGCTGAGCGAAGTGCGCCGCATTCTCGGCACGACGGTGGATGCGGAAGGCATTACTGCGGCAACGGTCGAGAGCGTGCTCAGGGCGCTGGGGTGTGGGCTGGCGGAGTCAGCGGGGCTAGCGGAGTTAGCCAAAGACAAGGTTGCCTGGCTGGTGACTCTGCCCAGTTGGCGTCTCGATCTGGAGCGCGAGATCGACCTCATCGAGGAAGTCGCGCGCGTCTACGGCTACAACCGCTTTGCCAACACGTTGCCTGAATTCGGCGAAGGCGTGCGCGCGCTGCCCTGGGCGGAGAGCGAAGCCGCGGTGCGTCGAACGCTGCTGGCTGCGGGCTTTCACGAGGCCATCTCCAGCACCTTCTGCTCGGCGGCAGAGGGTGCGTTGACCGCGCCGCAACCGGGCATCGCAGTGCCGCTGGGCAATCCGCTCAGCGAAGAGGCAGGCGTGTTGCGGCCGTCGCTGGTTCCGGGCATGCTCACCATGATTGCCGGCAACCTGAACCGCGATGTGAGCGATGTGCGGCTCTTCGAGTTGGGCACAATCTTCAGCGGGACGACTGAAAAAGTCGACGAGCGCCCGGCAGTGGCCTTTGGCGCCGTGGGCAGCCTGCCGGAGCAAGGAGCGCTGCACGCCGCGCGCGACCTCGATTTCCACGACGTGAAGGGCGCGGTGGAGCAGGTGCGGGCGCAATTCCAGGCGCGCGCCGTCTACTTCGATCGCTTTCCTGCCGAGGCCGGGCTCACGCCGGAGTGGCTCCATCCCTACCGCTCCGCACGAGTCGCCGTGGAAGGCGCAACGGTGGGCTGGTTCGGCCAGCTGCATCCGCGCGAGGCCGCGGCGCGCAAGCTGAAGGAGCCGGTGCTGGTTGGCGAGCTCTATCTCGACCGCCTTTACAAGCTGCCCCTGCGCAAGCCGACTGCAAAAGAAATCTCGCGCTTCCAGCCGGTGCGGCGCGATTTTTCTCTCGTTTTGGACGAGAGCATCGGCTGGGATAAGATCGACCGGGCGCTCCAGGGTTTGCAGATTCCCGAGCTGGTGGAGTGGCGCGTGCGCGAGTTGTTCCGCGATGCGCGGCTGGGCGCGCGCGAATATTCATTATTGCTGGGCGCGACCTTTCAGGCCGCGGACCGCACGCTGCGCGAGGAGGAACTCAAGAGCTTCCAGGCGCGCGTGGTTGAAGCTGTTGGCAAAGCGGGCGCGAGGCTGAGGACTTAGCCGGGAAAACGGGCCTGATCGGCGCTATACTTGCACCGTTGCAGTGGGAATGAGCGGAGGTTGTTCGATGTCGGAGTTTGCGTGGGATGCCGAGGTTACCCAGGAGTCGCAGTCAGAGTCTGCGTCTCAGTCTGAGCCTGAAGCACAGTCTGAATCTGAGCCGCAGGATTCCGCTGCGGGGCAGGGGAACCTGACCCTGAGCGCGAGCGATTTTTCGGCGCTAGAAGACCGGATTCTGCGTGCGGTGGATGTGGTGCGCCGGGAGCGCCAGGCGCGCGCGGCAGCCGAGGAGCGCGCGGCACGGGCTGAAGAGCAGCTGCGCGAGCAGGCGCCGCTGATGGAGCAGTTGGAGAAAGATCTGCACGCGTTGCGCGCCGAGCGCGACCAAGTGCGCGAACGCATCGGGCGGCTGCTGGGCCAACTGGATGCGCTGGAGCTTTAAGGCAGTCTCTGCACACGTTCTTCTTCTGGATAAGGCATTCCCTTACGGGCTAACGTCCGTGGCCTTCCAGGGTGCGACTTGTGCAGATGTCTCCAAATGGAGGTGAAGCATGGCTGACGAGCAACACAGCGATGCAAGCGGCTATGTGACCGTTGAAATCTACGATCAGGTCTATCATCTCTCCGGCCAGGACGAAAACCATGTTCGCAAGCTAGCTGCGCGCGTGGACGCCAAGATGCGCGCCGTGGCTGCGCATGGGCGCACCGTGGACTCGTTGCGCGTGGCCGTGCTGGCCGCGCTGAATCTGGCCGATGAGCTGACCCAGGCCGGCATCGCCGATGCGAAGCCAGCCCGAGAGCGCGCCGCCAGTCTGCGCGGCCTGCTCGACGAGGTGCTTGAGGAAGACCTCAAGACCGGGTCGTAGGATCAGCCGGGCCGGAGCTGCACTTCTTTCGGACCATGAGCCGCGCTGATGGCGAACGCATCCGAAGAAGCCGAGCGCGCTGTGGAAGTGGTTCATCGCGGACCTGCTCCTCAAGCGGCGCGTCAACAGGCCAGGGGAATTGGCCGCGGGCCGGCGGTTTCCATTTTGGGTCTGCCCTCGCCCGTAAGCGCGGCCAAAGAACGTAGCACACCGCGCCTGCCTTGCACAAGGCCTTGTATTTTTTTGCGCGGACCCATACTATCCGCAATAGAAACCGGCCTGCAAAGCAGGTGAAGCGGTCAACGCTGGTTGAACCAACATTCAATGAACAGGGGCTCGACTCGACAATCGGTTCCGTGTGCCGTGTCCGCCAGTCCGGAATGCCTAACGAACCGCGGAGAGCTCCACCGTCCTAGGACGGGTTCACCAGCGCATTGCTCACGGCCCCGTGGGCCGGATTCTACCTCTCTCCCGGCCTGAGGCCTGCATGCGATGCGCGCCTTGGTCGTCTCTCCTTCTGGGCCTTGCGCTCCATGCCGTATCCTGACTCAGGTGCATCCAGTCCTCTTTCACGCCGGAGCTTTCGTTATCCCGTCTTACGGCGCGCCGTCCGCGCTGGGCGTGTTGCTGGCCCTGTTTCTTGCCCAGCTCACGGCGCGCAAGTCGGGGGTGAATGCGGCACAGGTGTGGAACCTGTGCGTGATTGCACTGTTTGCCGCGCTCGCCGGGCAGCGGCTGCTGTTGATCGCGGCCAACTGGAGCGATCTACGCCATCATCCCGGATGGATGCTCGCGGTCGCCATGATTCATCATCCGCTGCTTGCCGGTGCGGGGGCGCTTGCGGGCGTGGCATCGGCGACCGCGTATGCGCGCTGGCAACGGATGCCAGTGGCCGCAACGGCCGATGCACTGGCCGCGCCACTCGCCTTGGGCCTGGCTTTTGAGCAAGCCGGCGCGCTGCTGGCTGGTTCTGGCTACGGCACGGAGACTTCCGTACGGTGGGCGGTCACGTACACCAATCCCCTTGCCGCGCGCTGGAGCGGCACGCCGCTGGGCATTCCGCTGCATCCCGTGCAGGCTTACGCCGCGCTGGCGTTTCTGACGCTCTCGATCTTTTTGCTCGTCTGGCTGCCCGCGCGCCGCAGGGCAGGAGACGTCGCCGGGCTGGGTCTGATGGGCGCGGGCGTCGCCATCTACATCACGGAGTTGTGGCGCGACACCGAAGGCCGCGGCATGCTGCTCGGCGGTGCGCTGGATGGCCCGCAGGTTGCGGCGATCCTTTTTGTGCTGGCTGGCGCAGGTGTTCTGATGGAGCGCAGGGGAACATGAAGACGATTTGGGTCACGACAGCAGAAGTCAGAGTTCAGCCGGGGGACATGTCCTCCGGCGACGTTCTTGGATTCATGAGAATAACTATGTGGGCGTCCTCGGAAGCTGAGTTCCTAGCCAAGGTCCGCGCTTACCTGGAGAAATACAAATGGGAGTTGCTGTCTGCGGAAGCAACGGCGCCAGTAGATCCGGGTCGAGACTATGGCGACGAAGCGAACGAGATAATCGATGAAATTTCAGGGAACGAGGATTTTGTGGGACTCGGCAAGTACTACAGCTACAAGCCCAATTAGGATAAGAACCGGTTGAGGGTCGAGGTCTCCCACCCTTTCGCCAGGAAGAAGGCGAACGGATGGGGCACGGTGCACTTGCGGAAACCGGTGCAGGAAATGAGGCGAACCATGGCTGAAGCCGAAGGTGCGGTCAGGCACACCATCGAAGTCCCCGCCGAGGCAGCCGGACAGCGGCTCGACCTGTTCCTCTCCACGCAAATCGAAGGCGTGAGCCGCTCGCGCGTGCAACTGCTCATCGATCAGGGCGATGTGCTGGTCAATGGCGAGCGCGAGAAGGCCTCGATGAAGCTGCGTGGGGGCGAGCGCATCACCGTCACCGGCGAGCCGCATCCCGCCCCGCTCAAGGCCACGGCGGAGGACATTCCGCTGGACGTGGTGTATGAAGACGCCGACCTGGCGGTGGTCAACAAGCCCGCCGGCATGATGGTCCACGCAGGGTCAGGACAGAATGAAGACGCGCGCAGCAAAGGGACGCTGGTCAACGCGCTGCTCTACCGCTTCAAGAAGCTCTCGTCGACCGGCGGCGACCTGCGCCCCGGAATCGTACACCGGCTCGACAAGGACACGAGCGGCTTGATAGTGGTGGCCAAGAACGACCGAGCCCACGCGGCGCTGGGCGAGATGTTTTCCAGCCGCCAGGTCAAAAAGACCTACATCGCGCTGGTGCAGGGAATGGTGGAGCGGGCCAGGGGAACCATCAACGCCGGGATCGGCCGAGATCCGGTGCGCCGCACGCGCATGACCACGCAGCCCAACGACAACGCGCGCTCCGCGGTCTCTCACTACGAAGTGGTGCGCCGTCTGGCCAATCGCTTCGGCAAGTTCACGCTGGTGCGGATGCGCATCGAGACCGGCCGCACGCACCAGATCCGCGTGCACATGGCGTCGATTGGCCATCCGGTGGTGGGCGATACGTTGTACGGCGGCGCGGGCCAGCTTACTGACCAGGTGGCGGCGCAGGCCGCGCAGTCCAAGGCGGCCCGGCGGAAGGCAGAGCCGGAGCGGCTCAAACTGGGGCGCAATTTTCTGCACGCGGCCAGACTCGAGTTCCCGCACCCCAAAACCGGTAAGCTGCTGCAACTGGAGGCGCCACTGCCGGCGGAGCTGGAGAGTTTCCTCGCCCGCCTGGATGGGGATGCAACCGGCCCCGCCGGCGCGTGAGGGCGAGCGAAGGATTGGACAGGATGCGCCCTGCCGGGCGCCATTGCTAAAATGAGGGAGCTATGGATAGAAAATTAATCGGCTTTTTGCTTGCGGCGGCATTTTCCTTCGCGTCGGCGCAGGCGCAGCAACCCGCAGCCCCTGCCGCGCCGCCCGCGCCCACTGCGGGAGCCCAGCAGCCTGGCGCCCCGGCCACCGACGCGCAGAACGTAGAGACTCCCACCATCGTCCATCTGGGCGTCAATGAGGTCAACCTCATCTTCACCGTCACTGACAAGCATGGGCATTACATTCCCAACCTGCAGCAGAGCGACTTTGCCCTGCTTGACGACCAGAAGGCGCCCGCGCACGTCAACTCGTTTCACCAGCAGATCAATCTGCCGCTGCGCGTCGGCATCGTCATCGACGCCAGCACCTCCATCCGCTCGCGCTTTCAGTTCGAGCAGCAATCGGCCACCGAGTTTCTGCTGCAGATCCTCAAGATGCGCAGCGACCGCGCGTTTGTGATGGGCTTCGACGTAACGCCCACGGTCACGCAGGACTGGACCAACAACATCGATGCCCTCGAGACCGGCGTCAACCGGCTGCGGCCCGGCGGCGGCACAGCCCTGTTCGACGCAGTGTACACAGCCTGCCGGGACAAACTGCTGGAAGGCGCGCGCGACCGCGAGCCCGTGCGCAAGGCCATAGTGCTGATCTCCGACGGCGACGACAACCAGAGCCGCGTGCATCCGGACGAAGCCTTCAAGGAGTGCCAGCGCGCGGAGACCATCATCTACGCCATCAGCACCAACTGGACGCCCAGCCGCGGCAAGGGCGACAAGGTGCTCACCGATATGGCCGAGGCCACCGGGGGCACCGTGTTCTTTCCCCCCTCGGTGGAAGAGATGTCCAACAGCTTTCACAACATTGAAGAGGAGCTGCGCAGCCAGTACGCGCTCAACTACACACCCGCCGATTTCAAGACGGACGGCGTCTTCCGCAGCATCTATCTCTATTGCAACGATCGCCGTTACCAGGTACGCGCCAAGAAGGGCTACTTCGCGCCGCGGCAGTAGTGGATTTGGGCGGCAATCGATTCCAGCACTGCGGCAAGATCTCCGATGGGCAAGAAAAGTGCATGCACTGGGAGCTTTTCCGCAGTGTTGATCGAGAACGCGCGGCGTGCGCTCCCCTGCGCATATTTTAGAGATCGAACAGGGTTACGTCCTTCCCTCCCTTTGAATCCGCCCGCCTGTTCCATATCAGGACGCCCTTTCTTTCCCTGTTCAGATTTGACTCATCGTTCGAATCTTTCCCCTCCAATCTCACCCATCCCCCCGTATCCGCGATGAAATGGGAGAGGGCGATTTCCAAGAGATTTCCAATTGGGTCGCCTGCTCGGTCTGCGGCGCCCGATTCCGGCCGCCGGTGAGCAACGGGAACGAGCGAGCGGGGCTTTTCAAATCCGCGGAAAGACTGTGCGGAGTGGGGGAAATGCGGTGATCCGGCAGGCGATATCGTGCGACATCTGCGCAACGGAAAAGAAGCAGACGAACCACTGGTTTGTGGCTTTCGAGCAGGGCGGAGAACTGCGTTTGAGCGGGTGGAATTCGCGCAACCGGCTGCGCCCCGGGATGAAGCACTTGTGCGGGCACACCTGCCTGCACAAGCTGGTAGACGATTTCATGGCCCGCACCATCGCCGTGCGTGTGCAGGCGGGCCCCACGGAGGACGCGGCGGCGGACCAGCCGGCATCAGCCACTGACGCCTGCCTGACCTCCAACTCGGTGTATGAGGAAGTCGAGTCGTCCGCGCGCCTGATCACGCCCCTGGCGCCGGTGCAGCCCAAGCGGCCTCCGCTGCGGCCTTCACCGGAGTTGGTCGCCATGCCGGGAAGGCCCCCCGTCGAGGAGCCTGCGCTGCTGGACGAGCCGCCCCGCTTTGCCTCGCGCAACTGGCGCGCCGAAGCCTGGGACCGGGAGCGGGAAAGGGAACTGCGCGCCGTCGAGCGCCGCCGCGATCTCAGCCCCCGCCGCCGTTCCGGTTCATAACGAGATTCTGCTCTGTGGGAGGATGCCGTGTGGATGGATGTGTTGCTGGTTCTCGCAGTTCTCTTTCCGCTGTTGTCCTGGAGCGGGGCTCGCATTCGCCGCAGCCGCGATCCGCTGCCTGAGATTAGTGAACTGCCGGCCCAGTCACGGAGAATGATCGGCTAGCCTCTCGCGACGGTCCCCTGCGAATCGTGCCGCGAAAGGACGCAAACAAAGTCGCTTTCGCCTAGAATGCGGATTCCCTGGCCCTTGGCGATGAGCTGCTCGGCTTTGATGTGCTTTGAGCTTTTTTCGTGGCCGGCAAGCATTCGCAAGTCCTGGTCGCCAACAACCAGCATGGTGGTATGCTTCGTCACGCTGCCATCAACGCGACAACCCGCCTCCGCCGCAATGTCTGCTGCCTCTTGGCGGGGAATTGACAGGGAACCGGTAAAAACAAGTATCTCACCAAAAAGTTCACCTTCCGGATTGCCATCTCTCCTGCATGAGGTCGGCCATTTGCTGAATGGGTTTTCGTGGCTCGATGAGTGAATTGGTTGTTCCACTCGGGCAAGCCATTGTTCCGGGTTCAGACCCGTCTCGGCAATAGCGCGGAGGAGCAGCAATCCAGCGCATCGGGCGTCTTCGAGCGCATCATGAGCTTGGTACTCGATTCCGAAATGTGCCGCCACGTTTGAGAGCCCGTATCCAGACCTGGAAAACTGCGGCCACGCAATTCTGACGACCCTCGCGGAATCGAGCCAAGTGCATTCGCATTCTGTCATGTCAGAACGGTGGCACGCGCGCCAGGGCCAATCGATCAAAAGGCGTATGGGATACAACAATCCGGTCCCGCAATCGCGAATTGATTTGTGGGAAAACCCCTCTCCACGTCGGGGCACCCTCAACCATATACTCGTCGATGCCGTGAATAGATACGTTGACAGGGCTGAAATATTCCTCAGGGTCAATCAATGACTCCCACGTCTCGGCCAATTCACCGTTGCGGAAAGACGCGATGCCGACTTGGCAGATACTCGACAAATTCGCGTTGGCGGTTTCGACATCGATAACCACGAAATTCATTCGGCATGTCCCCATGGAGAGTTAGCTTGAGGATAAATCACATAGCGATTACGTGGTGGATGAACCCTCCAAAGAAAAACAGCAGCCACAACAGCCACGCTGGTCAGCGGGCTACGCGAACAACGTCCCTTCTGGCGCCTCTGGGGCCGGACCATCTTCAAGCATGGCCAGTAGTTCAGCCTCGTTCAGGATGCGAACATTGAGCTTGCGTGCCTTGTCCAGTTTGGAGCCAGCATCCTCGCCGGCCACCACGTAGTTGGTGTTCTTGCTGACTGAACCGGCAGTCTTGCCACCCGCATCCTCGATTCTCTTCTTCGCCCCGTCGCGAGTTAACGTAGGCAGCGTACCGGTGAGCACGAAGGTTTGTCCCGCCAGCTGGGATGTTCGCTGCCTCTTCTCCGCCGTCATCTCCACTCCAGCGTCCGTTAGGCTCTTTACGAGATCCCTGTTCGACTGCAGCGCAAAAAACTCCACGATGGCCTGCGAGATGCGTGGGCCCACTTCTTCCACACGTTCCAACTGCTCGGCGGTTGCCTTCTCAAGGGCTTCGATGGAGCCGAACTCCTGAGCTAACAGTTCGGCGGTGCGCTCGCCGACAAAGCGAATGCCGAGTCCCATCAGGACACGAGCCAGTCCGGACTTCTTGGACCTGTCGATTTGATCGAGAATGGGCTTGACTTGTGTCTTTCCGAGCAGTTGGGCTGACCTCATTTCCATGTCGCCTGTGGCTTTGTTCTCTTTGGGAGCCAAGCGCCGAAGCGAGAGCAGCGCTTTTTCGTCTAGTGAATACAGGTCAGCAATGCTCTTTACGAGTCGCTTCTCAAGCAGTTGCTGGATAACAGCTTCGCCCAGCCCCTCGATGTTCATGACCGACCGTTTTACGAAGTGGAGTAGGCTCTCGCGCAGCTTGGAGGGACAGCTAGCGTTGACGCAGCGATAGTCCACTTCGCCCTCGGTACGGACAACCAGACTCTGGCACTCGGGGCAGTTAGAAGGGAATATGTAGGGGCGTTTCTCCACAACTTCGACCACCTTGGGGATCACATCGCCGCCACGTTCGACCTTAACCCAGTCGCCGATGTGAAGACCCAATCCCTTGATGAAGTCCGCGTTATGCAGCGTGGCGCGGCTGACGGTTGTGCCCCCGATGAAGACCGGGGCCAAATCGGCTACGGGCGTGAGCTTGCCGGTACGACCCACCTGCACGATAATGTCGCGCACCACTGTAACGCCCGACTCGGCAGTGAACTTGTAAGCGATGGCCCAGCGCGGCGCGCGCCCTGTATAGCCAAGACGCTGCTGCGTGGCGTGCGCGTCCACCTTAAACACCACCCCGTCGATCTCGTAACCCAGCGAGGCCCGACCTGCCTCTGCGCGGTCGATGAAGGCGGTCATCTCTTCAACCGACGCAACCACCCTGCGGTGCGGATTCACGCGGAAGCCAAGCGCGGCGAGAGCATCGAGAGTGGCCCGCTGACCCTGCGGCCAGTACTCGCCCTCCACCAGCAGGAAGTACGCGTACACGTCCAGCCGCCGGTTGGCGACAATCTTCGGCTCCAGGGTGCGCAGCGTGCCGGCGGCGGCGTTGCGGGGATTCACGGCCGGGGGCAGGCCTTCGCGCTCACGCTCTTCATTCAGGCGGAGGAAGGCAGCCTCGGACATCACTGCCTCGCCGCGCACCTCGAATGCCTCCGGGAGGTGGACCTTTCTTAGCGTTTCGGCCGGGATAGTGAGCGGCACGCTGCGGATGGTGCGGATGTTCGAGGTCACGTCCTCGCCGGTCTGGCCGTCGCCGCGCGTCAGCCCGGAGAGCAGTCGCGCCCCTCCTCCCTCTGCGGGACCGTAGTGCAGGGCCACACTCAGCCCGTCCATCTTCAGCTCGGCCATGTATTCGACCGGCAGCAGCCCGGCCAGCTCGCGCACGCGCCGGTCCCAGTCGGCCAGCTCTTCAGCGGAGTAGGCGTTGTCCAGGCTCAGCATGGGCCGCGAGTGGCGCACCTTCTGGAATCCCTCGGCCGGCTTTCCTCCCACCCGTTCGGTCGGTGAGTCCGCCGAACGCAGTTCCGAATGCGCCGCTTCGATTCGCTTCAGCTCGTTCATCAGCGCGTCGTACTCGGCGTCGGTGATCTCCGGTGCGTCCAGCACGTAGTAACGGTGTTCGTGGCGGCGGAGTTCGGCGCGCAGCTCTGCCGCCAGCGCTGCTTCGGGAGTGGGGTTGTTGGCTTCGCCCATGGGCTGAATTATAGGGGTCCGTGCGCACAGGGTAGTATGGTTTCCAGATCGATATGGAACCAGTGACGCATTTTCTTACCGGGGCCTGCATCGGCCGCGCGGGCCTGAACCGTAAGACCGCCTACGCCACGCTGGCCGCTGTGCTGGCCTCTGAAGCTGCCGACATGGACATGTTCTGGTCCCTGGGTGGGCCGGTGGAGGGGCTGAAACACCACCGCGGGATCACCCACACCTTTGTCGCCGCGCCGGTGGTGGCCGGCGTGATTGTGGGCCTGGTGGCTCTGATTCATCTATGGTGGGACCGGCGGCGCAGGCGCAAGCTCGCGGCCCTCCAGCTCGAGCCCGGCGCGCCCATCCCACACAGGCTCCAGCCCAGAGCAATCAGCTGGGCCTGGCTCTACGCGTCCGCCCTGATCTCTGCCCTAAGCCACCTGTTGCTGGACTGGACCAACAACTACGGCCTGCGCCCGTTCTTCCCCTTCAATCCGCGCTGGTATGCGGGCAGCTTTGTCTTCATTGCCGAGCCGGTGCTGTGGGCGCTGCTGCTCACGGCGCTCCTTGTGCCCGCCCTGCTGGGGCTCATCGCCGGCGAGATCGGGGCGCGGCGCAAGCCGTTCCGGGGGCGGGGGTGGGCTATCTTAGCGCTGGCCGGGGTGGTCGTATTGTGGGGCTGGCGCTGGTCGGAGCACGCCCAGGCTCTGGCGCTGATTGAGAATACGCAGGTCGCTTCAGCTCCTGTGAAGCGCGTGGCAGCGGAGCCCTACCCCATCAACCCGTTTCGCTGGCACGCGATTCTGGAGACGGCCGACTTCTACCAGACCGCGGAGGTCAATACCCGCACCGGCGAGGTGGACAGCGACCCGCAGCGGGACGTGCTCTACAAGCCGCCGGCGACCGCGGCCGTGGAGGCAGCCAAGCAGACGCCGCTGGGCCAGGTCTACCTGGACTGGGGAACCTGGGCGGTTGTGCGCGATGTGGGCCAGGAGCCGGTGCCCGGGATGGCCCCGCCGCAACTTCCGCCCAGCCGGGCCTCGAATTGGACCACGGTTGAGTTCACCGACCTGCGCTTTGCCTACTCCTACCTGGGCACCGGCCGCGCCACCGGCCGCAGCCCGCTCGGCGGCTGGGTCTACATCGTCGACGGCCACGAGGATGCGGGCGAGTTCATGGGCGGGCGCGAGCAGCGGTGAGTTGCGGAGCTCTAAGCACGTTGGCCACGGGAAGGGCTTGGCTCGTGGGGAGCATTCTCTCGGGCGCTAAACAGATTGCGGAAAAGGGCCCGCTTTCAGTTAGAGAGCGCGAAAAGCATGCCACAGGGACTGCGGTTCACGTTGATTGGATTGCACTTACTGGACGCGACCCCGACCCTCAAGGGCGCCCCGGCACCCGGTCGTTCACTAACAAGGAACAAGGTTCGGATTGCGCCGGAATTCGAGCCATTCAAATGGAGATGGAGCGGGGGATTTCAGGCTTGAATTCAGCGGGTTAGCCCCCGCTAAGCGGCGACGAGCGAGTCAGCAGGTTAGCGGCGGTGGCGGTTGAGACGAGTTTCGTGCCTCCGCGGGCCGGTGAAGCCGGTGGGGAACTGATACAAAACTCTCCCGAATCCGCGCCAGGTCGAGTTTTTCTGCGGCCGTAAAGTTGTGCCGTTTCAAAACAAAGCTGCCTCGACATTTTCTCGGCGGTTTCTTTGGCGATTTTCTGTCGGCGCGACCGTGACGGCTACTTGCCACTCGTCAGGCTGCGGATGATTTCCACCTCGCGCTGGCGGTAGGGTGTACCGTCGGGGTGGAAGACGTCGTGCTGCCAGGCTGCGGGCTGGTCGGTGACGTATGGGCGCTGCCAGGAGTCCCAGGGAATCCAGGTTTGGCTTTTGCCGGCGACCAGGCCCCAGTTGATGGCGCCGACGTGGTGTTCGCGGGCGATGGGCAGGATGGTGTCAAAGGTGCTGCCGATGTTGCGGGCCATGTATTCGGTGCAGAGGATCGGGCGATGGAACTGCTCGAGTTCCTTGACGGCCTTCTCGAAGTCCTCAGGCCAGCCGTAGTTGTGGAAGCTGATGACGTCAGACTGCTCGATCTGCGCGCGGGCCAGCGGCGGCATGGTGGCGAGGTTGGTCCAGTCGCCGTGCCAGAGGCCGCTGGTGAGAGGCTGGTCGGGGTGGGCGGCACGCGCCCAGTCGAAGACCTGGGGCAAGAGGGCGAGGATGATCTGATTCTTGTTGCGGGGGTCTCCCTTGGCGTAGGAGTCGTCGTTGCCGTTGTCGGGCTCATTCCAGAGATCCCAGGCGAGGATGCGGGGATCGTTGGCGAAGGCGCCGACAACGCCCTTGACGTAGGTTTCGAGGCGGGGAACTTGCGCGGGGTCGGAGAGGATTTCAGTGCCGGGGGCCTGGACCCAGCCGGAGTTGTGGACGCCGGGGATGGGCGGGTGCTGGGGGCCGAGTTTGGGATGGGGGTCCCAGCAGGAGTCGAAGAGAACGAAGACGGGGCGGATGTGGTGACGGGCGGCGATGGCGAGGAATTCATCGATGCGGTGCTCGAAGCCTTTGGGATCCTGGTCCCAGAGCAGGTTGTGGAGGAAGACGCGCATGGTGTTCATGCCGATGGCTTCAGCCCAGCCAAGCTCGCGGTCGATGGTGGCGGGGTCCCAGGTGTCGGCCCGCCACATTTCCAGCTCGTTGATGGCGGTCGAGGGGAGGAAGTCTGCGCCGACGGGCCAGGGCTGCTGGGCGTACCAGGCGTTGGCCTGGGCTTCGGTCCAGTGTTGCTGGGCGGGGAGGGCGGAAACGAGGGCGAGGAGGGGGAGCAATGTGAGGGCGGCGCGAAAACGTTTCCAATTGGACTTCATCAGTCTGCTCCTCCGTCGATTGAGAGGAATTCTACTTTACGGGCGCGAGAGTTGTCGCTTTGGCGCGCTCGGCGGTGGCATCGTCCGATGACCATGGAAGAGTCGGTACCTTGGGATGGTCCACGCCGACTTTTTGCAATTGCTCGCGGAGGGACTTAAAGGTAGGAGCCTCGGGAAAGGTCGGACCTATATAGCTGCCTTTGAGGGTCTCCCGCTCTTGCTTTTCTTCGTCGTTGAGATCCACGGTCAATAGAAGAAGCTGCCCGATAGCTATTCCTGGATGCAGGAGGACAGGCGTGTTTGATACATTTGCGATCTCAAGGGTAAGGCAGCCCCTGTATCCGGGGTGAATCCACGGAGCGGTCTCAATAATGATGAAGGTTCGCGCAATCGAAGAACGCGTCAGAATCTGCCCTGCAAGGTCGAGCGGCAGCTTGATAAACTCCAGGGTCGATCCAAGAACAGTGTGATGCGGGGGTAGGACCAAATACTCTCCCCAAGGCACATGAACTCTAGTTTGATCCAATTTTACATCGTCCAGCACGATGAACGGTTGAGGCGGGCTTTGCGGTAGAAGAAAATGGTTGCCCAACCGCAAGTTGACTGCGTCGTCCGACCAGTCCTCGTTTAAGGGCATCGGCGTGATGACAACTCCGGCGTCGAAGTCGCGATCGACTATGTGCTGCCGCTTGTCGGGGCGAGGTTGTTTCATTCGACCCAGAATTTTCTGTCGCGAGAGAACCCCCACTTAACCACCTCTTTCATTCGGGAGAGCAATGTCTTCGAGGCCCTTCGTCGTCCAGTTCTCAACCCGCTCCATCCAGATATCGCGCTGCCTTATGTCGGAGAGATCTGGCTTGTCGCTGTTACTCATTAGGTCTTCGATGCCGCTCAGGTAGAACAAGTGGGCAGCGTTTAGTAACACAATAGCCGATGGCTTCCTGAATTCATTGCCAACAAATAAGGTGGATGGAATTACTGCTTGGCAGAGATAGGTACTGATGACGTCTTTTAGTTCGACGAATTCCGCAATCTCCCTGGCCCGCCCGTCACCATTTCGAAGTTTCTCAGTGACTCTTGCAACCTCTGCCTCGATGCTCTCAACGGTCCTGAAGAATGCATCGATGATCTTGCTTCCCAGTGGCGCGACAACTTCCTCATAGCTAAATGATCCCTGTCTCAGGTTGCGACATAGATCCATGATCCGAATATGGTGCGAGCCGTTCTCGCTTATCGCATTCCACCATCCAAGTGACTCTAATAGGGCTGTTTGTCGCGATAATCTGAAGAGCCTAGCAGGGTGGGACCATTCGAATTTGAACTGTGAGCCCGCGGCCCTTGCGTCCATGGTGCCGTCGGCCGCAAGAATGTTGGGTAAATCGAACAATTCGATGGAGGCGAGAACGAAGGACGGGCCGAGCAAATATACGCCAAAGAGATCGCAGAACAGCTCCTCTGCCCAGTCTTGCAGAACCTCCGGAAACTGCTGGAGTTGTGTGGCATTGAGAGCCGTATCAATTGGCGGAGCGAATGCTGCCCGGAGCCCTTCCGAGATTGCAGCCGTTATCCGATCGAAGCAGTTCAATTTCGCGAAGACAAAGTGGCCGATTTCGTGGGCCAGGAGTCCATTTAAGAATAGATGTTGGGCTTGAGAGTGCGGCAATGCGATCAGCCCAAGGTCGGGTGGAAAGGCCCATTTAGCGGAAACGACATCGCCTAGATCGATAACGGTTTGTTGGAAGTCCCCGGGTGGAAACTGAAAGTAGTTCAGTTTGTCCGTGTGGATGACGGCGAATTCCAGGGATTCGCAGTTGTCAATCGCCCTTACCCTCTGAGTCAGCAGCTGGACAAGTTCTGTGGGCACATTCAACGTATTCGCGTCGACTGCGGGTTGCACATAGAAATGAAGACTCTTCCAGGCTGCGCGAATCAACCACAGCTGTTCCCTCTTGCTGCGGTACTTGGCCGGGTCGTCCGGATTCTGGGAAGGAAAGGTCTGAAGGAAATCCTGTGTTGAGAGCGAGAGATCTCTTATATGTGCGATAAGCTTTCGGGTTGGATCTGAGTATGAGGGGAAGCCGCTGTTCAATCTGCATGCAGCGGAGGTCGACTTCACGAAGCGATAGCAGGCCGCCGTGTCATGCAGGAGGGCCCGCGACCGCTCATCACCATTCATGCTCGGAAGACTCTTCGCTGTATTTGTTGAGCGCCCTGTTCTCCAAATCGTATAGGAACTCATTGATCTCACGGACCGTTGCTTCCCTGTCCGCGTCTTGGATAGTCCCGGCCAAGATGCAAGTGAGCTTTCCGCGAACATCTCGAGAACTGAACGGCTCTGCCACCTCATTGACAATCAGGGCTTGCTCATACCGCCCAAAAGGGGATCTTCCCGGAACGGGTCCAAACGAATTGCTTGTCTGCCAACTGGTATCCATGATTGTGACCAGATTAGTCAATGCCTCAACCATTGACTCGTCTCGCTCTCCTTTCTGCTGGGTGAACGAGTCGAGCCGATTCATCAGCTTTCTGGAGGCGAGCGCCATCGACAAATATCTTGACCTGGACCCCTGTACTGTTCCGCGCATAAGCC
>DATNHL010000073.1:0-5661 GCA_035604995.1 Occallatibacter sp. | reverse complement strand
CTTCGGGAAGATCAGGCACATGACCGCTGATCATTACGGCCAGACGGCGAGGAGGGCAACCCTGCTAGTCACAGCCACGGACGAGATTCTCGGCACGCACAGGGCCGACAGCAATGTCATGGATATGGCTGCGGCAGCCATTGCCAATTGCCAAGCATGGTTTCCAGCTCCGGCAGGCATCGGTCGTGCAGTTCTAGCGCCCCCTGGTACGTTACCAGTAGTGGGCGATCCATTGGAGAAAGTGTAAATATCTCAGATCTTCCAATGTTCACCCTCTCCCACCCGCATCCGTACGCGTGATCCCATCCCGCGTATTGAAGGAGCACCGCGCGGTTTCCATTCAGTAGTATCCGGCGGGCTCGGCCCCTAGGCCGTTGTCCTAGGCGTCCAGCCCTATGCTTTGCCAGCCTGTCGGGATCCGCAAATATCTGTTCAAATTCCTGCGCTGCCTCCCATCCGGTCAAGGAGGTATTGTCAAGAACGAACATGCATAGGTACGGCCTAGCGGTGACAGGTATTTCGCCGGCCGGTGGATCGCCCTCCTGCCAATTGGTCACCCCAGCCAGCAGCACCATCCCCGGCTCATGAGGAAGCGTAAGGCCGCCCTTCGGGAGATGCCAACCCAAGGGAAGTCCGAACCGAAAGGTGTTGTTTTCCTCATTCCATTCATTGACACGCAACGGCGCCTGGACGGCATTATACTTAGGATGTTTCATTAGAGCACCTCCCCTACCCGATGGCGCGGAGACAGTTAGCTGCGCTCGAGGTGTGCAAGTAAAGCCGTCGGGCGGTGCATCCCATCCCTGATCATCGCTGTCGTCAGTGATGCTGACTCTACCGCCCGCAGTGCCTGCCCACAATGCGTCCTTCTCAGCCCAAACGCTGTAATGATCTTGGCTTTTGTACCTGCTCGTGTTTCCGAGTTTCTTGCTGAGGTAACCGAACTCGGGCGGCGAACCGGTGGTTGTCGCGGTGGACGGGACGTTCTTTAAGCGCTGGGGGCGGAAGGTCTTCCAGGCCCGGTGGGCCTATGACGGGTCGGCGCAAGGGCGGGAAGAAGGTCGCGTTCGGCAATGTCTGGGTGGTCGCGGCCATCGTGGTCCGGCTGCCGTTCTGTTCTTCCCCGGTGGCGCTGCCGGTGCTGTTGCGGCTGTGGCGCGGCAAGGGTACCGCCTCCCAGGTAGAACTGGCCGCTCAGATGCTGGGGAAGCTGGCCGGAGCGTTCCCCGGCCGCGAGGTTCACGGGACCGGGGATGCCGCCTTCCACGGCGAGCCCCTGGTCGTGGAAGGAACCACCTGGACGACCCGGCTGCCGGCGAACGCGGTGCTATACAGGCCCAAGCCGCCGCCGACCGGCAAGCGGGGCCGCCCGCGGGTCAAAGGGGACCGGCTGGGCACCTGCGCCCAGATCGCGGCCAGCGCCGCCTGGGCCGACGCGGTCATCCACGTCTACGGGCAGGACACCGCGGTGCAGGTCGCGGTGGCCGGGGCGCTGTGGTACGGGAGCTTCAAGACCGCCCCTGGCCGCGTCGTGCTGGTCCGCGACCCCGGCTCCGGCAAGGCGTATGACCTGGGGCTGTTCACCCTGGACACCGACGCTGACCCCGCCGCTATCGCCGAGCGGTACTCCTGGCGGTGGGCGATCGAGCCGTCGAATGCGACCGGAAAGCAGATCCTGGGCGTCGGCGATGCCTGCAACCGCGTCGAGAAGGCCGTCGAGCGCACCGTCCCGTTCGGGTTCCTGATCCAGTCCCTGCTGATCTGCTGGTACGCCCGCTGCGCCCACGACCCCGCCGACATCGCCCGGCGGCGCCGGCTATGCCCGTGGTACCGCACCAAGACCGAGCCGTCGCCCGCCGACATGCTCGCCAGGCTGCGCCGCGACTTCCTCAAGACCCGATTTTCGCCATCCGCCCAGGCCAGGACGGCAACGAGCAAGTCGGCCCGGGGGCCATGGACCTGCGACAGCACCGCCGCCTAACACGGAAACACGAGGTACCTGCGCTGTCCGGTCATCGCCACCGCGACCGCACTGCACAGGCTGCCTGTCTGCTGGACAGGGCAGCACGCGCCGCTCACGATCACCGCAGACGGCCGCGATCCGTAGGCGGAAGTTCACTGCCAGCTATGAGGCGCTCCAGTGAAACCACGAAGACCTTGAGAAACCGTCAAGCACCACGCGGAGCCTCTCCCGGTAGATGGTGATCTTTGCGAGATCTCATCTGCCCGAGGGCTCCGTGCCTCCAGCGAATTTCGTCTATGTCCGCTTTCGTCTATGTCCGCGCGTCTGCCTCGATGTCCCGCCACGCCCGCTCGCCGGGCTCACCCTTGGGGAGAAAAACCCCTTGGGAAGAAAAATTCCTTGGTGAGAAAAGGCAATCGCTTGACCTCTTCTCATAGGCGCGCACGGCAGGTAGTCTGTAAACTGGGAAGTCTGACCAGATCGTGCGTCACTTGGCGTTCGCGAGGGAGGGCCGATGATCATCGAACGGCCCAAAGCCCTCGCCGTGCGGAGGGCGGACAGGCGCTTCCCCTGGGAGGGGAAGCTGCCGTGGGAGCACGTGAACTTAATGCGCCAGGCGTTTTGGCGTTTCTCTTAGCCGTAATAATTCTTTTCTTTACTGCCTGGTATGCGGCTAGGAAACTTCTGAGCCCGAGAGACGTCTTTGGTCTTGATGACAAGCGTATCAGTAGATTGGAATTCTTTCGCTCGTTGGGTGGCCTGGTCACCATCGTCGCGACTACGCTTCCATTTCGTGGCTCCAGCAGAGTCATAGGTGACTACGTCTTCCACGTCGTTGAAGCGCTCGTGCTAGGCATAATATCTCTATTCGCATGCATCGTAGTCGCCGTTACGATAGCGCGTTCTCGCGGTTGGATTATTGCCCGAATCTGGCGCCCTCTGCTTAAAATTGCATTGACATTTGGATCGCTGCTTGCAGGCGATGCTCTGGGTCACGTACCGATGGTCACCCATCTACTTAATATGAAGCATCCGACCCTTAAGGGGGCGTTTGTGGTAAGTATTTCCGGCTGGCTCGTTCTTCTGGCCTTCTGGTTGCTTATGTTTGGGCTTTGGGCGCTCTGTTACTCGGCTCGTTATTTTTATTGCGCCGGTGAAGTGCACCCAGTGCTCGCCCCTCTTGTTGCAATAGTCGCGGTCACAATGATAGCCGTGCTGGATATCGGGCGAACCAAAGGATGGTTTGGCGGTATCGAAAATCTTCTTGGTAAAGTCGTTGGCCAAGCAAAACCTTCATTTTTGTTGCACCCGGCCCCTCCGGGACTCATCCTGACGCTTATTGTTGGTGGCTGGCTCTCGACAATGATCCTGGCAGGATTTGAATGGCGCGCCATTCGGATGGATGGAATCTCCCTTCGGGAAGTTCTGTAGGCCGGGGTCTCCAAGGACTTGCGACGTCATTATCTGTACTGCGGCCTCCACTGACCCGCCCTATACGCTCGAGCTCACGCCTTCGGGCGAGCAGGCCGAGAGCCTGCGGTGTGCCGCTGGCCCTCGCGCGCCGCGCGAGCCGGTCCAGCGCCAGGGTGACCCGCAAAGTCGTTTCTGCATGTCAGCTGGGGTTCCCGGTCGCCGGCATTCCCTGGGCGCTGTCGTGGGCGGGTTTGCGGGGTGAGGCGGAACCGGCTGGGCAGCCGGCTGATAAGCCGGAGTGCCGACGGCCAGATCGGGCCAGTTCTGTGCGTCCTGTACCTGGCCAGGCGATCGACCACCGTTGGGTCGCGACGATTGCGGCGGTGGCTGCTGGGTTCTCGTTGCGAGGTGCCGGGGGCAGAGCCCACTGACTGCCACCGAGGGACAAGACCCTGCCCGCGGCAGGTATGTCCTGCCAGCATCCTTAGGCGTGGAGTGCGCGGCGGTCAAGGTCGCAGGTGGCATTGCTGATCGTCGGGCAGGGCAGCGGTCAGGCTAGTGGCCACTGTTTCCTGCTCAGGCGAACTGCCCCGGCGCCGTCATGCTCGGCCTGGACAGCGTCAGGCCCCGGGGAGCAGCTCCCTGCCTTGCGGCCGTTCCTTGCTCCTCAGGGCGGGTCTTATCCTGGCAACGGCCGATTGCCGGTCAGGCCGCGGGCCGGTCTGGGATGGGCCCTGACCTTCGGTGTCCGCCGCGCGCGACGAGCAGGCACAGCACCGCCATGGCCAAGGCGATGGGGGCCTGCAGGAAACGCTCCCAGGCGCTGGGTGAGGCGAAGTTCATCAGCGCGCCGAGCGTTAGCACGCCGGTCAGCACCCATGCGCCCCACAGGCTCGAGCGGAAGGGCACCGGGGATCGGCGGAATCCCGCGCGGGCGAGAATCACCAGCGCGGCCAGAGCCCAGAAGACGGCAGCGAAGACGCTGGCGATCCGCAGTCCGTCGGTCAGGTAGACGTGCGTGCCGCCCCAGGCGGCGCGGCCCAATGGCGCGCCGAGCGCCAGGGCGATCTCGAAGCCCGCTATGGCGATGAAGCCGGCGGCGGCCGCGGCCGCCGCCCGGGTGCGGGGTGGTTTTCCTGCTCGCGCGGCTGGCTGGGTGGCTGGCGTGTTCATCTCGGTGTCCTCTCTGTGCGTGGCCGGGGCTGCACCCTGGCCTGATCGAGTTCGCTGAGGGCGTCAAGGGCCTCGTCTGCCCAGGCGATCGCCGCACGGGCCGTGTGCTCTCCGGCAGAGACGGTCAGGAGCCAGTAGGGCCGGTCTTCCGGGTCCTCCTGCTCTTCGGTGAGCTCCTGGCGAATGCTCTGGTACTGCGCGAGGCGCCTCTCAGCGTCGGCTCTGGCCTCCAGCACCAGTGCACGGCAGGCCTGCGGGCCGAGCTGCCGCCCGAAGAACAGCCGGAGCATCAGCCCGTTCCGCGGCGGCACCGGCTGGACCGGCTGCGAAAGGCGCTCCTTCAGCCGCGCCGTTCCCGATGGGGTGATGGCGAACATCGAGGCGCCAGGCCGCGCGGAGTCCCGCCGCTCCACGTACCCGCCTCGTTCGAGCTCGGCAAGTGCCGGGTAGATCTGCCCGAAGCTCTCGCTCCAGAAGTACCCCAGCACATCCCTGATCGCCTCCCGCAGCGCGTAGCCGGTCATCGGCCTGACGCTGAGCGCCCCGAGCACCGCGGTCTCCGTCTGGTTCTGCCTCGCCACCTGAGTTCACTCTCTCTATCTTCAAGATATATCTATCAGATATAAGTTGCGATGTCAATTCCTCCTCCGGCCCGGGAACGCGCCAAAGGCCGCGAGCACGTCGCACACTGGAGCGAGCGTGGTCTGGACGACCATGCCGACGGGCTCGTTGAGGACCGGGCGGGCGCAGTGATCACGTTTATCCGCGCACGCCTCGCCACTGCCCCGGTGGCATACGGGACCCGGAAGCCAGCGCATCGCGGCTGGTACTTGCCGAGGCAGCAGGCTGCCCGGCCAGCTGGCCGGGCAAACCGCCACGGTCAACCACCCTCAGGCACTCCCAGCGCAGATCAACCCGATCTGTGCGGCACGGGAGCTCATACCGACCGGCCGGGACTGGCGCCATATCGGCGGGTACTTGCGCACGGAGCAGGATCAGTGCCAACCACTGAGGGTGATCGGGCGTCGGGCCCGCGGGCCGTCCGGATCGACTCGGGGCCTTGCAGCCAGTTTGTCTATGTGGCCGACGACGCGCAAATTGTTCTGTCGGGA
>DATNHL010000072.1:0-16334 GCA_035604995.1 Occallatibacter sp. | reverse complement strand
ACCGTCCATTCGAGTAAATGTCCGCGGTGTCGAACAGGTTGACGCCCGCCTCGAAGCACACGTCGATCAGGCGCCGCGCCTCCTCTACCTCGGTCGATCCCCATTCCTTGAAAAACTCCGTAGCCCCGGCAAACGTCCCGGTGCCAAACGCAAGCGCAGAAACCTTGAGGCCTGAGCCTCCCAGCAGTCGATATTCCATGGCCGATTGGATGCGAACAGCGGTGCGAGGATGCAGAACGGCCAACGGCCCGTCAACGTTTAAACTGAATAAGCCATGACCACCATCAAAGCCATCCGCGGCACCCGCGACTTGCTGCCGCCGGAAACGGCCCTCTGGAACCGCATCGAATCCACCGCCCGGGCAGTCTTCGCCCGCTATAACTTCGGCGAGATTCGCACGCCCATCTTCGAAGACACAGCCCTCTTTGCCCGCGGCGTCGGCGAGGAAACCGACATCGTCTCGAAGGAGATGTTCACCTGGGAAGATGGGGAACGTTTTAACGATAGAGCCCTCATCGATGCTTGGATTGAATCGAGGAAGGGGCGAATAGAGATCTTGGCCCGAGAGGGAAGGGTCGGGGACCGTAGATTTGATCTTGTGGTGAGAGACCTGAAGGAAGGCGTGATTGAGGTTGTCGAATTCAAGCACAAGGGCGACTTCGGCCAAGTCGAGCAATTAAGGAATCTCGTGGATGCCTACCCCGCAGACCCGCCCACAGCGGAGAAACGAGGCCGGCTCGTTTATCCGGAGGGAAAGAAAGGACCGGCCCATTTTTCCGCGGTGCCCTCTCCTTGGATTGACGTCGAGGAGGTTCCCGGTCGCTTCTTTCAGTCCTCACAGAACCTCACGCTTCGGCCGGAGAACACAGCAGGGGTGGTGCGCGCGTACATTGAGCACAAGCTAGGCGAGAGCGGCCAGTTGCAGAAGCTCTACTACATTGGCCCCCAGTTCCGCAGGGAGCGACCGATGAAGGGTCGCTACCGGCAGTTCTTCCAGATTGGCGCAGAGGTGATTGGCCCGCCGTCGGCAGGCAGTGAAAGCCCGCTGCGCGACGCCGAAGTGCTGGAGCTCCTAACCACGCTGCTCAACGAACTCGGCATCACCGGCTGGACGCTCGAGCTGAACTCCGTAGGGTCCTCCGCCGACCGCGCCCGGTACAACGAAACGCTTCGCGCCGCTCTCGCCCCCGTCGTCGGCCAAATGTGCGCAGACTGTCAGCGCCGCGCCGTCACCAATCCGCTGCGCGTGCTCGACTGCAAGGTCCCCGCCGACCAACCCATCATCGACACGCTGCCCGTGATCGCCGATTCGCTCGACGAAGCCTCCTGCGCGCATTTCGCGCAAGTCCTCGCCGCCCTCGACGCAGCGGGCGTTGCTTACACCCTCAACCACCGTCTTGTCCGCGGCCTCGACTACTACACCCGCACTACCTTCGAGTTCACTCACGGCGGCCTGGGCGCGCAGAATGCCCTGCTGGGCGGCGGGCGCTACGACGGCTTGAGCGAGGCCATCGGGGGCCCCAAGGCTCCGGGCATCGGGTTCGCCATGGGTGAAGACCGGCTGGTGCTCACCCTCCAGGCCCTCGAATCGGCCCAGCAAAGCGAGAAGGCGGCGGCATTTATCGCCCCAATTGGAGAAGACCTCAACCCCGCCGCGCTCGCCCTGGCCCGCGAACTCCGCCACGCCGGCCTGCGGATCGAGCTCGGCGAAGGCAGCTTCCGCCTCAAGAAATCCTTTGAAGCCGCAGACAAGTCCGCCCGCGCCATCGTCATCCTCGGCGAAGACGAGCTCGAATCCGGTATCCTTACAGTGAAGACCTTCTCCACAGGCATACAAACCAAGGTTCCTCGCGCGGAACTGGCAGCGTTTCTCAATCGATGAACGACGGATTGAGGTTTGTGGTCTCCCATCCTTCGCAAAAGGCGCGAAGGATGGGGCACCCATTCATTGTTGGCATATCCGCGCAAGAATAAAGGACAGACGTAGTGCTCGATTTTCTAGGATCCCTCGAACGTACCCATCTCTGCGGCGACCTTCGCGCCGCCCACGCCGGCCAGCAAGTCGTCCTCATGGGCTGGGTCAACCGCCGCCGCGACCACGGCAACCTGATCTTTCTCGACCTTCGCGACCGCTCCGGGATCGCCCAAATCGTACTGGATAAAGAGCTCACCCCCGACGGCCACCTGAAGGGCGAGCAGATCCGCCCCGAGTACGTCGTCGCCGCCGTGGGCAAGGTCAGCCTGCGCGATCCGGACGCCATCAATCCCAAAATGCCCACCGGCGAAATCGAGATCGAGGCCACCCAGCTCCTGGTCCTCAACGACACGCGCCTCGCGCCCTTCTCGCCTGCCGAAGAGGCCATCCAGAACGAGGAAGTTCGCCTCAAATACCGCTACATCGATCTGCGCCGCCCCGAGATGCAGCGCAACTTCCGCCTGCGCCACGACATCACTCTTGCCATCCGCGAGTCGCTCAGCCGCCAGGGCTTCCTCGAAATCGAAACCCCCATCCTCACCAAGTCCACCCCCGAAGGCGCACGCGATTTTCTCGTCCCCAGCCGCGTCCATCCCGGCGAGTTCTACGCCCTGCCGCAGTCCCCGCAGATCTTCAAGCAGATCCTCATGATCAGCGGCTTCGACCGCTACTTCCAGATCGCCCGCTGCTTCCGTGACGAGGACCTCCGCGCCGACCGCCAGCTTGAATTCACGCAAGTCGATCTCGAGATGAGCTTCCCTCGCCAGGAATCGGTCTTCGCCGTCGTCGAGCAGTTCCTGGCGGCCGCCTTCGCCGCCGCTGGCGTCACGCTGCCCACGCCCTTCCCCCGCATCACCTACGACGACTCCATGCGCCAGTTCGGTTCCGACAAGCCCGACCAGCGCCTGCCCGGCCTGACCGATGTGCGCGCGGCATTCACTGACGGGGCGCTGGCCACGCTGCAGATCGACCCGGCCCTGCCCGTCGTCGCCCTGCGCATTCCCAATGTCGGCGAGCTCAGCCGCAAGGAACGCGAAGACAACCACCCCATGTTCGACCAGAAGAAGGGCGCCAAGTTCATCGACGATTTCAAGCGCCTCGCCAAGGGCTTCCCGGAGAGCGCGGTGAAGGTGCGCGAACTCGCCGGAGCCGCGGACGCCGACTTCGTCATCATAGTCACTGGCGACCCCGCCCACCCCGTCAAGGCCAGCGACACCAAGTTCGAGGGCCGCCTCTCCGAGCGCGAGATCAACGTTTACTCCGCCGCCGGCAACTTCCGCACCGAACTGGCGAAGAAGTATGCGGACCGGCACAAGGCGTTTGGCGTCACCGAGCAGGTGGTCGAAGACGCCCACGCCCGCAACGCATCGAATCCAACAGACGGGTCAGCCGCCTTCCACCCCATCTGGATCGTCGACTTCCCCATGTTCGAGTACGACCTGGCGACGGCGAAGTGGATGCCCGCGCACCACCCCTTCACCTCGCCCCACGAGCACGACATGGCCAACCTGGTCACTGATCCAGCCAGCGTCCGCGCCAACTGCTACGACCTCGCCCTGAACGGCATCGAGCTCGGCTCCGGCTCCATCCGCATCCATCGCAAAGACATTCAGCAGCAGATCTTCCAGTCTCTCGGCATCAGCGACGACGAAGCCCGCGCCCGTTTCGGCTTCTTCCTTGACGCGCTGGAGTACGGCACCCCGCCCCACGGCGGCATCGCCCTCGGCCTCGACCGCATCGTCATGCTTCTCGCCGGCTCGTCCAGCCTGCGCGAAGTGATCGCCTTCCCCAAGACGGCGAAGGCCATCGATTTAATGGCCGACGCGCCGACAACGGTCAGCGACCACCAGCTAAAGGAGCTACACATTCGCGTGGCGTTGAAGAGCTAAAGGCGGAGATGTACTTTAGCGTTGCTACGTGCGTCCCATCTGAAATCCGTGTCGCCGTTCCATCGCTTTTCTCGCCTCAATTTCGCAATGAAGGATCTTCATATAGGCGTGCGCTGACCGCTCAAGCTTTTGTCCGAGAGCATCCGCGCGCGCAATACCTGGGGCGGAATTCCTTCCAGCTCTATTCGCTCTTCCTGTCGCCGTCTGGCGCAGACTCATATTAAGTCCATCAATGGACTGTTGCTTGAAGCTGCCTAGCTCTTTCCATATCCGCTCGTCAGGAGCCATGCCTTTGATTTCGTATGCCTCAAGCCACGCGTCAAGGTAAGTGCGCAACTCCGCTTTGAAATGTTCAACTTCAATTTCATCGAATCGTGTATCCAATGGATCCAGTATCAATCCGTGACCGCGAGCTAATTGATCTTCGCTCACTCCTGAACGGTCTTTTTCTTTCTTTGTTCTCAGAGCATCCAGCTCTCCATTGAACTTATTGCGGGAGTAATGCTGTAACTCACTCCATAGTGCCTCGGTCATTCTGTCGCTCCCTTACACCCGATCCAACTCCGCAAACAGCTCGCTCAGCACCACCCGAATCGGCGTCTCCGGCACGGCAAGCTCACCATTCCGCACCTCTTCGAGTCCAGCAGAAGTGTATCGATAGGCAATGCGCGGCTCGGGATCAATGAGCCAGATATTCTCGATTCCAAAGCTTCTGTACTCCGCAGCCTTCCCTTGCATGGCGCTGACCGAATCTTCCGGCGAAAGAATCTCGATGGCTATCAGCGGCGGTCGCGTCACGTAGCGATCAAAGCTCTCCCCCGCCCGCACCACCAGCACATCCGGAACCCTGAAATTCCTTGCCTTGGTCTGTGTGCGAAGTTCGGGAAACACCTCAACTCCCCATTCCGCGCGCTTGATGGCAAAAAGAACGGTAAGATACCGCTGAATGATGGAGTGCTCTTTCTCGCCCAAGTTCCGCTCCTCAATCCGCCCATCCACAAATTCGCGGTCCGGGCTCCAACTCGTTCGGAGGTATTCCCGCACGGTCCAGAGCTCTTCCGAATTGGGCAAGGTCGCCATGCGCTGATTATCGCCCCAAACCAACCGCCCTGCCAAGAGCACGCTCCCGCATTCGCACCGGCACACCGCCAGTTATCTGGTCCGACATCGGCCGGACGTTCTACAATTCCGCGAATCCACCACGCCTCAAAACGAGCCCCCGGAGCTGCATGCCGACCACACTTCAACTTTTCGGACCCGTGCACCTGGCCATCCTGGCCGCGGTGCCGCTGCTTGCGGCCATCCTTGCGGCGGCGCAGCGGAAGATTGCACCCGGTTCGCGCTGGATACGCTTCGGCCTTGCGGCTGCGCTTTTTGTGGAGGGGGCAGCGTATTACCTGAGCTTTGTCCTGCACGGCGAGCGGCTGTTTCCCTATCACCTGCCCCTGGAGCTCTGCGATGCCTCGCTGTGGCTGATCATCATCGCGCTGTGCACACTCAACCGGGCAATCTTCGATTTGGCTTATTACACTGCGGTGGCTGGGGCTTCCATGTCGCTGTTGACGCCGAACCTCGGGGAGCCCCTACTCTCGTTCATCACCGTGCAGTACTTCGTGAACCACGGCCTGATTGTCGCCGCCGCTCTCTACCTGGTGTGGTCGCGGCAGGCGCGGCCGCGGCCGGGGTCGGTCGGCAGGGCGATGCTGTGGGTGAACATATACGCCGCCTTCGTCGGCATATTCGACTTCATCTTCAAGACCGACTACATGTTCCTCGGCGCCAAGCCTCAGGCCCTGACGCTCCTGACTTTTCTTGGACCATGGCCCTGGTACATCCTTACCAGCGAACCGGTCGCCTTCGTCCTGTTCCTGTTGCTCTATCTTCCCTTCCGCCCAACCCCAGCCAAGGCATCTTAGAGCGGAGCCAGAATTGGTATACCCCGAAAGCACAGCGCTCAAGTCGACGCGACCAACAGCCCGGGGCCCCCAGCGACAGGTCTTCGTCGCTGGGGCGGAGGAAGCGGCGACCTCGCACGGACATCAACAGGGTACAGTAATTCTGGTTCCGCTCTAACCTGCTGTCTTCGTATGGATTCTTCAAATCCCCGTTCGAACCTGTCGGTGCCCTATCCTTACCGCGCATCCGCCACGGCGGACGGGAAGGGTGGGAGACCACAAATCCTTGGCGCGCAAGCGCCGCCTGCCCCCCGCATGTGGTTTGCAGATAATTACGCTCCCTCGGCGCACAATGGGTTTGGAAGGGATGAGGTTATGGAAGGGATGAGCCATGAAGACCTCTTGCGCTGCCGGAATGCCTCGGATTTCGCCGTTCATTCCCCCACCCCGTACCCCCCCATTTTCGTCACAGCTCCTTGAAACTAAACAGGTTACACAAATAATGACCTCTTTGCCCTATCGAAATAAAGGAGTTACGGGTTTTTCACTTTTTCCCATCTTCTAAAAACAGGGCACTCACGGGCTGCATGATCGGGGAAATTCGCCGATTCTCAGGGCGCTTTCCTCTCCTCGGACGAGGCTCCGCTTGCCCCGACAGCATGGATTTTCATCAATGGAAATGCGTGTTCAATCGAAACAACAGCGTCAGCAAACGCCTGCCTGTTCAGCCTCGCTCGCAGCCTCCTGCAGCAAGCGCGCAGCGCGCTCATGGTCGCCGGCGGCTTCGTAGTGCCTCGACCTCTCGCGCGCCACGCTCGCTTCGCGTCCGGCAAACAACGCGCCCAGCCGCTCCGCAATGCGAATATGTCTGCGCGCCCTCCGCGCCGAGGCCTGCCGCTGGTAAAGCACCTCGCGATAGAGCCCGTGCGCAAACACATAGAAGGCTGACCTGGTTCCGTCCGGCAGCTCATCCTGCCCGGCCCGCACCACAAAATGCAGCCGCCTCGCCAACCTGTCGCAGGCTTCGTCGGTCTCTTCCAGGTCCTTTTCGAGAGCCGCCGCCACCGCCCATGCCGGGAACGCAACCGTCATCAGACTGGCCGCCTCCAGCAGCAGCTGCTCCTCCTCGCCCAGCCGTTCAATCTCCAGCTCGATCATCCTCACCAGCGGATCGGGCACCCCGGCTTCCATCTCCGGGAACGCCCCACATTGCTCCCACTGGGTCGTGCCGTTCGCGCCCCGGCGCGCCAGTACCCCCAGCGCCAGCAGATGCTCCAGCACCGCAATCACAAACAGCGGATTGCCCTCCGAGCGCTGGTAGACAAAGTCGGCCAGCCCTGAGGGCAACGACTCCTGCCCCAACTCCCTGCTCAGCAGCTCTGTGACCGCGGTCCTCTTGAGCGGCGCCAGCACCATCTCCACGCACAGTCGCCGCACCATTAAGTCCTGTTTCAGCCCCGTCAGCAGATCCTCGAATTGCCCATTGCGCGGAGTGCAAGTTGCCAGCACCATCAGCCTGGCCTGCGCCCGCCTCCGCGCCAGGGCCGAGATCAGGTGAAGTGTCGAGTCATCCGCCCAGTGCAAATCCTCGAAGACGAGAATCAGCGGCTTCTCCCCGGCCAGCTCTTCCAGAGCCGCGCAAAGGTCTCCCAGCGTCCGCACCTCGGCCGCGGGCCGTGCTGCGGGAGCCGCGCCGCCTGCAGAGTCTCGACCCATTCCGAGCCAGGCCGGCGCCATCCGCGACAGCACCCTGCACGCCGCCTCCCCATCCGGCCCCGCGCACAACTCGCGCAGCGCCTCCACCACCGGGTAGTACTCTTCCGTCCCGCCAATCCCCTGCACACACTGTCCGCGCCCTACACTCGCCGCCATCGAGGAGGTCATCTGGGCGCAAAAGGCGTCCACCAGGGTCGTCTTCCCAATCCCTGCCTCGCCGCTCACAAAAATCGCCTGCCGCTCGCCCCGCGCAGCCAGCTGCCACTGCGCCTGAAGGTGAGCCAACTCCACGCCGCGCCCCACAATCGATCTGCCGCGCCTCTCCAGCGCCGGGGTTGCCGCCGCGGCCATGGGTTCGGTTGCCGCCCGCTCCGTCACCTGCGCCATAAAGCGGTAGCCGCGCTTGGGTAGCGTCTGGATGAATCGCGGCTGCTCGGCGTCGTCGCCCAGGACCTTGCGCAGCTCCAGCATGTAAGTTCGCAGCACCTGCGGCTGCACATAAGTCTCCGGCCACACCGCATCCAGCAGCTCGTCGTGGGTAATCAGGCGGCCCGGGTTCTCCACCAGGTAGCGCAGCACCGCGAAGGGTTTGGGTGCCAGATCGATGGGCGCACCGCTGCGCAGCAGACACTGGTTCGCCGTGTCCAACCCAAAACACTCAAACTGCTTCATCCGACCGGACCTCCGAGGAAAGAGGGCAACCCGTATCCGCTATCAGCAATCTATCTGCCACAGCCGCCCATCGTAATCCTCACCCACATCCCGATGCGATTGTTGGGGTTGGCCGTGCAATGCAACTTGAATCCGGCTGGCAATCGGCGAATCGCCGTCCATTTTCGGACACGGCTGTTCACAGGCGCACAAGCATCAATTCGCTAAAATCCTGCCTGGACGCTCAGGGGGACATACGCCGCGGCACGACGGATCGTTCCCTTGCTGACAGGCCCACTGTCTTTGACCTTCCGATCTTGATTTCGGGCTCGTCGGCCATTTTGAAAATCAGGTTAGAACGGAACCAGCATAGCCACATTCCGAAAGCAAGTCCGCCATGGGTCTCTTCCCTCGAATCCTTTCACTGCGCCTGCGCTCTCTTCGGTTGCGCTCCAAGTCACTGCGCCGCGTTGCCTTCCGTCACAATGAATCGGTAGTCGCCACCCTGGTGGCGATGTTTCGACGCTTCCTGATACGCCGATCCGTGGTACCACGCCTTCGCCTTTTCGTAGGTGGAAAACTCCAGCAGGATCACGTCCTCGGCTGCACTGCCTTCAAGGACCTCCATGCGGCCTTGAATGGCCTGCACCATTGGAGGATGTTCTTTGAAGCTGGCCGGTGTCAGTTGCTTATACTGTTCAAGCTCAGCCGCGTTCCGTGTCTTCTCCCGGGTGATGATCACATAAGCTGGCATTTTGCTCTCCCTCGTCCTCGTTCCAGGATCGATAGTAATCGGCCTGATCGACAGGCCCACAACCCTTGAACTGCCTGGTACCTCTTTTCAACAGACTCCCTTTCACAACATCCCTGCGTTACCCTAAGGTCTTATGGGCCGCATCCGCATCCTTCCCGACCAGGTCGCCAACCAGATCGCTGCCGGCGAGGTGGTGGACCGGCCGGCTTCGGTGGTCAAGGAACTGCTGGAGAATGCGCTGGATGCGGGCGCCAACCGCATCCGCGTCGAGGTCGAGGCCGGCGGCCGTCGGATGATCCGCATCACCGACGACGGCCACGGCATGAACCGCGACGACGCCCTGCTGGCCTTCGAGCGCCACGCCACCTCGAAGCTGCGCACCGCCGACGACCTGCTCTCCATCGCCACCCTGGGCTTTCGCGGCGAGGCGCTGCCATCCATCGCCTCCGTGGCCCGTGTGACCCTGGAAACGGCTACGGGCGAGGAAGCCGCCGGAACCCGCATCGAGATTGCTGGCGGCAAAATCCTCCACGTGGACGACGCCGCACAGCCCCGCGGAACCACCCTGGCCGTCGCCGACCTGTTCTTCAACACCCCGGCCCGGCGCAAATTCCTCCGCGCCGAAAGCACGGAGCTGGCCCACGTCACGGCCCTGGTCACCCACTATGCGCTGGCCCATCCGGAGAAGCACTTCGAGCTCATCTCGGCCACCCACACCATCGTCTCCGCGCCGCCGGTTGCACGCACGGCCGAACGGATCTACCAGATCTTCGGCAAGGACACCCTCGCCCAACTGCTCCCCGTTGCCGCCGAGATTCCGCTCGCCCGCGCCGGCCTGCCCGAGCCGCCGCCGTGGAAGAAAGACCCCGACGAGCCGGTGCGCGACCCCGGCACGCTGCGGCTGACCGGCTTCTACTCCAAGCCCGAGCTGCAAAAGCTCAACCGCAACTCGATCTATATCTTTGTGAACAAGCGCCTTATCCGCGACCGCCTGCTGATCCACGCCATTACCGAGGCCTATCGCAACGTGATCCCACCCACCAGCTACCCGGTGGTCCTGCTTTTCCTCGAAATGCCGCCTGAGGAAGTGGATGTCAATGTTCATCCCGCGAAGACCGAAGTCCGCTTCCGCCAGCAGAGCCTGATCCACGACTTTGTCCGCGACAGCCTGCGCACGGCGCTCATCCAGGCCCGCCCGGCTGCCGCTTTCCTGGCCGCTCTGGACTCGGCGCCCGCCGCCAGCCCCTCGCTCATGCCGCCTCCCGCCTCGCCCCTGCCCGGCGCGCCTGACGGCCCTCTGCCCGCCGACTCCGATCCGGAAGCGCTTCAGTCGGTGGCCGCGGACACAGAGCGGTTCCAACTGACGCCGCCGCTGCCAACACCTGTTCCCGGCAAGCTGCCTTTTGACGGGCGAAGCTTGAATCCCGGCGGTTGGAGCGGCCAGCAGGCGTGGGGCGAGGCGGCAGCGGTGCTCTTTCAACCGGCCGGACTTCCGGTCACCGACGGCTGCTCCCCTGAGCCCGGAGGACCAGCCAACGGTCCCAGCCCGGCTGCGGCGACTGCCCAGGTGGAAGCCGAACAGGCGGCAACCACCCTCAATCGCCTGGGTTCGCTGCGGCCCCTCGGCCAGTTGCGCGAGTCCTTCATCCTGGCCTCGGGCGACGACGGTTTGTGGATCATTGACCAGCATGTGGCTCACGAGCGCGTACTTTTTGAAAAGATTTTGCGAGACCGGCAAGTCGAAAGAGTGCAGCGTCAGAGGTTACTGATGCCCATGCTGGTGGAACTGAAGCCCTGGCAGATGGTGGTTTTTGCGCGCATCGCCGACGAACTGGACCGCAACGGCTTTGAAGTGGAACCCTTTGGCCCTCAAACACTTGCGGTCAAAGCGGCACCTGTAGGCCTGGAAGGTGCGGCTCTGGAGCGAATGCTCGCCGAAGTCATTGAGCAGTCCAGCCTGGACTCCGATGAAGTCAAGCAGAATGAGGATCTTACGGCTCTCCGCACGCGCATTGCAGCCTCCATCGCCTGCCATTCCGCGATCAAGGTGAACACGCCTCTTGACCCGGTCCGAATGGAGTGGTTACTGTTGGAGCTGGCAAAAACCAGCCACCCAACAAGTTGCCCGCATGGACGTCCAATAGCTTTGTTGTATTCTTGGAAGGAGATCCAGCGGGCCTTCCATCGCATCTAAAACACAGGTAACATAAGGAAGGTGGCAGCCTTCCCTCTCAGGAGAGGGGGTTGCCGGGCGAAAAAGGCAAAACCAGGGACTATGTATCCCCGAAGCCACCGCACTCCAGCCGACGCGACCCTCAGGTAGGGGTCCCCACGGGCAGATTTTGGTCTGTGGGGTGAAGCGAGCAGCGACCTTGCATCGAGGCTAAACAGGACACAGTTTCATTGGTTATGGCGCTTCGCCAGCCTGGAAGTGAGGTTTTTCTTTGACAGCAGAGCAATTGGAAGCATCGCGCGCCGAAAGGATGCGTCAGAACGGACACGGGGCACTCACCTTGGAGGACGCCCGGACCTGGATTGAAGAGACCGGATTGTGTCTTTTCCTGCCTCGGCGGCAGTTTTCTTCCTCCATCGCGCCTTCGTTTGTTGAGGCCGTAGCCGGGCATCAGAATTCCACCCCGGATCCCCGGCATATTCAACTGGCTGAAGAGCTACTGGTGCGTCTGGAGCTCGACGACGTGGCAGTCCGGCTGAACCTGCTGGGACAGCCCGGCGAACAGCCCGACTTTGTTGTAGCCAGCTGGGTTCTGCCCTACGTGTATGCCCTTCGGGGCGACCGCGACTGGCGCCGCAGCCCGCAACTGACCGGCTCCCGCCAGGTTTCGCAACTAGCCGTCCAGGCCTACAAACAACTGGAGACAGGCGACGCCACCATTGCCGAGCTGAAGCATGCGCTGGGCCGGGAAGTGACCGAGGTCGCGGTGCTCCGCGCCATCACGGAGCTCTGGCAGCAGCTTCGCATCATCCCTGTGGTTGCCGCGCCGGGCGTGCCTGCCAAGTGGCAACTGCTTCGCCACCGCTTCCAGAAGGCCATTGCCGAAGGCGCATCCACCTCGCAGGTCACTGCAATCTCGGTGCTTGCCTCCATCTACTTGCAGGCCGTCATCGCCGCCAGCATGGAAGAGGTGGAGCTGTTCCTGGCTCCGCTCACCGCCCGCAGCAAGGTCCGCGAAGTGCTCCGCGGCCTAGTGGCCACGCGCCAGGTACACACCATCTCACTGGGCCACGCACCGCATTTCTACGTTGCCGGAACGCTGCCCGAGTTCACCGTCGCACCCACCCTCTATGCCAGCTCGTCCATGCCGGCTTCCGCCTACTTCATGCGCTCGCACGACCATGAGGAAGAGTTGCCGGAAATGGAAGCGCCCCAGCCTGCAGTCACTGAGGAACTGGCGCCCATGGAGACGCACACCGCGCCGGAAGCCCACGCTCCCCGTACCCCCGCAGTGCGCAAGCCCGCATCCAGTGGGAAGAGCGCCGCGCCGCGCCCGCACTTCAGCCGCCCGGCGACGCACTCGCGCGACCGCAAGCCGGCCCAGTCGGGTTCGGGCAGCCGCCCGGTTCGACGCCCTGCCGCAGATAACCGCACCGCCGCAGCGCGTCCATCGGGATCGCGTCCGGCGACCAGTTCGCGGCCCGCCACCGGCGTACGCTGGAGCTCCAATGCTGCCGGCGCCAAGGCCAAGCACAATGGTGCGCATGCCGGCAACGGCTCCCACTCCAACGGCAGTGCAGCCCGCCCGTCCAATGGAACCGCACGCGGCGCAAAGCCGTCCGCTCCCGCCTGGGGCCAGCGCAACGGCCACGCGAACGGCGCAAAATCCGCAGGCAAGCCCGGCGCACACTCTAGCAGCCTTTCGCGCAGCAGCAGCGCCCCGAGGAGCGCCGGCGGCCCAAGAAAGGACGCGCGGCCCGATGCGCGCCCGTCCCGCACCAGCCGCAAGCCGGCCTTGGCTGCCGGCGCAAAGGCAGGCAACAGCAAGCGCTACGGCTTTACCGCCCGGCCCAAGCAGGAGACGAAGAAGCGCGGATGAGCGAGGATGAAAGCCTCTTGCCCGCCGATTCTCCTCAGCGGAAGGTGATTGTCGCCATTGACGGACCGGCCGGGGCGGGCAAAAGCACCATTGCCCGTCACTTGGCCCGCCACTTTGGCCTGCTCAACCTGGAAACCGGGGCCATGTACCGCGCCTTCGCCCTGAAGGCCCTGCGCGCGGCACTCCCGTTGGATGAGAGCATCGCCCTGGAGGCGCTGGCCGCGGAAACCGCCATCCGTCTCGAGCCCGGCGAAGAGGAAAACCGCGTCCTGCTCGACGACGAGGACGTAACCGGCCTCACTCGCAACCAGACCGTTACCGACGCCGCCTCCCGCGTCAGCGTCTTTCCCGCCATTCGCACCTGGATGGTCCACCTGCAGCAGCAACTCGGCGCCGCCGGCGGGGTGGTCATGGAAGGCCGGGACATCGGCACCGTGGTCTTTCCCCGCGCCGACGTGAAAATCTTCCTCGATGCCGCTCCCGAAGTGCGTGGCCTGCGCCGTTTCGATCAGCTTGGCCCCAGCCCTGCCGTGCAGCCTGAAGAGGTGATCCGCGACCTGCGCGCCCGCGACTACCGCGACCGCAACCGCGCCGATTCCCCACTGAAGCCGGCTCCCGACGCCATTCTGCTCGATTCCACCAACATGACCCTGCAAGAGGCCGTTACCGCAGCCGAAGAGATCGTGGCTGCCCGCCTGCACCTGCCCGTACAGGAGCCATAAACAAAACCACGGCCAGCCCTTGCGACGGTCCGCCGGCACGAATCTGCCCAAATTGCCACGGAATGCTATAGGCTCATAGATGTATGGAAATTACCTGTACCCGCTGCCACCAGGCCATTGAGGCCGACAACTGTTTCTGCCCCACATGCGGTCTGCCGCAACTGGTCTACTCGGCTGACAGCATCCCCGGACAGGCCCCGGCAGAGCGGTTCAGCGAGCCCGTGCGGGACGCCAGCACGGTGGATTGGAAGCGGGCCATGCCCATGGCCCTGATGCTGGCCGTGCCGGCCGGACTGCTCTCGAGCGGGGCATCGCCCATGAGCTTCCTGGGGCTGTTCTGGATGTCGGCTGCGGCAGCCTGGGCTGTGGCCTTGTACCTGCGCAGCCAGAGCCCTGCCTGGATCACCGTCGGGGCAGGAGCACGCATCGGCCTGGTGACTGGCCTGCTCGGCGCCTGGTTGGCATTTGGCGCCAGCGGCGGTGCACTCTTCGTTCAGCGCGTTGTATTTCACCGTTCCAGCCAGATTGACGCCGAATGGAAGTCCCGCGTCGACATGAGCCAGCAGATGACCCAGGGGTGGATGCCTGGCGCCGGATCCGTGGATCCGGCTCAGGTGCAGGCCGCGCACGCCCAGATCCAGGCCTTCATGCTGTCGCCGCAGGGCCACGCCGGCATTGAGGCCTTCGGCTTCGCCAGCACTTCGGGCTTCCTCGTCCTCTTTGCCGTCGCAGGTGGCGCGCTGGGTGCGCGGCTGCAGGCGCGCGTCCGCCGGCCACAAGCTTAGAGCCTCCATGATCTGCAGAATGTAACCCGTTTTAGGGCCCGCGCCAAGTCCGCCAATTCGCACCGATTCTCCACAACTTGCTCTTGACAGCCAACCCCTCGTATCATCCCCCGAGAGATAACCCATGAGCGAAACGCAAAACAAGCCAAGCCTGCGCATCAAGGGCAGGCTGATGTCCGGCTCCGAGATTGAGCGCACCCTGGTGCGCCTGGCCCACGAAATCGTGGAGAAGAGCAACGGCAGCGAAGACCTGGCGCTGGTGGGAATCAAGCGGCGCGGCGTGCCCCTGGCCGAACGGCTGGGCAAGCTGATCTCCGGCATCGAGAAGCGCCCAGTCGACACCGGCGTGCTCGACATTAAGTTCTACCGCGACGACCTCTCCATGACGGACGTGCGCCCGGTGGTCACTCCCGGCGCCATCGGCTTCGATATCGAAGGCCGCGACGTGGTGCTCTGCGACGACGTTATCTACACCGGCCGCACCATTCGCGCCGCGCTGGACGCGCTCTTTGACCACGGCCGTCCGCGCCGCGTGCAACTCGCCGTGCTTATCGATCGCGGCCACCGCGAACTGCCCATCGAGGCCACCTATATCGGCAAGCATGTGCCCACCAGCAGCCGCGAGATCATCGAGGTAAAATTCCGCGAGGTCGACAACGACGAGCAAGTCCTCCTGGTCGAGCGCACCGATTAAGAAAGGCAGGTTCCAGCCCTTAACTGAGAGCGGAAAGCTGAAAGCTGAGAGCTGAAAGCAAGAAACAATGAACCCCTCCGCAACCCCTACCCGCCGCCAGCTTCATCCTCCGCCAGCGCCTGCCTCGCCGTTTCCGTACAATCCCGGTTCACTGCTCTCAGCATCGGACCTGAGTCTGGACGAAATCAGCCACATCCTCACCCGCGCCACGATTCTCGAGAACCAGGACCCCCTCACCCGCGATCGCATCCTCGCCAAGCGGCGCGTAGCGCTCTTGTTTTACGAGTCCTCCACCCGCACCCGCACCAGCTTTGAGCTGGCCGCCAAGGGCCTCGGCGCGGACACGACACTCGTCTCCAGCCTCTCCTCGAGCATTGAGAAGGGCGAGTCGCTGAAAGACACCGGCCTGACGCTGCGGGCGCTGGGCGCGGAGGCCATCATTCTGCGCCACAACTCCTCCGGCGCACCCTGGCTGCTGGAGTCCGAGACCCGCCTTCCCGTCCTCAACGCCGGCGATGGAATGCACGAGCATCCCACCCAGGCCCTGCTCGACCTGCGCACCATTCTGGCCCACCTGCGGCCGGGCGTGGAAACGGTCACTGCCGAGACGCTTGCCGGCGTCACCATCACCATCGTGGGCGACATTCTGCATAGCCGGGTGGCACGCTCCAACATGCTTCTGCTGCCCCGTCTGGGCGCGCGCGTGCTGCTCTGTGGCCCCAAAGAGCTGTTGCCCGAGTTGGCTGCCGAGGCCGGCCCCGGAATCGCGATTGAGCGGAACTTTGACGCAGCCCTCCGCCAGTCGCAGGCGGTGATGATGCTGCGCATCCAGGCCGAGCGTCTGGCCGGCCAGCAACTGGATCTGGAAGAGTACAAGGGCAACTACCAGCTCACCGGCCCAAGACTCGCCACGCAGGCCCCGACAGCCATCGTTCTGCATCCCGGGCCCATCATCCGTGGGCTGGAGGTGACGGCTGGTGTGGCCGATGGCGCTCAATCGGTGATCCTCGAACAGGTGCGCAACGGCGTCGCCATTCGCATGGCGGTGGTGGAGCGGGCGCTGACTGCGCCCAGTCAGCAGGGAGGCCGCGTATGACGGCGCTGGTGATTCGCGGAGGCCATCTGATCGATCCGGCCGCAGGCGTGGATGGTCTCAAAGACGTACTGGTCAAGGACGGGCGCGTGGCCGAGATAGCCGGCC
>DATNHL010000071.1:0-2001 GCA_035604995.1 Occallatibacter sp. | reverse complement strand
CGCTTGGCCACGGACACCATTTCCTGCAATTGTCGTGGATCGAAGCCGGGCATGGATCCTCCTAGCAGCGAGGATAACAGGAGGCGGGCCCGCAGGAAACCCCGCTCAACTGCGCCCGACGTGGATGGAGCCGTCGCCGGTGCGGATGCGCAGCGTGGGTCCGCCGCCATTCAGCTTGCCGCGCACCCGCGACCGGCTGACCTGGCCCGCCATCTCCACCGGAATGTCCACGGTCACGTGTCCGTCGTGCGTCTCGGCGTCGAGGTCGGCGGCGAGCTTCTCGGGAACGAGAACGTCCACCCGGCCATCCTTGGTGCGCACGCTCCAGCCGCCACGGATCTTCGAGCCGGTTTGCGCGCTCACCCGCACGTGGCCATCGTGAGTGCTGACGTCGAGCGCGTCGAAGCGGCCGTCGGCCTCGATGGAGCCGTCGCCGGTGGAGGCGTTCAGCGTGCCGTCCGCCCGGTAGACGCGGATTCTCCCGTCGTTGGTGGCCAGACGGGCGTCGCCCTTCACGTCCATCACTTCGATCCGGCCGTCGCCGGTGTGGATGTCAAGATCGCTCTCGTGCGGGAGCGCGACGTCGATCGCCACCGAGCGATTAGAGAAGCCGATCACCACCTGGTGCGGCACGCGCACTTCCACCTCCACGCGGCTGCCGGTCTGGCGCTCGGAAACGCGCACTTCGTCCCCGATGCGGTAGCCGGTGGCCGTCACCCGCACCTGGATTTCGCGCGTGTCGGAGCCGGTGATGTGCACAGAGGCGTCGTTGGTCTCGACGCGGAGCGTGGGCTTGCCGGTGACGGTGAACGTCTTCTGCCAATCGGCGGCAGAGCAGGGAACAGCCAGGGAGGCGAACAGCAAGGCGGGCAGGAAGACTCTGGGTCGCATCGAGACACCTCGAGCTCGGTCAGATGATGATTAGTACGACAGTGGGAGGGGAAAGGTTCCCGGCTTCCGGCGCCCTGATACGCAGTTGCTTGTGAGAAAGCGATCTTTCAACAGCTATCGCGGACGGATGGCAGCAGCTTTCAAACCTCTCCCTCTCTTTGCCAGTTTCAGGAGATGCGCGGCTTCTTCCGCGCCGGCCTCAGTAACCCAATCCGACCGCAATACACGCTCGAAGTGTTGAATAGCCTTTTGGAGGTTCTTCTCGTTGTGCAGATAGTGTTTGCCAATGTCCAGATTCGCCTCATCATCGCCCAATTTGATTGCGCGGAAGAACCAAGAAAGAGCGCGTTCGAGCTTCTTCTCATCCCGCCAGAGAATCCCGATGTTATGGGCCGCGCTGGAGTCGCCCCGTCTATATGCTCGTTTATACCAGTACAGAGCTGCCGACCGATTCCGCTGAACACCGTTGCCGTCTGCATAGTAGTTGCCTACGTTTACTTGTGCCCCTGAGTCGCCGAGCTTAGCGGCAGCGAGCATAAGTCGAAAAGCCGACCGCATTTCCCCTCGTTCGGCGTGTTTGTCAGCGCGAACAAAAAGACTGGTGGCTCTCGACTTGTTAGTCAGGCGGAGCATGGGTCGGTTGAATCGTACCGTAGGTGAATCGCTCGGTCGAGAATTACTGTCGATAACAGGATTTTTCAACCAGTTATTTGCACGGGTACCACTGCCGAGCCATTTATGACATGGCTAGATAGCTTCTCGCTACCGCTGCTTTTCCTTGTGGTCGATGACGGTGCGGATCTCGGCGCCGAACTTCTCCTGCATGCGGCGGACCACCGGGTCTTCCGACGCCCGCGAGCGTCCCGGACGCGCAGGGGCAGGCGCGGGAGCGCTGTTGCCGTTGGTCGCGCCGCCAACAACTTGCACCTTGACCGGACGACCCAGGGCTGCGCTGGCGGCGGTGTTGATGATCTTCCGCGCGTCGGGTACCAGCAACATCTCCAGCATCTTCGCCGAGGCCGCGGTGCGGACCACGACTTCGGTTTCCTCCACCTTCCACTCGCCCTGCTCCAGGTGGTGAGCCAGCATTCCGTGCTTGCCTTCCAGTTC
>DATNHL010000070.1:0-8285 GCA_035604995.1 Occallatibacter sp. | reverse complement strand
CCCCGCCCCAACATCGAGCAGCCCTATTACGACCTCACTCAGCCCGAATACCGCGAGCGCTCCTTCGTCCCCTGGCCACTCAGCGCGTGGGCCGAATTCAGCTTCGACGGCTTGCCCATCCGCATTGGCGAGGTCGTCCAGGCCATGCAGCGCGTTCTCGGCCCCGGCGGCATCTACGAGCCACTGGCCGTCACCCCGGCCATCGGTGTCCGCATGGAGCCCGAGGCACGCATTCTCCCTCTCGACGGCTCAGCGCTCCCCGTCCGCGTTACCGTCCACGCCCAGGCCGCCGCCGAAGGCACGGTCGAGCTCACCCTCCCCGCCGGCTGGACAGCCCAGCCCGCCTCCGCGCCCTTCCATCTGGCCGCCGCCGGCGATACCGAGCCAATCCAGTTCAACGTCATCGCCGTCAACCCCCAGCCAAGCCCGTACACCATCCAAGCCGTCGCCCACTCCGCCGGACACCCCTACCAGACCGGCTGGCAGAGTGTCGGCTACCCCGGCCTACGCCCCTACAACCTCTACCGCCCCGCCCAGCTGCTGACCCGCAAGGTCGACGTCAAGCTCGCCACCGGCCTCCGCATCGGCTATGTCATGGGCACCGGCGACCAGGTTCCTGACGCCATCGAGGCGCTCGGCGTCACTCCCCACCTGGTCACCCCGGCCGAACTCACCTCCGGCGATCTCTCCTCCTACAGCACGTTGGTCATCGGCATCCGCGCCTACTCCGCACGGCCCGAGTTGGCCGCCGCCCAGCCGCGCCTGAACGAGTTCGTGCGCCGCGGCGGAGCCCTCATCGTCCAGTACCAGAGCTCCAACTTCCCCGCCCCCGTCCCGCTCTCGCTGGGCCGCGCCGAGCGGGTGGTGGACGAGGCAGCCCCGGTCAACCTTCTCGAACCCGGCAACCCGCTCCTTACCGCGCCCAACGCTATCACCACCGCCGACTTCGACGGCTGGGTGGAGGAGCGCGGCCACTCCTTCCTTGAGTCGTGGGACCCGGCCTTCACCGCCCTGACCGAGACCGCCGACCCCGGTCAGGACCCGCAGCGCGGCGGCCTAGTTGTCGCCCATCCCGGCAAGGGAACCTTTATTTACGTCTCCTACGCTCTCTATCGCCAACTCCCCGAGCTGGTTCCCGGCGCTTATCGCATCCTGGCCAACCTCCTCAGCGCCGGAAAACCCGCCAGCGGCGGCGACGCAACCCCGGCCCAACACCCGTAATCGCTTTGCCTCTCGGCCGGCCCGGGTTTGGCCTCCATCTAAATATGGAGGCCGCTCCCCATCCATAGGACGAAGACGCACACAGGATCTGAACCTACACTGCTTGGTAATCGATGGCGGAACGATCAGTGTGCATCCCCGCTCTGCCGCAAGAGGATGGCAGCGCACACACAACGCCCGTATGGGCGCGTTTTTTGTATCCGACCACACAAGCCCCGCCTCATTTCGCGGTCTTTTTCAAATGCAGTCTTTCTTTCAAGGAGAGCCATGATCCGAAAAATCGTGCCAGTTGTTCTCTGTCTTGCAATCGCACTGATTACAGCCCAGGCACAAAGCAATTACGCCGTCGTGCGCGGATCGATTCTTGACCCGCAGCATCGCCCCATTGCCAGCGCCCGCATCCACATCACATCGAGCAATACCGGCGCTGAGCGCGAAGTCGCTTCCAATTCCACCGGACTCTATGAAATTGCCGGCTTGCAGCCCGGCACGTACACGGTGGCTGTCGATAGTCCCGGCTTCAAGCAGGCCACGCAGACCATCGACCTGGAGGTGGGCCAGCAGGCCACTCTCGACCTGCAGTTGCACCTTGGGTCAGACACTCAAACCGTCACAGTCCAGGGCTCCAGAGAGTTGCTCAAGACACAGGATGCAAGCGTGGGAGAAGTGGTGGACCAGCGGTCGGTGGATTCGCTACCGCTGAACGGCCGCATGCTGATCGACCTGATCCTGACCGTTCCGGGAGCTCACATCAGCCACGGCGCGTCTGTCGGCGACATGAGTGCTCTCTATTGGAGGCCGGGCCAGCGGTCGGCGGTAAGCATTGGAGGAAGCCGCCCCAACGCAAATTACTTTCTGCTGGACGGCGCCACCAACACCGACCCCACCTTCAGCACCCAGAATCTGAGCCCGTCACCCGATGCGGTGCAGGAGTTCGAGGTGCAGACCGGCAGCTATTCTGCCGAAATGGGCGGAGCCGGAGGCGGCCAGATCAACATCGTCACGCGCTCAGGCTCCAGCCGCTTCCGCGGCACGGCCTACGAATTCCTGCGCAACGGGGCCATGGACGCGCACTCCTTCAACCAGATGGGCACCTCGAATTTCCTGGTGCAGAACAATTTCGGCGCCTCGCTGGGCGGCCCGGTCAAGCACACCGGAAAGACCTTCTTCTTCCTCAACTACGAAGCCCTGCGGCATGTCCAGATTGACGCCATGGTGGACACCGTTCCCACCGCGGCCGAGGACTCCGGCGACTTCAGCCAGAGTGGCGTGGACATCTTCGACCCCGCCACCACCGCGCCGAATCCGGGCTATGACCCCAGCCAGCCGGTCAGCAAGACGAACCCTGAATACATCCGCCAGCAGTTTCAGTCGAACGGCGTGCTGAATGTGATTCCGCCTACGCGGCTGACGCAGGCTGCCTCGATCATGCTGAACAAATACACCCCGCAGCCCAACACCATGGACATGGGCAGCATGACCATGATGGGCCAGCCGACCGTGGTCGGCGCCGGCAACGACGCCAATAACTACCTGGACACGCGCAAGGAACGCATGACCGACGACCAGGGCACGGTGCGGGTGGATCACAGCTTCGCCAATGGCGACACTGCTTTCATCCGCTACTCCGCCGCCAGCGAGTATGGCTTCATGCCCGAGGGCCTGCCCGGCTTCGGCTTGTATCACGACAATTTCTCGCATCAGGGGACAGGCGCCTGGAACCGCGTCCTCTCAACGCACCTGGTCAACATGGCAACGGTGGCCGTCTCGCGTCTGGCCATGTCCCACACCACTGAAAGCGCGGGCACAAACGACATTGTCGACGAACTGGGCATTACCGGAACCGGCTTCGGCGGCCCCAAGGCCTGGGGCGCACCGTACTTCAACGTGCAGGGGTTTTCGCCGCTGGGCGACAACTACCTGGCCACGCCCATGAAGGCCTGGGACACCGTGATCGAGGGCCGCGACTCGCTGAACTGGCAGATCGGCCGGCACAGCGCCAAGTTCGGCGGCGCTTACCAGAAGTTCATCTGGCCCATGTGGGGCTTCTTCCAGAATCGCGGCTACTACCAGTACACCAACGGCTACACGACCGAATACGCGCTCAACGACCACAGCACCGGATCGGCCCTGGCGAGCTTCCTGCTGGGCTTGCCGGCGGCCCGGCAAGGTCAGGCCGGCGTGCCCCAGATGAATCTGCATCAGTGGTATGCCAACGGATACGGGCAGGACGCGTGGCGGCTCACTTCAACCACCACGCTCACCTACGGCCTCCGCTACGAGTTCATGAGCCCGCTCATCGATGTCGACTACACCAACAGCAACCTGGACCTTTCCAGCGGCGCGCCCCAGGTCTTTATCGGCGGTCAGAACGGCTACCCGCGCGGCCTGATGTATGCCAATCACACCAACTTCGCCCCTCGGCTCGGCCTAGCGCAGAACTTCCCCAGCCTGGGCGTGGTGGCGCACATCGCTTACGGAATCTTCTACACGCCGGTAGACATGAACACCTGGTGCAATCAGCGCCACAACGTGCCGTATGTCTTCCCGGAGACCGCGCAGAGCGATCCGTACATTCCCAGCATCAAGACGCTCAACTTTCCCACTCCCGTGCTCGGCACCACGGCGGTCAGTTTCACCGCGCTCCAGTTGCACGCGCCGGCGCAATACGTCCAGCAGTGGAGCACCTCACTTGAAAAGCAGTTGGGCGCGGAAACCACGGTCGAAATTGGCTACCTGGGAGCCGGCGGATTCCACCTGCAGCGCTCTCACCTCATCAACAATGCGCAGCCCGGACCTGGCCTGATTCAGCCCCGCCGCCCAAATCCGAAGATCAGCTTCGTGGCCAACACCGTCTTTCCCGCCGCCGTGGCCAGCACCATGACCAGTTCCACGTTCCCGGTGAGCACGATCAACCTGCTGGAAAACACATCGCAGAGCTGGTATGACGCGGGCTACGTCAACGTGCGCCGCCGGGCCTCCAACCGTCTCAGCTTCCTGGCCAACTACACCTTCGCCAAGGCGCTTGAAAATGCACCGGACTTCCGTTCGCCCATGTTCGAGGCTGCCACTCCGCAAAACAACGACGACCTGAATGCAGAGAAAGGTCCCGGCTGCGACATCCGCCAGCGCCTGGCAGTGAGCGCGGTTTACAACTCGCCCACCTTCGGTGCCAACCGCCTGGTTCGGGACCTGACCCGCGACTGGCGCAGCTCCGTCGAATACCAGGTCCAGACCGGCTTTCCCATGACCATGTCCGTCTTCGGCGATACCGCCAATGCGGGAACCGTAGTGGGTGAGAACCCCATCCGCGCCAATTCCACGGGCAAGCCGATCTTCGCCCCGGGCACCTGGAACTCGACGACATGGTTCAATCCTGCCGCCTTCACCGCGCCGCCTGCCTACACCTACGGCGATGTGGGTCGGAACACGGTCTATGGCCCCGGCCTGCAGACCATGGACTTGGCAGTGGTTCGCAGTTTCAGCCTGGCAGAGAAGGCCAGGTTCGAGGCCCGCGCCGAGTTCTTCAACGGGCTCAACCGCGCCAACCTGGGAACCCCCAACCGCTTCGTGAACACCTCCAGCTTCGGCAGCATCACCGAGGTCGCCACACCGGGACGCGAAATCCAGCTCAGCGCACGGGTAAGCTTCTAGTCCATTTGAAACAGGCAGAGCACCTGAAGGGGCGGGCTTCGGCCTGCCCCTTTTGCCTTTTCTCCTCCTCGGCACCGGAGCGATAACTCCTCGCAGCCCATCACTCCTTCACTTTGCCAGGTTATGAATAACTCCGAGCATCGCCCCAGCCAGACTGCACCGGCGTGCTCCGCAACCCGCAATCGCCTCTCGAACCAGGGCGAATCCTCTTCCCGCCACTCGACCCATCTCCATCCTCAAGCGACCTATCGGTCACGCCGCATTGTGACAGCTTTGTGAATGTTAAAAACCTGTAAATTAGTCAAATATTAACCTGACTCTGCGAGTCTGGTTAGCGGAAGCCTCCGTGGATAGGTCCGCTCAACTGAACACTTTCCACGGCCTTCCATGTTCCTCCCGCATGACGGCAGAGACCCAATCCGGCTTCATGTTCAAGTCCTCTGCAGTGCGGGAGCACATCGCGCTCGCGGCCCCGGCGGGCGCATCCACGAACCAACCTGATTCGAGAGGAAAATGAGAGGCCCAATGAACTTCAAGTTGAAAACTGCTGCCGCGGCAATTCTGGCAGTCAGCCTGGTCGCTTTGTCCGCCAATGCCAGCGACCGCGACCCGAATGCGCCAGCCAAGAAGCACCCCGTAACCAAGAAGGCAAAGACGCCTCCGCCTCCCACGGTGGAAGATCAGATCCAGGCCCTGCGCCAGGAGATGCAAGGCCAGATCAACAGCCTCAAAAACGACCTCGCCGAAAAGGATGAGCAATTGAAAAAGGCGCAGCAGGCCGCAACCGACGCTCAGGCTTCCGCGGCCAAGGCGGAAGCAGCGGCATCGGCCCAAAACCAGGCCGTGACCGAAAACGCGACGGCTGTCAACGCCCTGCAGTCCACGGTTGCCGATCTCAAGGGCAATGAGGTTTCCCTGGCCACCACTGTCTCCGACGAGACTGCAAAAATGAAGAAGGAAATCAGCAGCCCCGGCGTGCTGCACTACAAGGGAATCAGCATCACTCCAGGCGGCTACGCGGCGGCTGAAACTGTCTACCGCACCAAGGCCACCGGCGGCGACATTCCCACCGCCTTCAGCGCGCTCCCTTACGAGGGCGCAGACGCCTACTCCCTCAGCGAGTTCTTCGGCAGCGGCCGCCAGTCGCGCGTCACCCTCAACGCCGAGGGCAAAACCAACTGGGGCACCCTGCGCGGCTACTACGAGGCTGACTGGCTGGGCACCGGCATCTCCTCCAACAACAACCAGTCCAACAGCTATGTCTTGCGCCAGCGCGTAATCTGGGCCTCGGCCGAGACTAATAGCCACTGGAAGTTCGCAGGCGGCCAGATGTGGTCCCTGGCCACGGAGGACAAGAGAGGGCTTTCCAACGACTCCGGCGACATCCTCACGCCGCTCACCATAGACCCGAACTACGTTGCGGGCTTCGTCTGGACGCGCCAGTACGGCTTCCGCGTGGTCAAGAGCTTCGACCATGCCGCCTTCGGCATCGCAGCTGAGAACCCGCAGCTGCTCTACACCGCCTCGCTGGCCGGCAACACCCCCTACGCCGTCCTCGGCAGCGCCGGACAGAACGGCGGCAACTATAACGCGGCCGTCAGCTCCTGCTCCCCCTCCACCTCCATCGTCAACTACACCAATCAGTCAGAGACTGATTCGGCCGGCAACACCATCCAGATCGCGGTTCCCGTCTACAAGACGGTCAACTCCTGCGCCAACGTGGCCAACCTCTCCTTCAACCAGGCGCCCGACGTGATCGTCAAGGCGGCGTTCGATCCGGGCTTTGGTCATTACGAAATCTTCGGCATCCTGGGTTTTGCTCACGAGACCGTCTACCCCGGCGAAACCACCAACAGCAACCTCTACGGCGGCCTCACCGACGTTGCCGCCACCGCTGCGGCCGGTTCCACTGTCCTGGCAGCTCCGGCGCTCTCCACCGCCGGCTACCACACCTCCAGCATCAAGATCGGCGGCTTTGGCGGTAGCTTCCGCCTTCCCATCATCGCCAACAAGTTCACCTTTGGCGCCAAGGGCCTGGTCGGACCCGGCGCAGGCCGCTACGGCGACTCCACGCTGGCCGACGTCACCGCCAACGCGAACGGCACGCTGGAGCCAATCCACAATGTCTCCGGCCTGCTCACCGCCGAGGCCACGCCGACCCCGCGTCTCACCCTCTACCTCAACTACGGCGGCGACTACGCCGGGCGCGAGGATGAAGCCACCGCCACCGCCACCACGCTCGGCGCTCCCAGCGCAACCTTTTGCGTAACCGGCACCACCACCTGCACCGCTACGCCCACCGCAGCCCAATTCGCCACCGGCGGCAAGTGGGGCGCAACGTGGAAGGCTCCCTCCGCAGCTGCAGTAGGCTACGGTTCTCGCCTGCTCGGCAACTCTTCCTGCAACTCCATCACCAACCCCGGCTACAACGGCAGCTCCACCGGCTACTACACCGGCGGATCCTGCGGCGCGCAAACCCGCGACGTCCAGGAAATCACCGGCGGTTACTGGTATGACATCTACAAGGGCGAGCACGGCCGCCTTCGCCAGGGCATTCAGTACGGCTACGCGGTTCGTGAGGGCTGGTCCGGCGCTGGCACCCCCGGCATCGGCGCCAAGGGCATCGACAACATGTTCTGGACTACCTTCCGTTACTATCTCCCCTAATCCGCAAACCTGTGGATCAGGCGGAAAACAAGAAGGGCAGCCCCAATCGGGCTGCCCTTCTTGTTTTTCCGCACCTTGCGACAGTCCCGCCCAAATCAGGAAGCGGGCTCCGTCGATGTCACCCCGCCCCGTGCGCCCGGTCACAGCCAATCCAATGCTCTCGACCGCATCCTATGGATATAAGGCCGGGATATGGGAAGACTGCAGCAGTAAGAGCCTCCCAAACTCGCGATAGTGTTGAGCCGACAGCGGCAGAGAGTCCCGGAATTGAGGAAAAACAGCCTCGAGGACATCTGACCGCTGTCCTGGCTTTTGGCCCCTTGATGGCCCTCCTCAACCCCGCGGCCCGCCCTCCGCCAGCGTCTCCAGAACCAGGTCCAGCGCTTCCGCCCACGCCGGCATCCGCACCCCAAACGTCTCCGCCATGCGCTCGCAGGACAACACCGAATTCATCGGCCGCCGGGCCGGAACCGGATACTCGCTGGTTGCAATCGGAGTCAGCCTGGGGCAAACCGTCTGTCTGCTCAAAAACGCCTTCGCAAAGCCAAACCAGGTCGTCGCGCCCGAGCAGGTCAGGTGATACACGCCGCTCCGCCCGGCCAGCCCGCCCCCGTCCGGCGCCGCCACCTGCGCCAGAATCTGCGCCGTGGCTTGCGCAATGCATTCGCTGGTCGTGGGGCTGCCTGTCTGGTCGTCCACAATGCGCAGCTCCGACCTCTCCTTGGCCAACCGCAGCATGGTCA
>DATNHL010000069.1:0-8444 GCA_035604995.1 Occallatibacter sp. | reverse complement strand
CGCTCTTCCCCGCGTACTCCACCACCACGCCCAGCCCCATCTTGCGCGCCTCCGGCAGCGTCGATCCCAGCACCCATACCCCCGGCGCATTCATTTCCACCACTGCATCCACGCGCTCGGCGACTGCGAGCGAAAGCACCTCAACCGCCGTCGGATTCGGCACCGGATTCCCGTCCATGGCAATCACCTTGAAAGTATGCCCCGGCAGCGCCAGCACCACGTTCTCCGTCGCGCTGGCGTTCAGCAGCCGCATCAGCACCCTCTGCCCCTGCTTTACGCGAATCGGCTCCCCCGCGCCCAGCATGTGCTGATTCATGGTCGCGTACTGGTAGCCCACGTCCGACCCCGTCGTCAGCGGATGATTCGCCGACTGGACCCGCATGGTCTCCACCATCGGCACAAACGACGGACCCCAGTGATGGATCGCCAGAAAAATCTCCTGGTCGTAGTGCCCAGGGTCCGGCGCGCCATCCACCAGCAGAAACCCGAACTGCCCGCTGTAGGTGCCCAGCGTCAGGTCGTCGCCTGCGCCGGCGTGGGTGTGGTACCAGCGGGTTCCCGAGGGCCGCGGCGTAAACGTGTAGCGCAACTGAGCGCCCGGCGCAATCATCGGCGAGCCCTCTTCCATCGCGCCGTCGTTCAACGAATCGATGGCCAGGCCGTGCCAGTGAACAATGTCCGGATTGGCGCTTGCATTGGTCACGTCGATGATGGTGACCGGAACCCCCTCGCGCAGCCGCAGCATCGGCCCCGGAACCTGGCCGTTGTAGGCCGTGGTCTTCACCACGATGCCAGGCGCAATCTCCAGGCTGGTGGACTGGATGTTAAGGGTGTAGTCGGGTTTGGATGCGGCGGCGATGGCGCGGTTGCGCATGGCCGATGCAGCCACCATGGTCATTGCGCCGCTCTTGAGGAATCGTCTGCGATCCATGGCATCCATCGTAACGCTTTCGCGCGGCTCTTGGATCGAGCGGATGGAGCAATCCGGGTGGGTTCGGCACGCCCCTCCGGGGCTAAGACATTCGAGCTCTTTCGACTCGTGGAGCGGTGAACGACCAATCCATGTGCCGATTCCTGGTTGCCGATGATCTCGACCAAACCGGATTCTCTATCGTCCAGTTGATATCTTTTTTATCTGGCTTAGAAGGCGGAAAGCGGCTGGATGGTCGTTATCAATGTTTGCTCGCTGGAGCAGCCTGTTTGCTATTCTGAGCGATCTCTTCACTCCCTTTCCCTCGAAGTAAGCTACCCCAAGATAAAAGAACGCATCGTCGCGGTCAGCTTCAGACATATTCTTTCTCGGCGTTGCTTTTCGGAATAAACGAACCGCTGCTGCATGATCGGTCCGCACCCCTTTGCCCCAATAATAGTGAATGCCGAGATCGACGCGGTCGCCATCATCTCCCGCTGCAATGCTATTTCTGAACCAATAAACGGCGCGTCGCAGATCCCCGCTCTCCCGATAAGTTATGGCGAGATTGGTTGCGGCACAACTGCCGCCCCCACGGTAAGCTTTCTTGAACCAAGCAATAGCTTCGCTGCGGCTTGTCTCGTTCGCTCCCGGTCTGCTCAGGTGTACTCCGAGATTTTCCTGCGCAGGTGCGAACCCGTGTTCGGCGGAGCGCCGAAACCAGACCAAAGCCCTACGAGCCGAGCGCTTGACGAGGATTCTCCCAGATCGGTCTTTGCACCCATCCTCATACCGCCACGCGACCTCGCACTCTGCCTCAGCATCGCCTTGCTCTGCTCGAGCCTCGAAAGCCCTCCACTCTGATGGTGACAGTTTGTATGGGTATTCACCGAATTTCCAATCCAGACGCGGCAGCTTCCATGGGCACTCGGAATCAAGCACTCTCTTGGACACCAGTACGCTGGACTGAGCCTTCATGATTCTGGAAGTGTAGCAGAGGCAAACCGTTCCTCGGAGTCCCCGCCCGCTGGGCAATCAGGGTCCTGATTGTTTTCGCTTTAGCCTACCCCGCCCGCTTCTCCAGGAACCGCTCCATGAACTTCGTGTCGAATTCGCCGGCGCGGAAGCCCGGATCGGCAAAGATCTCCTGATGCAGCGAAATCGACGTCTCAATCCCCTGCACCACAAACTGGCTCAGCGCCCGCTCCATCTTCGCGATTGCCTCCGCGCGGTCGACACCGTGCACAATCAGCTTGGCAATCAGCGAGTCGTAATACGGCGGCACCACGCCCTCGGCATACTGCGCTGTGTCCACACGCACGCCGTTGCCGCCGGGAACGTTGAAGGCGGTAATCTGTCCCGCTGACGGCGTAAACTTCTGCGGATGCTCGGCGTTGATGCGGCACTCGATGGAGTGACCGCGTATCTCGATCTTCGCCGGTAGAATCGCATCCAGCCGCTCTCCGGCCGCTATGCGCAACTGCGCCTTCACCAGGTCAATGCCGGTAATGGCCTCGGTCACCGGATGCTCCACCTGGATGCGCGTGTTCATCTCGATGAAGTAAAGCTGCCGGTCCTCATCCATCAGGAACTCGATCGTCCCCGCGTTCTGGTAGCCGATGTCGGAGAGACACCGGCAGAGCGTCTTGCCGATCTCTTCACGCATTTTCGGAGTGACCTGCAGGCTGGGCGCTTCTTCAATCAGCTTCTGATGCCGCCGCTGAATCGAGCACTCGCGCTCAAACAACGAGGCAACGTTGCCGTGTTCATCGGCCAGCACCTGGAACTCGATGTGCCGCGGCTGCTCGATGAACTTTTCCATGTACAGCTCGCCGTTGCCGAAGGCGTTGGAGGCCTCGCTGTAGGCGGCGTGGAAGAGATTGGGCAATTCCTCTGCGGTGCGGACAATGCGCATACCGCGCCCGCCGCCGCCGGCCTTGGCCTTCAGGATGACCGGGTAGCCCACCTTCTTGGCCCAGTGCTGCGCCTCTTCTGCTGTGCTAATCACGCCATCGGAGCCGGGAAGGATGGGCACCCTGGCCTTCTTCATCGCCTGGCGGGCCTTTTCCTTTTCGCCCATCAGCCGCGTCACCTCCGGCGGGGGCCCTATGAACTTGATGTTCGAGGCGCGGCAGACCTCGGCAAAGTTGGCGTTCTCGCTCAGCAGCCCATAGCCGGGATGAATAGCCTCCACGTCTGCTATTTCGGCCGCGGAGATGACCGCCGGCACATTCAGATAGCTGTCTGCCAGCCGTGGGGGCCCGATGCAGATGACTTCGTCGGCAAAGCGGACGTGAAGCGAGTTGCGGTCCGCCTCGCTGTAGACGGCGACCGTGCGAATGCCGAGTTCCCGGCAGGCGTTCAAAACCCGCAGCGCAATTTCACCGCGATTGGCAACCAGTACCTTACGAAACATTCAAATCCTTTGAAGCGGAGTTAGCCGGGCTAGCGGAGTTAGCGGCATTGACAAAACAAGCGGCTTGGCTTTTCCAGCCCATTGACACCGTGCCCGGCTCCAGTTCGGCATTCTATTTTGCCAGCGCGGCGAGTGTGCCAGCCGTGCTAACTCCGCTAACAACGCTAACTCCGCTAACAACGCTTCCAATCTAACTCAAACGTATGGAGAAAAGGGGCTGCCCAAACTCGATGGGCTGACCGTTGGAAACAAAGCACTTCACGATCTCGCCCGCTGCATCGGATTCGATCTCGTTCATCAGCTTCATGGCTTCGACAATGCAGATCACCTGGCCCTTGTCGACGTGATCGCCGGGACCCACAAAAGCCGCGGCGCCAGGCGAAGGCGACCCATAGTACGTGCCCACAATCGGCGACTTCACAATGTGCAACCCGGCATGGGGGTCCGCGGCGGGCGCTGCCAAAGCGGGCGGAGCGGCGGGGTCAGCAGGCGCTGCCGGAGCAGCCGCGGCCGCAGCTGGCGGGGCCGAAGCCAGCAGCCGGGCCAGATCGCCCAGCCCTGCCACGCTGCCTGCCGGCTGCTCGAACTTGAGCCGGATCTTCACGTCGCCCCGGTCCAGATCGAACTCGGCAACCCCGTGTTCCTTCAGGAACTCAATCAGTTGTTTGAGATCTGCAATATCTTGTTGTTTCATTCGTTCCTTGACTCTTCCGCGCGTGGGCGGAAGCTGGTTCATTAAAGCTCAATCAGGGCCTTGGGCGCCGGGGTCAGCACCTGCCCTCCGGCATCCGTTACAGCCACCATATCCTCAATGCGAATGCCAAACTCGCCCGCCAGATAAACGCCAGGCTCGATGGTGATGACCATTCCAGGGAGCAGCCTGGTCTTTTGTCCGGCGCCGATTCGCGGCGACTCGTGAATCTCCAGTCCGACCCCATGGCCGGTGGAGTGGGAAAATGCCTCCGCCAAACCTGCCTTGCGCAACACCCCGCGGGCGGCCTCATCCACTTCTCCGCAGCTTGCGCCCGAGCGCACCGCCTCGACCCCCGCCTGCTGAGCCTCGAGCACTGCCTCGTATGCCGCCCGCTCCCGCGCCCGCGGTTTTCCCAGGTACACAGTGCGGGTCATATCCGAGCAATAGCCTCCGAAGATTATACCGAAGTCGAGCGTCACAAAGCCCTTCCGCGGCAACGGAGTGGTGGTCGCGCGCCCGTGCGGCAGAGCCGACCGCACCCCGGAAGCGACGATCGTCTCAAACGACATGCCCTCCGCGCCCAGTTGCCGAGCCTTGTACTCCAGCTCCGCGGCCACGTCGATCTCCCTGAGGCCTGGCCGGATGAAGCCCAGCATGTGGTCGAACAGGTCGCAGCCTGCCAGCGCTGCCTTGCTCATCAGCGCCAGCTCTTCTTCGTCCTTGACCATCCGCAACGGTTCGACCAGTGGAGCAGCCAGCGGGGTGAGAAATCCGCGCCGAAGCCGGCTGGGCAGTGCGGCCCTCCAGCGCGTCAGATCTGCAACCGACGTCCAGGACGGGTCAAATCCCGCAACTTCCGCACCGGGTTGCGCAGCCAGCCACTCCACGGCCGCCACGGCAGGAGAGCCAGAGACAATTTGCGCCGCCTTGACCTCCTCAGCAGCCTGGGTCGTATAGCGGCCGTCGGTAAAAAGGCGCGCGGCCCTGCGCGTCACTGCCAGAGCAGCACTGGAACCGGTAAAGCCACAAAGATAGCGAAGGTCGGGGAGATGGGTAACCAGCAGGCCCTGGAGTCCTGCCCGGGTCAGTCGGCGGCGCAATTGCCTGATGCGCGAGAAGTGGTCCACCCGGACAGGTATATCACGTTGAGGCAGAAATCAAGGATCAGCTTCGATGCATTTGAGAATGCGGATCGAATGGCTCCCCGTTCACGGCGCGAGCCAGCCAGTATTCCGTCTTGAGCCGGCTTTGCTGCGCGGCGTTATACAGCACTCCGCAATCACACTCGCTGCCCATCGCGGCCAATGCCTTGAGCGCCTGCTGGATTTCTTCCGGATAGATTCCGATCTCGTTGAGGATGCGGACCGTGATCTCGAAGCCGCCCTGGCACCAGGCCCGTCGTTGCGAAGACTCGGCAGGACAGAGACGATCGTCCAGACATTCAAAGAACTTCTGTCTGGCCAGCAGCTCAAGGATTTGAGCAGCCTTGTCGGACTCAGACTCATCCTTGGAAAGTACGCCGCCGCGCGCCCGTCTCAACAGACTTCCGAGGCGCACAAGAGACCTCTTCAAACCAGCCCGGACTGGCAACGGGCCCTGCTCCGCCCAAATGACTGTTTCGCCACTCGGGAAATCTGTTTTCATAGCGCTGGCCGTACCGGCTTCTTCTGGTGCGGATCGAGTTCCGCATCGGCTGCGTGGATGTCCGACTGGCGATCCATCCATTCGTCCAGGCGCGAGCGCTTGAAGCGCCAGCGGTTGCCCAGCTTGAAGGCCGGCACAAATCCCTCCGAGGCGTATTTATAGAGCGTGTCGGGCGAGATGCCCAGGTAGTCCGAGGCCTGGCGAATGTCCATGACCTCGCGCACTTCGGGGACGAGAAGATTATTGCGGGCCGCGGCAATACGCATCACGAGCCTCCTGGAGGCCTGGGGGCCTCAACAGAGATTCCGGCACTTCTGCCGGTAGTCTTGTATATAACGCGGTTTCACCCGGCCAATCAAGGCTTTTCAGGCAGTTACAGGAAATTAACCGTCTTTTCCCCGTCTCATGGTAAAGCTCGGAGCCGCCGGTTTCAGGACCACACCCAGCCGGTTGAGTCTGGTAACAGCCTGCACCCAATCCCTTGCGCTGTTAGGACAGATGGTGCCGTCAAACCGAAGTTAGCAGGATGGAAGCGATTTGTGGCGCGGCCCAAAGCAACGGTCGTCCAAGACTCGTACCTCAGGGCCAGCCAGCCTGCCCGGACGGAGGGTTGCCCAATGCGCTTTGGCGCTCAACTTGGGCTTTGCCCTAGTTCTGGTCTTCGCGCCGGTGCAGGGTCGGCGGCCCGTCATCGGAGTTGTTACCGTCGCTGGCCGTGCTGTTCGGGTCGTTCGTCCCGGTGCCGGCCCGCCGCAGCGAAGGCCTGTTCTTGTCCTTCGTGTCGGTCAGCCGCCGCTTGTTCTCGATCCGCGCCAGTCGCGCCTTGATGTCGTCGAACTCCGAGGTGGTCACCGTGTACTGATCCCTTGCGGGAAGAATCCGTGCAATCTCCTCCTGGGAGTGAAGAATCCGGTCCGGCGTCTGCGGGTGGTCGCTGAAGGCCTTGGCCACCAGGCCCGGTTTGCGCTTCTCCAGCGCCTGAATCTTTTCAAAGAAGCTGATGAAGGCCTGCGGGTCGTACCCTGCGCGGTACATGTACTGCACGCCCAGGTAGTCGGCCTGCGCCTCAAAGTCGCGCGAGAACTTCAGGAATGTCATCGGAACCGCCAGCCCGGCAGCCTCGTAGATTCCGTACCCCGTCCACCCCCCGATGAAGATCAGCGGAATGGTGCTCAGCTGGGCGTAGTTCATCCGCGTCTGTTCCCGCACCGCATGGTGCGCGCACACGTGCGCCGTCTCATGGGCCATCACGCCGGCCAGTTCCGCCTCTTCGTCCGCGTTCAGGATCAGGCCCGAATTCACATAGAAGAATCCGCCCGGCAGAGCCATCGCGTTGATCTCGTCCGAATCGATGACCTTGATGGTGAATGGAACCTTGCAATCGGAGTTCTTCACGATGTTCTGCCCCACCCGGTTCACGTATTCCACGACCACCGGATCGGTGATGAACCTGGTGCTCTTCTCAATCTCCTCGGCATACATCTTGCCCATCTTGATCTCGGTGTCCACCGAGTACCAGTTGCCAATGCCCCGGGCGCCTATATCGCGATTGCCCACGGCGTTCACGTCCTCGATCGAGCCCGGCTTGACTTTGACCGGCTGGCTGCCTGGCTCGACCACCTTCTCCGGGTTCACATCCGTAGCAGGGGTATCGCCACCCACCGGAGCGGTTCCCGGCGCGGGAGTCTTTGACGGTGTGCTGCTGGCGGGGGTATCGCCACCGACGGGCGTGGTTCCCGGCGCTTGCTGCGCCTGAGGAGCGGTGGTGGCGCTACCAGGTGCATTGCTCCCTGTCTGCGCGGGTGCTGTCGAGGGCTGCTTTGCCGCATCCGTCTGGGCCGCATCCCCTCCCACTGGTGTGGCTCCTGGGGCCGGCTGCGCCGCGGGCGTGCTCGACTGCGTGCTGCTCGACCCGGTTGCCTGCGCCCCGAGCCCAGCAGCAAGCGCCAGTGCCAGCGCTGCCAGAGACATCGCTCTCAAACCGTTCCAGGCTGTCCTCATGACCCTACCTCCAGCTCGGCCCGCCGAACTTGCCGCTTCGCTCCACTCTTTAGACGTTAGTATCCACCTGTTGGGCAACAACCGCGAAGAATAATTCCGCCGTGCCCTGCCGCAGCCAGTCGTGCCCCATCCCTTTCGCGCTTCTATGCGAAAAGGATGAGAAACCTCGAGCCCAAACCAACTTGGCGGAATCGCATACAGGCACATGGCGCGCAAACGCCGTCCGCCCCACCGCAGGTGGCGCCCTCTCGCAATCTTCTTGGAGCTTCCCCCCGTCTGAATTACAGTGGAAAACACACTAAGGTAGGGAGGATTCTTGCGCCGCAACGCCCTGAGCCTGGCCGCTGTAGCCATCTGCTTTGTCCTGCAGGGCTTTGCCCAGCCGTCGCATCCCCAGCCCAGTCCTCCTTTGTTGGATCTGCTCACCCCCCACAACCACGCGCGGCCGGCTGCGGCAAACGCCCCCAAAACCCCCGAGATCGCCTTCGACGCTTCAGACCTGGGCTCTCCGCTGGTTTTGGATAAAAGCTGGCGCGTCGGCATCACTGCCAATCCGGCCGCCGCAAACCCCGCTTTTGACGACAGCACCTGGGCCGTTAGAGACGCGCAGGACTCCTTCGCCGACGTTCCCGACGAGGATCACCCCGAAGACGCCCTCGACGCCAACGAAAATCCCGGCTCAAAGACCGGGTCCGCCCCTCCCGCCGGCCACCAGAGGCCTTTTGTCTGGTTCCGGTTGCACATCCGGCTGGCCCCCAATCACGGACCGCTGGCCCTGC
>DATNHL010000068.1:0-3004 GCA_035604995.1 Occallatibacter sp. | reverse complement strand
CACGTCCACCACTTCGCCAATGAAGTAGAGCCCCGGCACCGCCCTCGCCTCCATGGTCCGCGCATGAAGCCCATCCGTGTCCACGCCGCCCGCGGTGACCTCGGCCTTCTCGAAGCCCTCCGTGCCCACCGGATGCAGCTTCCAACCACGGAAGCGCCGCTCACAGGCCTCAATGGCTGCGTTCGACCAACCATCGGGCGCGCCTGTCTCCGCCAGAAAGCCAGCCAGCCGTTGCGGCAAAACTTCGCGCAGAGCCTGCCGTAGAGCCGCCTGGTCGCGGTGGGCGCGCGGCTGCTTCAAGGTCGCAAGAAGCTCCGCCGGGGCGGCCAAGCCTGGCGCAAAGTCGAGCACCAACTCATCTCCGGGACGCCAATAGGAGGAAGCCTGCAACACCGCAGGCCCACTGACGCCGCGGTGCGTGACCAGCATTTTCTCCCGGAACTTGATCCGATCTCGAACGCCGCCTTGCACCGTGGCTTTGCGGTGAGCCGATGTTCCCTCGGCCCACGCCACCACCTCCGCCGACACGCCCGCCAGCTCCGCCCAGGCCGCTTCATCGGCGCGCAGAATGAGCGGCACCAGAGCCGGGCGCGGCGGGACCACCTTCAAGCCAAACTGGCGAGCGAGCTCATAGCCCAGCCCGGTCGCACCCATCTTGGGAATCGATAACCCTCCGGTGGCCACCACCACCGCGGCGGCGGTCATCTCGCCTGCGGAGGACGAGACGCGGAATCCGCCGGAGGAGGCTGTGCGGTCGACTGCGATCCCGCGCGCGTTGAGCACAAGCTCCACGCCGCCCAGCGCGCACTCGGCCAGCAGCATCTCGAGAATCGCCCGCGACGACCCGTCGCAGAAGAGTTGCCCCAGCGTCTTTTCGTGCCACGGAATTCCATAGCGCTCGACCAGCGCAACAAAGTCGAGCGGCCCGTAGCCGGCCAGGGCCGACTTGGCGAAATGCCTGTTTTCCGAGAAGAAGTTTGCGGGGGAACAGTGCAGATTGGTGAAATTGCACCGCCCGCCGCCGGAGATGAGAATCTTGCGGCCCGGCTGGCCGCCATGCTCCAGGAGAGCCACGCGCCGCCCGCGCTGTCCGGCGGTTGCCGCGCACATCAGCCCCGCCGCGCCCGCACCCAGAACAATCACATCGAATTGGCGCGGCGCTGGCGGCATCGGGTCTCGATAAGAATATCCGCAGGGCGCAGCCCTGACACACTTCCGGCCATCAGCCTTTCAGCAATTCGGGATGTTTTTGCCGCAGCCACGCAGTCACAGATTGCTGTAGCTCGCCCGCAACTCCGATCACATCCTCAAGCTCCTGATCGGAGATATTGCCGGCGGAGTCGTAGCTGGTCGCGTTCCTCTTTTTCGAGAAGACCCTCATCTTATGAATCAACCTGGGATCGGCCTGAATGGTCAGCTCCAGGGATTCAATCGTCTTCAGGTGATGCCCCAGCTGCGTGGCCGTGCGGTAGCCGCAGGCTCGCAAGGCAACATTCGCCGCGGTCCGCGCCGCATTGAACGCAGCCTCAAAGCGGCGGTCTTCCGAGATGGCTTCAACGCATGCGTCACCGAGGTCGCGGCTCACGATCCCAAGCAGGCCGGCGATTTCTTCGGGACTCGTCGGCTCCGCTCGCAGCCACCCGTATTCAGCCCATCTTTCCAAATTCATCAGGATCCCCTATGAGAATCACCTTTTCGCCGCGAAGGACGGACCGCAGGAAGTGATTGCCGCCTTGCAACTTCGACTTGAACTCGTCCGTAGAATAGACCGTCGGATTGATCGGACGGCCGACCGCCCGTTCGACTGGCGCCAACTCCGTCAGGACTTCATCGAGCGTCACATTCCCAACGATCATCAAGTCGACATCGCTGCCGGCGCTCTCGTCCCGCCGTGCCATCGATCCATAAACAAATGCCAAGGATACCCGATTTGCGAACGGCGCGAGTGCCGAGCGAAGCAATTGAAAGGCGCCGACAGTCTTCGCAATCAGGGATTGCATCTCCGCGAACACGGGATGGTTGCGATTTGCCTTGTAGTAGACCTGCCGGCCCGAGATCGACCGGTCAATCAATCCAACGCGCGACAGGGTCTCCAATTCGCGCTGGACAGTTCCAACACTTGTGCCGACCTGTCTGGAGATCTCGCGGGTGAAGAAGGTCTCGTCAGGACGGCCACACAAAAGCGCCAGAACTCGCCCGCGGGTCTGCCCGAAGATCAAGTCGCCCAGAGCACCGACATTTGTACTCATAACGAGAACAATTGTACTCATTATGAGTACAATTGTCAATCTTGCCCTCGATCCGCAGCGGCATCCAGCAACTGATAACTGGCGACTCGCCTACGCGTCATCGCGGAACATCGGATGTGGAATCAGCCGCCGGTAGTCTTCCTGGTGGGCGCCGTCGAGGCAGGCTTCGATGATCTTCTGGCCCAGCGGGTCGAGGTCAGGGACGAGGAATTGTTTGAGTTCCGTGGCGAAGAACTCGCGCCACTGGCGCGCGCCTTCCTCGTACACGTCCATGCCGCCCTGGATCTGCTCTTCGACCGCCAGAAATACGCGCGGAATCATGGAGCCCTCAATGCGAAGCTGGTTGGGGATGTAGCCGAGCAGCGGGCAGAGCGCTTCGCCCACCTGGTCGCGGCCAAATTTGGCGCTGCCGCGCCGGGCGAGGTACTCGCGCGCAATCCACTCGGCCATGAAGCCCACCTTCCACGCGCCGATGTGCTGATTGGGTAGCAGGACGTAGCGGGTCTCCGGCGTCTCCACAATTTGGTGCAGCAGCAGGTTGGCCTGGTCGACGCGGCGGCCGGTCGCAAACGCCCAATAGGAGCCAACGCCCTCGGACTGCATGCCCTTGCTCTTCTGCGTCTGGATGCTGGGGTTGGCGTGGCCGCGCGGGGCTACCAGGCGCCACAGCCAGGCCAGCGCCGGACTGAGCACGTGGAGCATGGCCAGAATGCCGTAGAGCTGGCTGTCGCGATGGGTGGGCGGGCAGCGCACGC
>DATNHL010000067.1:0-2947 GCA_035604995.1 Occallatibacter sp. | reverse complement strand
TTCCGCTGCCCGCGCCAGTTCCGCCCGGATCTTGGCGCGCACCGGGTACGAGGAGTTCAATTCCTGGTTGTAGCCGCAAGCGTTCAAAGCCGCCATCACGCTGAACACGGTCTCGCTGCTTTCCAGCGTGACCTTGGGGGTCTGTTGCGCCGCCGCGCACACTGCCAGCACCGCGCAGGCCAAGACTATCCGCAATGACCGGGAGACCAACTGCAGGCTACTCCTCCTGAGAAACGCGTGGGGAAACGGGCGAATAACCCAAGTGTAAGGGCTGGGATGGAGCAGGGTCAAACGCGCTGCCGTCCCACGGGACCGGGTACTGGGAGGCGCTGGCCGCAGCCTTGCGCCCGAATAGGCCGCCATAGCCGGATGGGCCCGCTGCCGGCTGGAGGCTACGCCGTGGCTTTTCTTACTAGAGCGGGAGCTTGTCGTCGGCTGCGCATGGCAACCCCTCCTCCCACCGGCTCAAACTGTGGTTCCGGCACTCCGAGGAAGGTGTACGCCTCATCCACGCTGCGAACTATGTGCACTTCCGGACGCGTCTCACTTCCGATTTCCTGAAACATCCGCGCCAGGCCGTACATGTAGGTGGACGGAACCACGAGAAAACGGGGTCGGGCGCCGGGCATGCCGGGGGTGCGATGTGCCAGGTCTCGCACCGTCTGCGGGGAAACATTGAAGGAAGCTACATTCGAGAAATCCAATGGCGACACCAGGATTGGTGAAGGCCGCATACTTGCCTGCAAACTCGTAACACTCCTTGAGAGATTCATCGGTAACGTCCCCTTCGTGTCTGCAGCAAAGGATGCCGTGGCTGGAGTCGAACTCAAAGTAATAGGCCATAGAACTCCCTTCGGGTGAGCCTACTCTCTTTGGGGATTGGATCGAGCGTTAGCATTATCCGGCACGTCATACCGTTACTGTCAATGGGCAGTGCCCAAAACCTCGGTGCCCTCATTGTCCTGGCGGCCATCGATACCATTGGCCACTGGTAACCATTTGTGACCACGTTAGCCACTTGCGACCATTGGGCGGGGAGCCTCAAGATTGGCCTGATGATGTGTGGGAACCAACCGCCATCCATGAATTGGCACTCATCCGGCCCCCCCGCAGTGCGGCAATAGCAGTTCGCTTTTATAGTTCGATACGGGAATAGCGATGGCCGATCGCGGCGAGACACTTGGGGGATGTCCTCTAAAGAACGCGCGCTTTCGATCGGCGGGCATCCCGTTGGGAGGTGCAAGTGTCGGATAGCCCCAATGTTCCGCAGCACGATCTTCTGAAAGCGTTCCAGAAGTCCACCGGTGCGCAGTACCTGTTTAGTGCCCTCCTGGAGTCGGCCCCGGATGCGATGCTGATCGTGGACGAACGCGGCAACATCCTGATGGCCAACTCACAGACCGAAAAGCTGTTCGGCTACCGCGGAGAAGAACTCATTGGCCTGCCGGTGGAGATGCTCATGCCGCCGCGCTTTCGTGAGGGCCACGCGAAGCACCGTGGTCAGTTCTTGTCCACGCCCCGGCTGCGCCCCATGGGGGAAGGACTGGACCTCTACGGCTTGCGCCGCGATGGCAGCGAGTTCCCGGTGGAGATCAGCCTCAACCCCATAGCGAGCGAGGGCGGCACCCTGGTTACCAGCTCCATCCGCGACATTTCCGGCCGCAAGCGCGCCGAGCAGGACCTGCGCCGTGCCTACGATGAACTGGACCAGCGCGTCCTGCAGCGCACCGCCGAACTGGAGAAGCTCGCAACTGAACTGCGGGCGCGGATTAGCATGCACGAGCGTACCGAGAACGAACTGCGGCAGACTGAAGAACGCTTCCGGCTGCTGGTGGAAGGCGTTAACGACTACGCCATCTTCATGCTCAATCCCGAGGGCCTGGTGGTGAGCTGGAACGCAGGAGCGGAGCGCATCTATGGATTCACCGCCGAGGAAGCGATCGGCAGCAGTCTCAGCCGTTTTCATCCTTCCGAGGAGCTGCACGCCGAGACGCCGCAATACGCTCTGGAGCAGGCCGCCGCCACCGGCCGTTTCGCGGAAGAGGGCTGGCGTCTACGGAAGGGCGGCGGCCGTCTTTGGGTGAGCAGCGTAACTACCGCAGTGCGGGACGAGGGCGGCAACCTGCGGGGCTTTTCCAGAATTGTCCGCGACCTGACCGAAAGGCGGGAACTGGAACACCGGCTGCGCCACGCGCAAAAATTGGAGGCCGTTGGCCGCCTCGCTGGGGGTGTGGCCCACGAGTTCAACAACTCGGCGACTGCCATTCTCGGCTACAGCAGCCTGGTGATCGACAAGGCTCAGGACAATCAGCAACTCCGTCACTATGCCGAAGAGATCCATAAAGCGGGACTGCGCGCGGCCTCGGTCACGCGCCAACTGCTGGCCTTCAGCCGCCAACAGATCCTGCAGCCCACCACGCTCAGCCTGAACGAAGTGGTGGCCGAGATCGAAAAGATGATTGGTGGACTGATCGGCGAAAACATCCGCGTGCTTACCCAGCTTGATCCTTACCTGGGCGCTATCAAGGCCGACTCTGGCGAAATGGAGCAGGTGATTATCAACCTGGCGCTGAATGCCCGCGACGCCATGCCGGATGGCGGGACCCTGCTGATCGAAACCAGCAACGTTGAGGTCGACCATGTCTTTGCCGCCGAGAATCCCGACATGGCGCCCGGTCCACATGTCCGGCTGCGGGTATCCGACACTGGCATCGGGTTAGACAAGCAAACCGCTGCGCATATATTCGAACCCTTCTTCACCACCAAGCCGGTGGGCCAGGGGACCGGGCTCGGACTCTCTACTGTCTACGGCACCGTCAAACGCAGTGGAGGAGGCATCCTCGTTTTCAGCGAACCCGGCCGCGGCGCCACCTTCGAGATATACCTTCCGCGGCTGGAGCAGGCCGCGGTGAAGCCGGCCATCCTTTCTCCCAGGAGGAAGCCTGAC
>DATNHL010000066.1:0-3204 GCA_035604995.1 Occallatibacter sp. | reverse complement strand
CGCAAGCGCACTTTGCGAGCCTTTGCCCGCCCCGTGCGCCGCCAATACCTTGCGTCGCAAATCGTTGTCGTAGGGTCGCGGCATCTTCTCCGCGGAGATCGCTTGAGCTACCTTATAGTAACATTAAAAATGCTCTAGCCAGCCTGACCCCTTAAACTAATGCCATGATTCCCCTTGACGATGCACTGCGTTTTGGCGGATTTGTGTTAGTCCACGCCGCTTGGATAGCCTCCGACCTAGAAGCAGGAGAACTGGTTTGTCCGTTCGGAGTCGTCGAGATTGGGGATTCTCGGGAAGTGATTCCGTTTGAAGCGCCCAGCCAAGAAGAAGCAATCAGACTCGGCAAACAAAAGATGCACGAATTAACTGGTTCGGTCGATCGCTGGGCGTTTGCCAGAGAAGGGTTATGGTCAATTCTTGGCTCAGATTTACCGAAACAGGATGTCCTAACTGTTTCCGCTTGGTCCATAGGTTTGGACGAGCCGGTCATACTCCAACAGCGCTTTTCGCCGAAATCAGAGGGCAACTTTACACTGCTCGGTCCGATACTGATCGTGGTGCACGGCCTGCACTGCACAGCAGAGATTCAATCAAAGCTTCTTCCAATTGTGTCCCGAGGTATTTCGCAGCACCCGCGTGGCGAAAACTGGTCCCGCTGGGAATCCCAATAAGATCGCCGAGTCAGATTGCTACAGCGCGGTCGGCGATTGAGCGAACGCCTAGGCAGTTTCATTGCGACTCGTGGATGACCTTCACAAAGACCCCCTCAGGCAGTTCACCTTCCAGCAGGTGAACGACACCACCTTTGACATAGCCTTCAAGAACCTGGCGGGCAGGCTTGGCGCCAGGTTTGCTCGAATCAGCCGGTCCGGCCGGGCCGCGAACGCCGCTCACTCCGCTAGCGGGCTGACTTGCCGTCTTCCCCACCCCCTTGTCCATTGCCTCGTTTGCCAGCCGGTCGGCCTCCTGGTTCCCTCCGCGCAGGGTGTGGCGCATCTCGAACCGTTCAAGCTGGCGCGAGCGCCTGCGGGCTTCCTCATACAGCGGCCGCAGCACCGGGCTGGCCACCTTGTACTGGCCTTTCATCTGCTTGACCATGAGCTCGGAATCGGAGACGACCCTGAGCCGCCGGGCGCCATTCTCAAGCGCCCATTCCAGCACCGCCAGCAGCCCGGAGTACTCGGCGTAGTTGTTGGTCTGGATGCCGAGGAACGTGCCCAGCCGCGCGACGACGAGCCCCTGCGGGTCTTCCACCACGGCTCCGTAGCCTGAGGGGCCGGGGTTGCCGCGGGAGCCGCCATCGCAGTGAGCGGTGAACCAGCCTTCCTGGGCTGAGGCGTCGGGAGTGTCGAAGAGATTTCCGTTCATCGAGTTCTAGTGTAGCGGGCAGGGGGCGGCATGCGACTCTTTGTTACCTCGGACCGCATTCGCGCATCTGAAGGGACATGAGCATAGAGAAGGCAACATTCGGAGCGGGGTGTTTCTGGGGTGTAGAGGCGGCGTTTGCGGCCTTGCCGGGCGTAACGGCAACGGCCGTGGGCTATGAGGGCGGCAAGCTGGAGCGGCCCTCCTACAAGGACGTATGCACGGATTCAACCGGCCACGCCGAGGCGGTGGAACTCGACTTCGACCCGGCGCAGGTGAGCTACGAGCAGCTGCTCGACGCATTCTTCACCCTGCACGACCCCACCACCGTCAACCGCCAGGGTCCCGACTGGGGCACGCAGTACCGCTCGGCCATCTTCTTCCACTCGCCTGAGCAGGAGGCGCAGGCCGTGGCCAAGATTGCACAACTGACCGCCGAAGGCCGCTTCAAGCCCAGGCGGATTGTCACCAAGGTAGAGCCGGCGCAAACCTTCTGGCGGGCGGAAGAGTACCACCAGCGCTACCTGGAAAAGCGCGGGCTGGCAAGCTGCCACATTTAGAGATCAGTTTTTCGTACGGGTCCAGTCTTCTACTCCCCGCTCTCGGCCTTCTCTTCGGTTGGAGCAGCATCCGCTTCCTGAGCGGGCGTCTCCGCGCCCTCCGCCAACAAGTATTCCGGCTGGGGCGCAGTCCGCTCCGGCTCGGCGGCGCCGCCGGGCTCGTCGATCCACAGGCAGGCAATCCACCAGATCAGCACAGCAATATAGACAGCGCCGTTGGCGTTGAAGAGCTTGTCCCGCAGGCCCAGGATCCTCTCGTACTCGGCCTGGCTGTGCGGTGCGGCGGTGCGGGCGATGAACTGCCAGAGCGCTTCCACGGCCAACTGGGCCGAGGACGCCGTGGAGAGGCCGATGACGATGCGCTGTGTGTGCGAGCGCCAGCCCGCGCCCGTGCGGCGGCCCAGCAGAATGACCAGCAGGCCAAGCCCAACGGTGAGCAGATCCACCAGCATATCAAGCCTCTGGGCGCCCATCTGCATCAGGCGCAGAATCGCCAGGCCGGAGTCGGCCGTCAGCGTCTTCCACACCGGCCAGGGTATCCATACCGTCAGAATTCCAATCCCCGCCACCAGCAGCGCCAGTGCGCATGCAAGCCAGATGCTGCGCCGGACCGGGGCGAAGGCGCGGCGGCCCATCTCCACCACCACCAGGAACGCGACAATGGCGTCCAATTCGGCCATGGTGATGAAAATGGCGCTAAGCGTTAAGGTGGGCATGCGGTCGGCGAGCAGTTTGATGGCCAGCAGCCGCAGCGCCATCAGGGCGATGCCCAGGGTGAACCAGGGAAAGCGCTTGATCCGGTCGCGGCCCAGCAGAACCACCAGCAGCACCAGTTGCGCGGCAAAGGTAAGCGTCCAGATAATCTGGACGACCGTAAAGTGAAAATTCAGATGCATTTGCGCCTTGTCCGGCCCGCGCTGTGCTTGCTGCGTTGGCCACGCTCATTAGTTTAACTGGCTGTGCTCGGCCGAGGCGCGGAAGCCGCTCAATCCGCGGCCGATTGGTTGAACCCGCCGCTGGCGCCGGAAGAATCCAAAGTGCGGTATGCTGGAAGTGCGCGCCCGTAGCTCAGCTGGATAGAGCGAACGCCTCCGGAGCGTTAGGTCGGGAGTTCGAATCTCTCCGGGCGCACCATATTTTCCGTACCCTCCTTCAGCGACTTCCACTTCTACCGCACGGAATTGCTCGAAATCAAATCCAGCGCGACAAGTACAAAGCAATCCATGTTGTGTCCAGCGGAATGAAAAAAGCCAGCCTCAATCAGAACATGTAATCGGGC
>DATNHL010000065.1:0-5177 GCA_035604995.1 Occallatibacter sp. | reverse complement strand
ATCGTCCTCGAAGGCTACGTCGAGCTCGGCGAGCTCCGCCCCGAGGGCCCCTTCGGCGACCACACCGGCTTCTACACCATGACCGACCTCTACCCGGTCTTCCACCTCACCTGCATCACCCACCGCCGCGACCCCATCTATGCCGCCACCATCGTCGGCAAGCCCCCCATGGAAGACGCCTGGATGGGCAAGGCCGTCGAGCGCATCTTCCTCCCGGCGATGAAGATGACCATCCCCGAGATCGTCGATATAAATCTCCCCGTCGAAGGCGTCTTCCACAACCTCATGCTGGTCTCCATCAAAAAGTCCTACCCCGGCCAGGCCCGCAAAGTCATGAACGCCATCTGGTCCCTCGGCCAGGCCATGTTCACCAAGTGCATTATCGTCGTCGACGAAGACTGCGACGTGCAGGACATCGGCGAAGTCACCCTCCGCGTCACCAACAACATCGACCCCGAGCGCGACATCCAGTTCACGCTCGGCCCCATCGACTCCCTCGACCACTCCTCGCGCCTGCCCAACTACGGCTCCAAAATGGGCATCGACGCCACGCGCAAGTGGAAAGCCGAAGGCTTCGACCGCCCCTGGCCCGCCATGATCGAAATGGACCGCGCCACCAAGGCCAAAGTCGACGCCCTCTGGGCCAAAATCGGCCTTTAGCCGGGAATCGCACTGTGAGATATGCTGTCCGATAGAAGGCTTGCATGATTCTGCACGATTTGTTCGACTGGTCGAATGCTGGCGTAGGCGGCATTGGCCTGCTACTGACAATAGCGGCCATTGTTCAAGCTACGGGGGCAAAGGGAGCTGCACTGCGAGCCGAGAAGAGTGTTCGCCGCCACAATGCCGAGGTCGATTTTGCATCCCTGGCGCGCATGGCGAAGGAGCTCCACGGCTATGTCGAGGGCGGAAAGATGTCCGAGGCCCGCCTGCGTACCACGGATTTGCGCTCGGATTTGGCTTTAGCAATCCGTGTCCACGAGGCGTTCTTGGGCAGTCAGTTCAGACAACTCAAAGAGAGACAAGTCGATTTGGCGCTTGTTGCCGAAGGACTCAATCGGGCCGCTGGGGTAATAAGCCAGTCGGAGAGAGTTCGACTATTGGGAATCACTGGTGCGATACTGGACTTGCTAGCCGGGCAGTGCGGCAAACTGCGATCGAGCGTCGAGAAAGGGGCCTCTAATGGATGAACGGTCACTAGTCTTTGTGAATTCGTTGATCGAGAAGACTGAACAAGGCAAACTCTCCTGGTCGACTGGATTCGAGGACGGCCAGTTCAAAACACTGCTGCCTGAAGGAAAACTGGCGTTTGTCGTTCAGGTCAAGGGAGATGTCCGCAAGTTCAGGATGCTGGATGATCGTCAGGAGGTCATTCTGGAAAATACCGTAACGGAAAATGAAGCACAGGCAGGAGATGTGGATTTGCTGAAAGACTTGCTCTACGATGCCATCGGAAAGCTGCAAGGGATGGCCCGCAGCCGGGCTTTGCAGGTCAATGAAAAGCTTGCAACTGCCGAGAAGTTGCTCGCGGCAATTTGATTGTGTTTGGTCCTCGCTTTTCTCGCCTCAAGCCAGCTACCATACCTCTGGTATACCTAGATTTATGAGGGCTGTTTTCTCTCGTTTGGTCCATGGTTTGATCGCAGCCGCGATCGTCGCCCCGATTCCCTCGTCCGCCCAGCAGCTCGACCCCTTCCACTGGACCGACTTCCACTCCCCGAAAGATCAGGACGTCGTCGTCTGGGTCACCCGCGCCCTGGCCGCCGAAAACTGGAGCGCCATCCGCGAGATCGGCGTGCAGTACGACGCGGCCCTGGTCGTCACCGCCCAGCGTTCCGCAACCCAGGCCAATCCCACCGACGATTCCTTCTCGGTCTGGAGCGTCAACCTCACCAACCACGCCCTCACCCCCCTGCTCACCGGCTATAACCTCCGCTGGCTCGGCTTCATGACCTTCACCGACGGAGGCCCCGCCGAGCCCGTCATCCTCTACGACAACTGCGCCGCCTGCGCCCCGGACACCTACTTCACCGCCTTCCACTACGACATAACCCAGCACGTCTTCGCCGCCCGCTGGATGCGAGGAGGCCAGGGCGTCCCCGTCGGCAACGCCAATCCCCCGGCCAGCGTCTCCTGGACCCAGGTCTACTCCGGCCTCGCTGAGCCCAACGGCGCCGGCTTCCTCGCCACCTGGATCCACCTCGACTACGCCGCCCAGAAGCCCCCCGACGACTACGTCTACCGCTACGACGTCGAGCCCTTCAGCCGCCTCGACCGCACCCAGCTGCTCAGCGGCAAGGACGCCGACGCCATGAAGCTGCGCCTCTGCAGGAGTGGAGAAGCCCTCCCGGGCATCGCCCACGGTCAGGACTCCGAGCTCTGCCGGCAACTCGTCAATCCCAAGCCAGAGCGCCGCCCCGTCACCACCCCGCCCGCCCACAACCGCGGCCAGTCCGTCCCCGGCGGCCATCCGCATTAACCCAGCTCGAAAAGTTCATTTGCTGTATTTGCTGTAGCTGATTGATAAGTTCAAGAACCGTCATCCTGAGCGACCGGAGCGAAGCGAAGGGAGTCGAAGGACCTGCGTTTGCTCTTGGGACTTCGGTATCCACAAGCCCCGTGCCCGATCCTTCTCGCATTCCTGGCGAAATGGCTGGGAAACCACGAACCCCCTGGCCGCGCAAGCCCCATCCGCCCCACCGCAGGTGGTTGCAGATAATTTCGCTTCTCGGGCGCACAATAGCGTTGGAATGAATCATCCATGGAGACCCGCCGCACCGCCGGAGCTCCTCAGGTTTCACCGTCCGTTCCCCCTTTTCCCCCCCCGTACCCCCCCATTTTCGTCCCAGCCCCATGAAAACAGGCAGGTTACGCGAAAAATGACCCATTTCCCCTATCGAAATAAAGGACTTACGTGCACCGGCACTTTTTTGAACGGCCAGTATGCCCCCTTTTCCCCGTCCGAGCCCGCCGCAGCAGGACGGAAGTTCACATTCGCCCACAGAGTCCTTTTCCCCAAGACCGTGTTTCCACCTTCATATAGCCTCACGATGCGTGCCTGCGGTAGACTCAAGACCCTTGGACAGCATCCAACTTCCTGGAGAGAAAACTATGAACCGCATCCCCCGATTTGCTCCCTTTGCTCTGTTAGCCCTGGCGGTCCTGCTTTCCACCGCCGGTTGCAAGTCCAATCCAGATCAGAACGCCGCCAACGGCCAAGACTCCGCCGATCCGGCATCGGCCAACCTCGCCCCGGTTTCCACCAACACGAGCGCTCAGGCGCCTGCATCCTCCGGCGCCCAGCAAAGCGCGCCACCGCCTGCCACTTCTAGCGCCCCCCAGCAGAGCGCTCCCGCACCAACCAGTTACAGCGACCAGCAGAGCGCACCACCGCCGGATGCCGGTGGCAACTATTACCAGGCGTCGGACCAGTACTCGGGCGATCCGGGTTACGGAGAGCAGGCGGAGTATACCGCTCCCCAGCCCCCGCCGGCCTTGCCCGACTACGAACAGCCGCCGGCTCCCGGCGACGACTATCTTTGGACGCCCGGCTACTGGGCCTATGCCCAGGAAGGCTATTACTGGGTGCCCGGCGTCTGGGTTGAGGCCCCTTACCAGGGCGCTCTCTGGACGCCCGGCTACTGGGGCTGGGGCGGCGGCAACTACCGCTTCTACCGTGGCTACTGGGGCAGGCACATCGGGTACTACGGCGGCATCAACTACGGTTTTGGGTACGCCGGCTTTGGCTATCAGGGCGGCTACTGGAATGGAGATCACTTCGCCTACAACCGCGTAGTCAACAACGTGAACGTGTCTCAGGTGCACTACGTCTACAATTACAACGTCGTCAACAACAGGGGCGGCAACCGGGTCAGCTTCAACGGCGGATCGGGCGGCATCCAGGTCCGGGCCAGGCCTGCGGAACTGGCGGCCCTGCACGAGCAGCATGCCGCGCCCATGAGTGCACAGCTCCAGCATGAGCACCTGGCCGGCACCAACCGGGATCAATTTGCTACCGTCAATCGAGGCCGTCCGGCCAGCCTGGTTGTGAGCCGCCCGCTTGCTGCGGATCACAACATGAGGGTCCCGGCGCCTCAGCAACTGCAACAGCAGCCGATGCCTCAGCAACAGCAACAGCAGCACCCGATGCCTCAACAACAGCAACAGCACCAGATGCCCCAGCAACAGCAACAACAGCACCAGATGCCTCAGCAACCGCAACAGCAGCACCCGATGCCTCAACAACAGCAACAGCACCAGATGCCCCAGCAACAGCAACAGCACCAGCCGGCTCCCCAACAGCAGCACCAGGCCCCTCAGCCGCAGCAACAGCAACAGCAGCACCAGGCGCCTCCGCAGCACCAGCCCGCCCCAGAACATCCGAAGGAGGATCATCCGAAGCAGTAGCGCTCACAAAGCCGGGTGCCCCAGAGCCTGCCCTGAGCCTGTCGAAGGGTCTCGCATTTGAGACCTGGGTATGTCCATCCCTATAAGGTCACGGGGCTCTGTTAGTCCGGCATCAGCACTGAGGGTGCGCAATCACTCCGCCGTCTTCACCCGGATGGCGGCCAGGTTGCGCACCCAGCGGGCCGGGCGCGTTTCCCCGGTAGCTACAAGCTGAAGAGGTCCGCTATCTCCAAGACCCTTCCCATCCAGCGTGTCGGCCACCATCACCACCCCGTCGTGCACATCGGGCGTAACCTCGCCCACCGAGTACACCACCTGGTAGCCATCGGCCCCCTCCGCCACCACATATAAGCGGAGGTCCTTGCCGTGCGGCTTCTCCGCCACACCCAGCGGCTTGAGCAACTCAATCAGCGGCACCCCGGAGTAGGTCTGGCAAGCCTTCACATGCTCGTTCCACAGCGTGACAGTCTTATGCGGCAGCGCGGCCAGCGTCGCCGGAGTCCACTCGCCCGCCTTCTCGCCAAAGGTGATCTTCATGGGCCCGGTCGGGATCACCGGCTTGCCCATCGCCATCCCGCCCATCTCCATGCCTTTGCCCATCTCCATCGGCTTGCCCTGCCCGTGATCCATGGCCATGGAGCCGCCCTGCCCCATCTTCATCCCGCCCATGCTCATTCCCATGCATGTGCCCTGGCTCATACCCATGCCGCTCATCTGCCCCGCCGGGGCCGCCTGCGGCTGGCTCGCAGCCGGCGCTTGCGCACCCACCC
>DATNHL010000064.1:0-2901 GCA_035604995.1 Occallatibacter sp. | reverse complement strand
ACCGCCGGGTGAAGCCGAGCTTTTGCATGTGCTCGTGGGGCAGTCGCTGGAGGTAAGCTCGCCGCAACCCATCAAGCACGTCTCAGTCTCACGCCCCGGCGTTATCGATGCAGCCATCGAGGATTCGAACCATATCAAAATCAACGGCAAGGCGGCGGGCGGCGTCTCGCTGGAGGTGTTGGATGAGGCCGGCGAGAGTCAGATATTCTATGTCTACGTAGACCTCGACGCCTCCGCCCAGGCGGGACAGTTGCCGGAGACCCCGATCGACAATCCGGCACCGGCACAAGTGGGGAAGAAGACGAGCACAGCTTGGCTTGGATGGGTAGTCTTCGCTTCAGTTCTCTTGCTGGCAGGAGTCGTCCTTATAATGCGACGCCGGCGTCAACCCGCCTCGTACAGATTGGACCTTCAGACAGCAAAGGTGGCTCCCAATGACGGTCGCGCCGACCCTGCGCCGGCCCGGACCCAGGCAGCGCGCGACGAGAAACCGCACATGGGGGAGACCGTCACCGCCGCAAAGCGGCTCGAGCGCATTTATGCGCTCGATTGGCCAGCAAGCTTTGAATCTATCTCTAAGGCAGCGGCCCCTCCCACTGGATTTGCCAAGGTCGGGGAGTCTCAACCCGAACCTGCGCCTGCCTCTATCGAGCCAAAGGCTCCTCCCTTCTCGTCTGAAATGCGGTCGGGAGAGGGTTCCGTCTCTGTTACGAACCAGCCAGAGAAGCCGGTCAACGTTTACGCATCAACTTTTGTCCGTAGTGACGAACGGGATCTGTCGGGACCTGACCAGATCCGCGAGGTGCCCATTTCTGACATTGAGGAACGCCTATCGCGAGTTTCCTTGGCGGCGGAAGTGCTGGAGGGGCGTGTGGGGGCGCTGCTGGAGGATTTCCAGGGGCGGATCGAGGGCAGTCTTCAGGCTTTCCAGGGGAAGGGCGCGCAGCAGGCGGAGGATTTGGAGAAGATCGCCCAGGAGTTGGGAGGGCGGTGGTCCCAGCAATTTCAGAAGCAAGCCGAGGCAGCGGTGGAGAGGCTGCGGGAAGAACTGAAGACTTCAGGGAGGATCGTGGAGGAGAGCAAGCAACAACTGGCCAGCCTGGCTGAGGCGAAGCTCGCCTCCCTCATGCAAGCTGTCCGAGACGAATACGGCCGGCAACTGGCACAGTCGATTCGAGAGCGAACGCAGATGATGCAGGAGGCGGCAGACGCGGGAGTGAAATCCATCAAACAAGCCGCCGAGGAAGCGATCGCGCAATTTGAGGCTGCCGAGCAGAAGCGTGAAACAAGTTATCAACAACTGGCGCAGACATTTCAGGAGCAAACCCAGGCAATGCACGAAGCAGCAGACGCGCATGTGAAATCCATCAAGCAGGCGGCCGAGGAGGCGATCGCACAATCGCAGGCTGCCGCGCAGAAGAACGAGGCGAGTATCTTGGCGTGTGCCCGCGCTGCCGAAGAGCGCTTCACAGGAGTTTCCTCGGCGCTGGAAGCGCTCCAGGGGCGGGTGGGGGCGCTGGCGGGGGACTTGCAGTTAGAGAGTGCGAAGCGGGCGGAGGATTTTGAGAAGGCCGCGCAGGAGTTGGGAGGGCGGTGGTCCCGGCAATTCCAGCAGCAAGCCCAGGAAGCGGTCGAGCAGTTACGGGAAGAAGTGAAGAATTCGGAGCGATTCGTGGAGGGGAGCAAGCAACAACTGGCCAGCCTGGCCGAAGCAAAACTGGCGTCAGTCGGCCAGGCTGCGGGTTACGCTGTAGCGAGTCTTGAGACGGAGGTGGCGAAACTGCGGGAAGAATTCGGCACTTCGGAGCGGACGTTGGCGGAGAGCAGGGAACGGCTGGCCGGCTTTGCCGAAGCAAAAATTGCTTTGCTGAACCAGGTTGCATCCAGCGCCGTCGCGGATGTCGAGGCCGAGCAAAGACGCTTTCGACCCCAATACGCGACCCCACGAAAAAAGCTGGAGGACCTCTTCACGCGACGTTCGGCATATCCGTCCGCCATTTCCGATGATAACGGAGCTCCCTCAAAGCGACGAGGGGTGGCGGCCATGCTGACCTTGGCGGCAGGGTTATTTCTGGTAGTAACTGCGCGGCAGGTGGGCGTATACCTCTCAACTCCCCCGCCGGTCCAAATGCACCTGCAGGGTGAGGCTCCGCCCGATTTCGCCGACCAAAGCCCAAACTGGAGCGCCAAGCGTCGCGCCAAGGAGGAGGAGACGGCGCGGGACTACTGGCGGGCAGCGGCATTCAGCTTGCCGAGGCGATACCCGTTTGGCAGCCAATTACCCCCCGACCCTCTACCCGAATTTCAAGTTGACAATCAATACGACCCGACTGAGGGCGCGAGAGCTGTTGCTGAAACAAGGGCTAGATACTGGGAAAAGCTCCGCGCCTGCTGGGGGCAGCGCCGGTTCTGGGTAGAAAGTCAACCTGTGAAAGAGACGTGGGCGGATCGCCTGCGAGGCGTCTGGGCGCGGATTTAGACGAAATTCGCGTGAGGGAGGTGTCGCGCCAGCGCTTCGGCATAGTCCCTTTTCCGGGTGCATTGCCGAGGAGGGTTCGCCCGGCCGCGCGGGCCATTGGTCTAACCAGCAGCCGGGGACCACCCGTTCGTTTCTGAACCGGCGGGCAAACCGTGGAAGCTGCGCGAGTTTATGGCCGCCGATCCTGATGGTAACCCCATTCGTGTTAATGCTGCCGCTCATCATACTCGGCCGGCCTGCCGCAACCTGTCACGAACGCGGCGGGCGTATAATGCCGGCAGGAATATGCATCCAAATGCTGGAGGAAGATCTGTGGCTGTCATCGACTGGCTGCTTGATGCGGACCCGTCGATCCGGTGGCAAGTGATGCGGGATCTGACCGGTGCGCCCGCGCGGGACGTCGCGGCGGAGCGCGCGAGGGT
>DATNHL010000063.1:0-4023 GCA_035604995.1 Occallatibacter sp. | reverse complement strand
CTTCCTGGTGATGATGAGCCTGCCGGGCATCGCCCACCATCGGATTGACACCTTCATTGATGTCGGCTTGTGTGGGCTCGACATCCTCATGCAGCAGAGCCTGCAGCAGGAGCTGGGCCTGCTCTCCACCATGAACTCGGTCTGTGAGCAGGCCGCGGCCTCGCTGGGCCTGCGCCCCGAAGAAGTGGAGATCGTTCTGGGCGAGCGGCGCTTCCGCCACGTCCGCTGCTTCGCCATCTGCCCGCCGCAGCCCCTGGCCGGCACTACGCTCCACAGCAACCCGCGGATTGCGGCTCCCAACATGCTGCGCGGTTATCTGGATGCCCAGGCGCAGATCCTGAATTTTCTTGAGGACGCGCGTGTCGCGCGCTACGCCTGGCCGCGGCGCGTGCTGAGCTGGAGCCCGGCGACGGAGGACAAAATGGAGGCCGCCGGGGACTAGCGGCGGGAATGTCCGCCACCGGAAGGATGTCCTCCACCGGACGAGTGTCCCCCACCACTTGGAGCGGAATGTCCTCCTCCGCTGGGTGCTCCGCGATACCCGCCGCCGCTGGGATAACGGCCACCGCCGTACCCTCCAGATGACCGTGGCGTGACGATGGGCTTTCTCATATCCAGCGTCGGCCTGGAATAGCTGCCTCCGTACCCGCCACTTCCATAACCGCTACGGCCGTAAGCGCTGCTTCCATAACTGCCATTTCCATATCCGCTACGGCCGTAACCGCTGCTCGCTTGGCTACGGGTCGAAGGCTGCGGGGCTGCCGAGCGGGGCTGCGGTGTGAAGCGCTGCCAGCCTGCACCGCGCTCCGGAGTGGAGGAACGTGGAGCGGAGTTAACCGTCGCCCGCTGCGCCGTGTTCCCCGTTGAGGCTCCCCTGCCGGATGGATCGCTCGGCCTCGCGGTCGTCGAACTCCCAGGGCGCGACGCGTTGCCGGGAGCAGACGGCCGTGAGTTCTGCGCTTGCAAGGTCTGGCCCGAGGCAAAGCGGCCATCGCGCTGGATAGACTGGTGTACCTGCGCTGCCTGCCGTTCAAAGGACCGCGGCGCGGCCGCGGTGCGGCTACCGAAGAAGTGCTGCGCCCCGCCACGGGTGGTGGACGGACTCGCCGCACGGCCGCTGGCCGACAAACTCGCCCGCGTGGGGGCCACGGGCAGATTCCCGGTCATGGCGTGAGCGCCGCCGAGTATCTCGCGGCTCACTGGCGTCGCCGCAACCCGTCCCTGGCCGAAGCGTCCGGCCGGAACGCTGGAGAACGCGTTGCGCATGCGCTCATTGTTCATCGCCATGCGCACGTTGGAGAAGCGATCTCCGCCATGCAAGGGTGCGAATCCGCCAAATCGGCCATCGTGAAAGTTGTGAAAATCCCTGAAACCCACAGTGTTGAAGTGTCCACGGTAACCACCCCACCACGGAAAGAAGCGGTCGCAGGGGCCGATGGGCAGCCATCCAAACGAGCCGAAGCCGCCGAAGCCGACTCCGAATCCAAAACCCCCTCCGCCAAATCCAAAGAACGAGACATACGCCGGCGCCCAGATTGGCCGGTAAGGATACCCGAAACCAAAACCGCCGACCGGCCCCGGCCACCACGCCCACGAATTGCCCCAGAGGAACCAGCGTCCGTAGTGATAAGGAGCCCAGCCCCAGGGTTCATAGGAAACCCAGGTCCAACCCCAGTACGGCTCCCAAACCCAGTTGCCGGCGCGATAAGGCACCCATCCCGGACCGACGGTCGGGATCCACACCGGACCGTAATCCGGAACCGTGGTCCAGCTTCCGTGGGCGTCCAGATCCTCGCTCCCAACGTAGTAACGATTGGTGTGGCCCCAAGCCGCGGCGTCGCGGATGATGTGATCCCGATCGTTGTTCCACTGATCCCAGTTGTCTTTTGCGGGCGCTTCAGCAACCTTGTATTGAGCGTCGTTTCCAGTTCCACGCACCGTGATCAGTTGGCCCTTTTGGACGCGAACACTGCCACTCGGGGTTGAGATTTCCGCCTCGCCCTTGCGGACAATCACCTCTGACTCCTCCGGCGAACTGACTAGAATCCGGTAGCTGCCCTCTTTGCCAATCGGGTGAATCGCCAGGTTGGGTGTGTCAATCTCGACTTGAGCTTCACTGTCCTTGAAAGCCGTGTAGCTGGCCATGCCCTGTGCTACCTGAACCTGGATACCCGTGCGCGTAAGGGCCGCAATCTGAGCCTGCGCATGATCGCCCAGGCGGAGCACGTCCGCGTAGTCGAGTTGCACTTCGGCACTGGCGTTGTCGCCGGTCGAAATCTTGTCGCCCGCCACCATGGGGGCATTCAGTGCCGCCGCCGACCAGCCACCGGAATCGCCGCGCTGGGTGGAAACCTCGCCGTGAATCAGGCTGATGCGTGCGGCGCCCGGCTCGGGGCTGGCTTGGGCTTGCCCGCTGTTGGCGTCCGGCTCGGGGGCGGCTTGTGCCTGCACACTGTTGGCGCCAAGCCCCGCCGCCATCAGAATTAAGAGTACGGTTACGAGTCTGCTTAGCATGACCCACTTTCTCTGTTGGGAATGCCCTCGACAGAAACAGCCCGCGCCCACCGAGATTGCATGTTCCATGCCAGAGGCTCTACGCGGCAATCCAGCTGTAACTTGATGAGCCGCAAGGGGAAAGAAGGAGGGCTAAGTGACGTTAGGGCGGCGGCTGGTGGCCGGTTTCAGCCGATGTGGTTGATTTCAGCCGCCAGCGCGGTTACTGCGGTTCCAGAAAAGCTGTGCCCTACGCTGCTGTCATCCTGTCTCTAACCACGGCTAGCGAGCGCGCCCGGCCCTTCGACGTCGCTCAGGGCAAAGCTTTGGCGTGCGAGTCGAAGCACTAAAGCGATTTGTGGTTTGTGATCTGGCCAGCGGAGCTTTCCGCTGGCCTTTTCTATTTAGCGCTTGCGCGCTTGCCTGGTTGTTCGCCTGCCCTTCGGCCGTGCGGCAGCGCGGTTGGTGGCGATGTTCTGCCACGCGAGTGTCATCGCCTCTCCAAGGGTGTCCTCCTCCACCAAATCCAAGCGCACGCTGGTGCATCCCGCGCGTCCCCATGCACCCTTCTCGGGGACGGAACGTTGCAGGATTCTCTAATATGAACTTCTGCTGCTGGCCGGGAGTGAGCTTGAGCATTCCGCACTGGAGATCAGGATGTAGGGTCGCGAAAATCCTGCCGTTGACCCGAAAGTCAGGATGCCCCATGTGTGCGCTCTCCACCGCGCCATCCATGCCAAGTGCGATACGGCGGAAATCCTCGTGGCTTAGCATATCTTCTGGGGCGGCTATTGTCGCACACGCCTGGTGCTTCCTGGGAAGTCAGAACTCTAGCCGAAGCTGCAACGCAATCATTCGTGGACTGCTATCGCCACCCAATCCCACGCCCAGGAGGCCGGTTGGCGGCGAAGTCGTGTACGTGAGGGCTCCAAATCCTGTTTGCGTGGAAGGCTTTCCGGGAATGCCAGCGAACACGTTGCTGGGAAGTCCGAAATTGGGGTGATTGAAAACATTGAAGAATTGAACATCCAGGCGGAGTCTTACCTGCTCGTGAATCGGGAACCATTTTGTCAGATACAAGTCACTCCAAAAGAAGTTCGGACCACGAAGGGCATTGCGGCCAAGCGTGCCGAATTGGCAGTTCTGAGGACTGTCGCCACCGTTGCAGGCCCCAGTACTGGGATCGACGGCCGACACAAAAGCATCGGGATTGAGCCACTGAATCGTACCGGGCTGAGTGACGCCGAGGTTGCAGTGGCGACAGTAAGGATCCACTCCGGGTACGAGGCTAGCGAACTCAGGCCCGGCGCCCTGCACGATGCCGCAGGTCTGCTGCGGGTTCTGTTGGCATGGCGCCGAGTAGGGCGTGCTCAGCACCGAGAATGGCAGCCCGCTGTGCCAGAAGACGGTGCCGGAAACCTGCCAGCCGTTCACCGCATACCCCAACGAGCGGTTGCGCACCTTGAAAGGTAGCTCGTAGACGTATTGCCCGGTCAGGTTGTGGCGGATGTCGTAATCGCAAGGGCCGTA
>DATNHL010000062.1:0-10234 GCA_035604995.1 Occallatibacter sp. | reverse complement strand
TGTCAGCCCGCAGGTCGACGTTGAAATGCACTCAGCCCTGGAGCGGCTGGAGAAGCTGCAGGGACAGAAGCTGGGCGCGGGCGAAAACCCACTGCTGGTTTCGGTCCGCTCCGGCGCCAAGTTCTCCATGCCCGGCATGATGGACACCATTTTGAACCTCGGCCTCAACGACCAGGCCGTGGAAGCGCTGGCCAAGCGAAGCAATAATCCTCGTTTCGCCTATGACTCCTATCGCCGCCTGATCCAGATGTTCGGCGACGTGGTGCTCGATGTCTCGAAGAAGAAGTTCGAGCACATCTTCGAAACCATCAAGGAGCGCGAGGGCGTCAAGTTCGACTACGAACTCGGGCCCGAGGCGCTGAAGGAAATCATCGTCGAGTACAAGAAGCTGGTGCGCAAGGAGACAGGCAAGGACTTCCCGCAGGGGCCGCTGGATCAGCTGGTCCAGGCCCGCGATGCCGTCTTCCGCAGCTGGCAGAATGAGCGCGCCAAGACCTATCGCCGCATCAACCACATCGACGACTGGCTGGGCACAGCGGTCAACGTGCAGGCCATGGTCTTCGGCAACCTGGGCGAGAACTCCGGCACCGGCGTGGGCTTCACCCGCAACCCGGCTACCGGCGAACATGTCTTCTTCGGCGAGTACCTGATGAATGCTCAGGGCGAGGACGTGGTCAGCGGGATCCGCACGCCGCTTTCCATCAGCGAGTTGGAACGGGCCATGCCCAAGGTTTATGACCATCTGCGCGCCGTGACCTGGAAGATGGAAAAGCACTATCGCGACATGCAGGATTTCGAGTTCACCATCCAGGATGGCAAGCTCTACATGCTGCAGACGCGCAACGGCAAGCGGACCGGCCTGGCCGCGGTGCGCATCGCCATCGACATGGTGCGCGAGGGCCTGATAACGCAGGATGAGGCCATCTTCCGCGTGGAGCCGAACCAGCTGTACGACTTCCTGGTTCCCCGCCTGGTTGAGAAGGGCGAAAAGATTGAGGTGCTGGCCACGGGCCTGCCCGCTTCGCCGGGCGCGGCTGTGGGCCAGATTGTCTTCACCGCCGAGGACGCGGTGAAATACCACACCAACGGCGCATACCGGACCATCATCCTGGTGCGCGGCGAAACCACGCCGGAAGACATCGCGGGCATGGAAGTAGCGGCCGGAATCTTAACCTCGCGCGGCGGCATGACGTCGCACGCGGCGGTGGTCACGCGCGGCATGGGCAAGTGCTGCGTGGCCGGCGCCGGGGACTTGAAGGTGGACGAAGCACGCAAGGAACTGCGCGCGAAGGACCAGGTCTTCAAGCAGGGCGACTGGATTTCGCTGGACGGCACCACCGGCCGCGTCATCAAGGGCCAGTTGAAGACTCTTCCGGCTCAGCCTGACGATCCGGATCTGGTGAAGTTCATGAGCTGGGTGGATCCGGTTCGTCGGCTGCGCATCCGCGCCAACGCCGACATTCCGCGCGACGCCAAGCAGGCTCGCCTGTTCGGGGCTGAGGGAATTGGATTGTGCCGCACCGAGCACATGTTCTTTGCCGAAGACCGCATCGAGCACATGCGCACCATGATCCTGGCCGACAATGAGAAGGATCGCCGCGAAGCGCTGAAGAAGCTCCTGCCCATGCAGCGCGCCGACTTCGCCGGCCTGTTCAAGGCCATGGAGTCGCTGCCGGTGACCATCCGTCTGCTCGACCCGCCGCTGCACGAGTTCCTGCCCCAGCGCGAAGACCTGCTGGTGGAGATCTCGCACCTGGAGGACACGAAGCCCCGCTCGCCGCGGCTCAAGGAACTGCGTCCGCTGCTGGCGCGGGTTCAGGAGTTGCACGAGATGAACCCCATGCTCGGCCTGCGCGGCTGCCGCCTGGGCATCGCGTTCCCTGAGATCACCGAGATGCAGGTGCGCGCCATCTTCGAGGCCGCGGTCTCGGTCAAGGCCAAGGGCGGCGACCCGCACCTGGAGATCATGGTTCCGCTCGTTGGCCTGGTCGAGGAAATGCGCAACCAGGCGGCGATCGTGCGCCGCGTGGCCTCGGACGTCTTCAAGGAGAAGGGACAGACGGTGGACTACATGGTGGGCACCATGATCGAGTTGCCGCGCGCGGCCCTCACCGCCGACCAGATCGCCGAGGAAGCCGAGTTCTTCAGCTTCGGGACCAACGACCTGACGCAGACCACCTTCGGCATCTCGCGCGACGACATCAACAACTTCCTGCCGGCCTATCTGAAGTACGGCATCTTCAAACAGGATCCGTTTGCCACGCTGGACCAGGCGGGCGTGGGCCTGCTGGTGAAGATGGCCACGGCCAAGGGACGCAACACGCGGCCCGACCTGAAGGTGGGCATCTGCGGCGAGCATGGCGGCGATCCAGAGTCCGTCAAGTTCTGCCACAAGATCGGGCTCAACTACGTCTCCTGCTCGCCCTTCCGGTTGTTGACGGCAAGGCTTGCAGCGGCGCAGGCTGCGCTCGAGGAGCAGCAGGCAGGTCTGGCGCACACCAACAAGTAAACTGCAAACCTGACCGAAGAAACGGCAAGGGCGTCCGCCGCAGCGGACGCCCTTGCTGCGTCTGTGGGAATGGACTCAACTGCTTGCGACCTGTTGTCTATTGGGTTTGAAAAGAGTCAATCCTGTTCCAGCAAGCGGAGCCTCGCCGGAGGGAGGCAAACGTGCCGAAAGCAGCCAACCTTGCCGACTCGGCGGCCCGTAAGTCCTTTGTTTTTTTCAACGACGGCTGAGTTTTTTGGCGAATAAGTTATTTATTTTCTAGAATATAGGAGCGAATTGGGGGTCATTATTTACGTAACCTGTTTATTTTCATGGGTCTGGGACGAAAAGTGGTTTTTGAGGTAGGGGGAATGGATGGCGAAGATGCGGCAGTCCGGCGGCACCTAAGGTCTCTATGGCTCATCCTCACAAGACCCATTGTGCGCCGTTGGAGCGTAATCATCTGCAAATGAGCTCAAAAAGAATTGGCCCGGAGTGATCCGGATGGCGTGGCGCAAGAGAAATGACGGGCAGGCAGTCATCCGCGCGGAACCCAGATGCCGCGAGGTTTGCAGTGCTAGATGAATCGCTTGGGGAGGATGCACGAGCCGAGGATCCCTCCCGGCCACATGGGCGTTTTGGGGGGACCGATCCGAAAACCGCTGGTGCCCAATGAGTGAATTGAACTCTTGGTGCCAGTTGATGCTCAGCTGGTGCAATGGAACTGGCAAGTTGAGGTTTGTGGCCACCCACCCTTCGCCAGAACGAAGGCGAAGGATGGGGCACCCTCGTAGGTGGCGAAGATAGGGGTGGGCCACCCGCCCCAGTGGGACGGGCTTTGTGCTAACCCAGGTCTCGGAATCGAGGCCTGGGGCGCCCTCGTTCTTTGTTGGTGAAGGTCCACGAAGTGTGGGTCATCTGCCCCGATCAATAGAAGATCGCGATGTAAGAGGTCCAGAAAATCGCCGTGTCTCGCGCCTGTTGGACTTCTGGATCGTACGGAGGTTCTTTCGGATCCGACTTCCGCCTGGGCCGCAACCCCAGCACATCGCGGTCGTAGTGGCTTGCCAGCGCGTTGCTGGTTGTGAAGTCCCAGGCGGCATGAACGTCTTCGCCGTCAAAGATTCCTGTCAGCACAAAGTCCGGCCCTGCTGCCGAGCGTTCCCCTCGGCGCGTGTACTTAGGGTCGATTTTCACGTCTGTCGGCCGCGTGATCTTCAGCTTCGGCTCCAGTTTCCCCTTCTCCCGGGCCCCCACAGCCAGATCGTACAAAACTTTGTGGAGTTTGCTCCCGACGACCGCCCCCAGCCTGTCTCCGACTGCCGTGCCCGGCGGAAGGGTCTTCCTGAGCTCTTTCATCCCCTCTTCCTCGAAGCAGATGTCAGCCAGGCTGATGAGCTGGCTGGTCACGTGGCAGACCCTCTTGCAGAGCGGTCCCTCCTGCGCGAGGATCTCGAACATGCACCACTTCCCTGGCCGAATCTCTTGCATGGGTGAGCACCTCGTTCCTGTCACGGTGCGAACGACGCCGACATTGACCGCGAGCCGACGGTGACGCGTTGCCGCCGGCCGGAATGCGCCCCAACGTCACTTGCCCGTGATCGCTGCAAGAGACGGGGCATTCTCCGCGCTCGCAGTCGGCGGGCAGGGCTCTTCGTTGGGTGAACCAAGCATCGGTCAGGCAGACACTCTTGTCAAGGCAGTCCGTCCAACGCATCCAACTTGCCAGGCTACGGCGAGTCGCGTGTGTGGGTCAGGGAAACTCTAAACAAGGTGTTCGTCTCGATTCCGCATTCCCTCAGGGGCTAAAGAGGCTGCGGAAAAAGGCCTGGTTACGAACAAAAGTCCCGAAAAGCGTACCTCAGGGGCCAAAGCCCCATTGATTTCAAGGGCTTTACGGCACGACTGAAGTCGTGCCCTGACACTTCTTGCTCCTCTCGATGAGTTTTTCCGCAACCTTTAAAGCCCGTCTGATTTGGTTACCTGTATGTACGGGCTGAAGCCCGTACCCTTCAGGATTGTGGCTTGTGCAGCAGGAATGTTACTCGTGCATCAAGACTGTGGCTTGTGCAGCAAGACCGTGATTTGCGCAGCAGGACTGTGACTTGTGCAGAGGCTCCTAAGGGCTGAAGGGAGGGCGGCGTTTACTTCGCGTCGCCGCCGGGGGCGTAGTAGCCTTCGCGGGTGACGACCTGCAGGTCGTCCTTGTTGGCTTTGAGGGCGATCTTGTGGTAGCCGCCTTCTTTGTCGACCTGGTCGGGAGTGTAGGTGAGCAGGTACTGGCCGCGGAGCTCTTCGGCGATGAGGCCGTAGATCTCGTCGAGATTGTCCTTCTTTTTGGCTTCGAAGGAGCGGCCGCCGGTGCGGGTGGCGATCCTTTCCATGATCTTCTTGCCGTCCTGGCCGGTGGCGCTGGTGGGTTCGGGGCCGCGACGGCCGCCGCCACCGGGATAGCCGCCTCCGCCGCCAGGATAGCCGCCGCCTCCGCCGGGATAGCCGCCGCCCCGACGGCCGCCGCCGGGATAGCCGTTGCCGAACCCTTTGTCTTCCTGCTCGCCTTTGAAAAAGATGGTGTAGATGACGACGTTGGCGCGGTCGGCGGCATCGACGGCGTCGTTGAGGGTCTCCTTGCTGCCGCGGTCGGCGCCGTCGGAGAAGACGACCAGGGCCTTGCGGCCGTCTTTGGACTCCATCAACTCGTGGCAGGCAAGGTAGATGGCGTCGTAGAGCTGCGTGCCGCCGCGACGGCGGGACTCGCCGCCGCGGTCCTCGTCGCTGGTCTCAGGGCCCTGGCTGGAGTTGTCCGAGGCGCGCGAGGGGCCCATGTCTTCCAGTTCGCGGTGCAGCTTCTTGCGCGAGTTGGTGAAGTCCTCGAGCAGCTCGACCTCGCGGTCGAAATGGATGAGGAAGGCCTCGTCTTTCTGCGTGGAGCCGGGGTCGGCGGGCAGCATCTGGTCCACAAACTCGCCCGCGGCCCTGCGCTCGATCTCCATGGCGCCGGAGACGCTGCGGCTGGTGTCGACCAGCAGGCCCAGGCGGAAGGGCAGGTTGCTCTCGCGGGTGAAGCTCTTGATGGTCTGCGGGCGGCCGTCCTCGGCGAGCGTGAAGTCGCCGATGTTGAGGCTGGTGACCAGGGCGCCCTTTTTGTCGCGCACGGTGACCGGGAGGACGACCTCGCGGGCCTGGATTTTGAGGGTCGCGGCGGGCCGGTCCGTGTTGGGTTGCTGGGGTGCGGGCTGCTGGGCCGGGGCGGCGGCGGGCAGGCAGAGCACGGCGAAGAGCGGCAGAGCGAGGAGAACGGCAGATTGAATTCGCATGGCGATCAAAGGGTACACTCTTTCATTCGGTTAGACGAGGGAGCGGGCGGGTTGTTGACTGGGGTGGTCAGGGGCGGGCTGCTGTTCGGATTGCCACGAGGCGCCAGGCCATACCTCGCGCAATCGCATCCGTGAGGAGGACACGGAAACCGGCGCCTCATCCCTCCAGCAATAGCAGGCGCGCAGGGTCGAGCGTGAGATGCCATGGCTGCGGCTGTGTGTTCAACGAGCGCCAGGCGTCTTTCGGTATATCGGCCTGCAAATGAGGCGGGTCGCCGGCCTGCGGCGCTCGATGCAAACGCAGATAAAGCGTCATCTCGTGAGGCGCTTCGCTCACGGCCACCAGCCAGCAGGGAAATGTGTTTTCGCCCTCGGCCATTGGTTGAATTCCGATCTGGTGAGACCGGAAGCCGATGTGCGTCAAAGCATCGGGGACCTCCCGCGCAGCCTTAAGCTGGCAATCCCACGCCTCTACCGTAATACGATCGGAGGCGACGCGGCGCGCGGAGACGATATTCTTGCAGCCCGTCAGCCGCGCCGCTGCCACTGTAGGGGGCCGCTCGAAGAGTTCATGTTTCGGGCCGCGGGCAATCACGCGGCCGCTGTCAAGCACCAGTAGATCGGTGCAGAACCGGAATGCCTCTTCCATGTCATGCGTGACAAACACGACCACGCCGTTGAATCCGGCGAGCGTCGCGCGAAGCTGTTCTTCCATTTGCCGCCGCAGATGCGGGTCCAGCGCCGCAAATGGTTCGTCCAGCAGCAGCGCATCCGGCTCGATGGCCATGCAACGCGCGATGGCCACTCTCTGTCGCTGTCCCCCTGAGATTTCTTTCGGATAGCGATCGGCCAGGTCGGAAATGTGTAACAGCTCCAGTTGCCTGTCGACACGCGCGCGCCTCTCCCGCTCCGGCAAGGCACGCAGTCCAAAGCCAACATTCTCTGCGACTGTCAGGTGCGGGAAAAGCGCGTAGTCCTGGAAGACGACACCGATCCTCCTGGCTGCCGCTGGAATGTTCCGACGCGCGGCGCTGTCGAACAGGACGCGGCCATTGAGCAAAATGCGCCCGCGATCCGGCGAGACAACGCCGGCAATGGCGCGCAGTGTCATCGACTTCCCCGCCCCGGATGCCCCCAGCAAACCCACGGCGCCGCGTTCAGCGCGAAGCATCACCTGCAGAGTGAAGTTCTCAAGAGCCTTGTGAATGTCCACTTCGAGCATCGCCGCCGGCGCGGTTCTGCCGATGGATGGCACCGGCGCGGGTGGCGGCGCAGGGCCAATTTCCGTTGGCAGCTTAACCTGCATCCGCGGCAACGGCTTCGATCTGTGTTGCTGATTCAACAGCCGGATGATGGCCAGCGAGATCACTACGATCAGACTCACCCACAGAAAAGCACCGCGCATGTCGCCGCTCTCCGCCGCGGAGAAGATGGCGATTGGCATGGTCTGGGTCCGGCCGGGTATGTTGCCGGCCAACATGAGCGTCGCCCCGAACTCGCCCAATGCGCGCGCCGATGCCAGCACCGTTCCGGCAATCACGCCCGGCGCCGCAAGCGGCAGAAGCACTCTGCGGAACACAACCCACTCCGAGGCTCCCAGGGTCCGCGCCGCTTGCAACAGAGTTGGATTCACCTGCTCAAACGCGCCCAGTGTCGTGCGATACATCAGTGGAAACGCCACCACCGTCGCAGCGATTACGGTAGCAGGCCACGAAAACACGATGCTGATCCCGATCTGCTCCAGCGCGTGGCCGATAAAGCTCCTGCGGCCGAAGATAAGCAGCAGGAAGAACCCGACCACCGTGGGCGGAAGAACCAGTGGAAGCGTCAGGAGGCCATCGATCCAGGCGCGCAGGCTGCTGCGGACGTCGTACATCGACCTGGCTGCCAGCATGCCCAGAATGAAGGTTGCTGCCGTCGCGACGCCGGTGGTGGCCAGCGAGATAATCAGCGGAGAGGGGTCAACTGGCAGCGTCACGATGAAGCAATTGTAAATCCATGTTTGATGAAGATAGCTTTGGCGCCGGGGCTGCTGAGATACTCGATAAACCTGCGCGCGGCCTCCTCATTGCGGCCTGCCTTCACCACGGCCGCGGGATACACGATCGGGTCGTGGGACGAATCCGGCGCGACGGCAACGATTCGCACGCGCCCTGAGGTTTGTGCGTCTGTTGCATAGACGATTCCCGCATCCGCATTGCCGGTCTCGACATAGGTGAGCACCTGGCGCACATCCCTGCCCAGCACAAGTTTCGCGTTGACCTTGTCCATCAGGTGCAGGGCAGTCAGCGTTTGCCGTCCGTATTGGCCTGCCGGAACGCTGGCCGGATCGCCCAAGGCAATCAACCGTATGGATTTGCCGGTGAGCCCGTCGAATCCCCGCAGTGAAGAGTCGAGGGGCGCGATCAGGACCAGTGAATTGCGCAGCAGGTTCTTGCGCGTGCCCAGTGCTATGAGCCCCTTCGCCGCTAAGTCGTCCATAGGTTTCGATGCGGCTGACAGAAATGCATCCACCGGAGCGCCGACTTCGATCTCCCGCGCCAGAGTGCCGGATGAGCCGAAGTTGTTGCGGAAGTCTATGTCCGTGTGGTCATGCTTGTACCCTGTCTCTGCTTCCACGATTGCGTCCTGCAAGCTCGCCGCGGCAGACACCGTCAATACGGTGCGCTGTGGCGCATGGCAGGCGTTGATAAGCATGGCAACTGCCAACATTGCCGCGCAGGAGACTAACACCAGCCGAATTCTCTTTTTCATCCGTTCTGCTTTCAAGACCGCTCACCATCCAACGCCATTTCTGACAACCGGGCTGAATGACCTCCAAACTACCGGCAGCTGAAGAAATCCTGTAACGGCGGTAGCCCGCGCACCCGGCCGGGCCACCGAACAATTCCGATCGGCTAAAAAGGCATCCGCATGGTGATCACGGTGGCGTGATTGTACGTGTGGAAATGCGTGACCGCGATCTGCTGCCCCACTCCGAAGGTCAGCCCCAGGCGGCCGGGATTTCCCCTGGCGTCGTGCGAGAGCGGAATGCGCCCGACGACCAACCCTGGCGTCACGAAGTCGCTGTTCTTGCCATCGTTCGGTCCGCCTTTGTAGAAAGTTGCGTTGGATTCAAGCTCAGGCCAGAAGAACCGAGCCGCTCCCTTCTTTCCCACGCGGTACTGAGCGACGCTGTTCCACACGATGCTGTGTCCCAGGCCAACGACGTTCGTCACCGGCAGCGTCCCGCCAGCGGTGGTGATGAAATCGACATGACCGAAGCCCTTCCCCATCGCAAGAGTCGGTGTCACTACGGCGCAGCAGCTTCCGTTGCCATTTTTGCCGGTGGGAATGGAGCCATTCAAGAAAGCCGTGACGATGGCGTTGCCGCGCTCCTCGTTGCGCGCGTAGATGCGGCCTTTGGCAACGAAAGAAATATCTCCGAATCCGTCCTGCTCGCCATTGGAGCGATTGAAAAACGGAGGAACGTTAATCAGAATCTCCGTATGCCGCTCTGGGATCAATTCAAGTCCCTTGCCATTCCCATAGTTCCAGACCGCGAAGCGCTTGGTGTTGTATTGGTGCACGAAATCGGTGCGAAACTCCTGTTCAAGCCTCGGCGTCACCAGGACCAATGGCGTAATCCAGTGGGGTTGTTCCGCCTGTGTTGCGCTGACCCGCGCCTGGTAGCGCTCGATAAAGGACCCCGTGTGGGCAGATGCGGCCGATGGTTGCGCGCCCGCGTTGAAAGAGGCCGCGGCAATGGCCGGGCTCACAATCCGATCCGCGGACTTTATGTTTGTTGCCTGCCCAAAAAGAGAAACCGCCGCTGCCGCAAAAGCGAGGCTCGCAAGAACTGTGAGACGACTGCTTTTGACCATTCGCTCCTCCAAAATTAGACACTCCCTCAAGATCATGCGTCCGGGCCGGGGATTTGGAATCGGCAAGCATCGATGCCAGGGATTCGCGATTGCGCCAGGGGAAGGCAATCAGAAGCCGATTGCCAGTATTGTATACAGAACAACGTTGTGTTTGCCATACACGGTCGCAGAAATTGCCGCGCCCTGGGGGTTACCGGCTGCCGCGGGTTGCATGGGCACTCCATGAGCGTGGCGAAAAACAGCTCAGATCGCAGGCACTGCCGGGATGTTGGCGCGGGGCCCGTCTGTTCGCTGTGCAGGATTCCCCGTATCAGCGTCATCGGTCGCGCTTAGAATACATAGCATCCGATCCGGGAGCAATCATCCAAGCGCCATGGACGTTCAAACGAAACTCGCTGAATTGAGAACCAGGAGAGGGCTCGGAGCCTCGCAGTTGGCCGCCAGAGTCGGCGTCAGCCGCCAGACGGTCTACGCCATCGAGGCGGGAACGTATGTTCCGAATACGGCGGTCAGCCTGAAGCTGGCGCGCGCCCTTGACACCACGGTCGAGGAGATATTCCAGCTCG